>CBFDDM010000027.1:0-32852 GCA_965603565.1 uncultured Anaerolineales bacterium | reverse complement strand
GACCAGGATGATCGTAGCGATAATCGAGCCAACCAGCGAAGTGATTGCAATTGCGGTTTCATCGCCGGAAATCAATCCCCCGCCGACTACGGCGACAAAGACGATGATCGCAGCGATAATCCCCATCGCGCTCCAACCGATACGCAGCGCGGCCAATACGGTGATGTGGTTTTTCATGAGCTTCCCTTTCTTGTTTGTCTACTCCCTATACGAGTATTGGGAGAATTTCGTCGCGCACTCACGGCTGCGGTAAAGGGTTTTCTATCGAAGATCTAGAGCAGGGATTGGTGCACTCGAAATTTTTGTCTCTTTTGGATGACGGCAATTTATCCTGCTGATTAAGAGATCAGATACGCAGTTCAACAACATCGCCATCATGCAGCATGTAGTCACGGCTGACGAGCTGACCTTCAAAATCACCGCTGCCCCATACACGCGCCGATTTAAGTCCTTTGGCGAAATCCTGGTGTACTTTGGCGGCAAATTCTTCTACCGTCGAGCCCGCTTTCATGACGAAAGGTGAGTTCAGATCGGCAGACCGGCCAGGCGCCTTGGAGTAGATGCGGATGATATCCAGCGTGTCGAACACGACCTGTTTCATCTTGTCCACGCCGAAACCCGTCTCAGCTGAGATTGGCAGGCTGGGCCATTCCAGGTCAAGCAGTTCGCAAAAAACCTGGTAATCCTCAAGCATGCTTTCGTCATCGCATTTATTAACGAGCACCAGGTAGGGGATGCCGGCCCAGCGCAGCCCTTCGGGAAATTCAGCGCGCCTCTCCAGCGGGACGATGCGGCGCTCCTCCAGGAACTCGACTGTCTGCTCAAGCTGCTCTGTCGGAAAATCCTGCAAGTCGACGACGATGAGCAGCAGGTCCGATCGCCTGATCAGATCGATGAGTTCGGATTCGACGAACTCACGATCGAGCGGTGGTGTGTCGATGAGCTGAACCTGGATGTTCTCGATCGGCATCATACCCGGTGTGGGTTTCCAGGTCGTCATCGGGTAGGGTGCGACCTCCGGTTCGGCGTTGGTAAGCGCGGCGACCAACGCTGATTTTCCGGTGTTCGCCGGACCAACAAGCGCGGCCGTGCCGGCACCTTCTTTATCGATCGAAAACACGGAGACGGCGCGTCCGACCTTGGATTTCGCCTGCGAGGCATCCTTCAGTTTAGAGAGCTTCCGGCGCAGATCGGCGCGCAGATGGTCCGTGCCCTTGTGCTTTGGCACCGCGCTGAGCATGTCTTCCAGAAGGGCAATCTTCTCCTGGTTCGTCTTTGCCTGCCGGAACTGCTCTTCGATCTTGAAATAATCGGGTGGTAGGTTGGTGGGCATCCGTCGTTGTTTTCGCTCTGGGCTGTCAGTCTATGCGCGGATGATCCTCTCCGCTTGTCTTCATTCTATCCTGTTTGAATGGGCTTGTGCAGACATACGATACGATCATGGCAGGACCAGCGGATAGACGACATGCCAGACGATATCCGCCCAGAAATGCACGCCCACCGCAGCGACGAGACCGACCTTGATGTAGCGCTCACCGGCGACCAGGCCAAGAGATGTGTTCAGGATCAGCACCTCGGCGAGCAGGGCAGCCGGAATTTCGTTGAGATTGCTGGCGCCCAGCAAGAACATCGTTGCAGGGAGATGAGCAGCGGCAAAGGCAATCGCCGCAATCAGGTTGGCTGTCCAAAACCTGAATCGATCAAATCCGGGACGCCTGAAAATCAAGCTCAGTATGAACGCCCACAACGTGAGCAGAAAGAGCCTGAAGATGATCTCCTCGCCAATCCCGGCTGCAGCAGAAGCGATGATCGAGGCTGGAAAATCCGGGTGGGCAAGACCATCCAGCCGGGCAGTCACTGCAAAGGCGCGGTCGAGCGCGATGAAAAACGCGCCCATAAGGATCCCGATGAGTATCGGGCTGAGGAGCAACTCACTCCGGCGGGCGCACTCGCGGTAGATCCCTGGGAGTCCGGATTTTTTCGACAGCAGTATCCCCAGCGTGCCCATCAGACCATAGAAGACAAGGATCAGACCTGCGTTGGCCAACCCCAGGACCCACTGAGGCACATCTGGCATGGAGGCGGTAGAAGATCCAGCAGCGACCATCTCGTCGGCCAGCCCCAGCACGAATATCAGCAATGCCAGCACAGCGTTTGTGCCGAGCAGCAGCAGGAATACCAGCCAAGAACGTTTCACGTAATTGCTCATTTCTCCGGGGGCCTCGAGCTGGCCATGCTCCATCCCGGAAGGGAGCTGATGCCAGGGGATATCGAGCAGACTGTTGTGCAATGCGAAGAGCAGATTGAGTGCTGTTTCATGTGGGAAAGCTGCTTTCACGCGTCGATAAATGTTGATGGCGCCTGACGAGGCAGACGCTGCGAGGACCGATGTTTAGGAGCGATTCCAGATCAGCCATGGGTGTAGAGTTTCACATGTTTTGAGATTCTGCTGAAGGCGTGAAGGGTTTGACGTATTCGTCGTACTGTCGCCTGATCGTCATGCCTGCGCGCTCGTAAAACGCAAGGGCATTGGGGTTGTCGGATTCGGTCGTTAGCCCTACGCGATGCTTGCCCTGGGTGTAGAAGACTGAAAAGGCATTGCGCAGCAGTGCGGCTCCGAGACCACGCCCGCGCCATTCCTCGGACACGGCCAGCTGCCGCACCCAGCCTTCGTCCGGGTAGTCAAAGCCGAGACATGCGCCCACGAGTTCCTCGCCGGCAAATGCAAGCGTCCACAAATCCGGTCGATAGCTGCCGGGACGCAGCATATGACGTTTCCAGTCTTCGAGACTGCTGCGTACGCGGCCGGGCCGATCGAATGTTTCCTGGATCAGTTTATATGTGGCGTAAACGTCTTTTTCGGGTACAAAGCGGCGTGTTTGAATGCCAGTTGGCCATTGCGGTTCTTGAGGAAGGCCGGACATGACCTCGCGCATCTGGTAGATGAATCGGACTGGTTCAAAACCAGCGTTATTGAACAGATCCCTAAAGGGGTGATTGGAGTGCAGGATATAAGCAACCAACCGTTGGACTTGACCGGCAGCTTTTCCTGTGGCGAGCTCCCCGGCGCGCTGTAGACAAATCTTGAGCATCTCTCCAGGTACTGCGCTCTCGATGAGGTCGGGTTGAGTGTAAATATCTACGCGGAGGCCGTCTGTCTGATGTCGGAGTAGGGCCGTGTATGCGAGCAGGTTGCCCTGCGCTGATTTAGCCAACCAGGCATCCCGATCGAGCTCAAGAGAGCGCCAGCTATGTTGAATATCATCGAGGTCTGTATCCGGCTCACCCGAAACAGCGGCGTCGAACGCGCGCATCAGTGCAAGCACATCATGAATATCGTCGCGCGTGGGACGCACAAGGTCCCAGTGGGATGCAGTTTCGGACATGTTTGTATCTGCAACCTACCCTGAACAACGAACAAACCGGACAGATCACTATTTTATCAGTGGATGTATTCAAGAATAGAGTTCAGAGCAGGATCAGCCCTGATTCGAGATCCGGGAACGTGAGCGAGGGAAGCAGTTCGTCCTTCATGCGTTTGGTATCCGCGACATACGAGGCGCGGCCGATGCGTATGAAGTCGCGGGTGAGCGGCGCCGGTGTTCTCAGCAGCGCTGAGGTTAGCTCTACCATGCTGGCGGCGAGATAGAAGGCCGGGACGGGAGCTCGCCACGCTTGCGCGCAGCCCCAATGCTGTGCCAGCCTGTCGAGGAATGTTTGAAGAGTCATGGGTTTTTCGTCGCCGAGGTTATATATGCCGCTGGCTCTGGAATTCTCGATCGCCGCGATGGTTGCGTCGAGGAAATCGGTGAGCGAAATCAGGTGGATCCAGGTCGGATCAGACCAAACACCGAGCAATCGGCGTTGGAGCAGCCAGCGGGCGGCGTCAATCATCAACACTCCACGTGCGTAGATCATGCCGGGTCGCAGGACGGTAGGGATCAATTTTGTGCCAGCACTTGCCTTGAAGAGATATTTCTCAGCAGCCAGTCGGGTTTGAGCGTGCACGGAGTTCGGATAGCCCTGCAAGGAAGTTTGGGCAGGGTTTTCTGGTGTGCTCTCACCCTCCACATGCGGGAAGCTGATCAGGATGAATTTTCCCGCGCCTGCCGAGATTGAAGCGTCGACCAGGTTGTGGACATACGCCACGTTCGTCTCATGCAGGAATGTTTCGGGGCGTGGGGCGAACAGGCGGCCGGCGAAATGTACGACGACATCGACGTCGCGAAGCGCAGCGGGCAGGGTCGCTGGCCTGCTGAGATCAGCGCGTACGACAGTGACATTGTCACTGCATGCCAGATGCTGCGGAAGTGGCGTCCTGTGGACCATCAAGTTTAAATGATGCCGCGATCCGAGCATGCGGTGTGAAAGGAATGAACCCAAGTTACCGGCGGCACCAGTGATTAATACCCGCATGTAAAGAAAGTTTTATGGATCCTGCTCGACTGGAAAGGCAGATGAGGATCTGTGCCAGTAGCGCTGGCGGGAATAATTCATTCCGGCATCTGCTTGGCTTTTGACAGGTAATCGATAAGCTGCAGGACCTCCAGCGTGTGGATATCGCCGCGCTCGGCTTCGTCCAGCGCCTCGCTTGTGAAAGAGCCGCTGGTGATCAGCGCCGATTGGGGAATGCTCGCTTTGCGGATCGCTTTGCGGAATGAAGCGACCTCCTGGCTGTTGATCGTGGGTTTTGCAAGACAGCGCGCAATCCAGCGTTGGCCATTCTTCGAATCGATGATCAGATCGGCGACATCTTTGGACGGCCGGGTAACATCGCGCACACTATGCCCCAGGGTCTGGTAAAGATCGGTGCCCATCGCAATCAGATCGTCAAGGTTGACCGAATCCATCAGCCGTTCCTCGGTAAGTTCTTGAGCAGGTAGGCCGACGGCAGGCAATCTGCGCCGTCGACGCCGGAAAAGAATTAGCAGCAGGAGAACGAGGATAAGTGTGGCTGTGCCGATGCCGGCAACGAGAAGCGGCGAGGAGACAACAGCCGAGCTTAGCGATTGAAAGAACTCCTGAGCCGTGCGCACAACGGCATCGATGAACGATGATATATCCATGGCGTGCTTTCCTCTACTCGCGAGCGGTTGATGATTTCATGGTTAAGAGTAGCCTGTACTTGATCAGCTTTCAAGCGCGAATTCGGAAACGCTTGAAGCTGGGTGAGTGTATGGGATAAGCACGATCTCGCTGATCTCGGGTCGGCAGTTGAAGCGCAGCCTCGGTGGTATCGTGCCAACTCCGCGTGAAACGTATAGATGCATTTGCCCAACAGGATAATGCCCGGCAGTGTAATTGCGTGCGAATGCAGGGCGGACCGGTGCCTCAAAGAAAAGCGGCTTGACCTGCCCGCCGTGGCTGTGCCCTGACAGTTGCAGATCGACACGACCCGTTTTGGCGATCTCATCGGCAAAATCTGGTTCGTGCATCAGCACGATCACCGGAACATCGGGAGGTGCAGACTTTAGTGTCTCCTCGAGGTCCGGTTCGCCGCTCCAGCCGTCGTCCAGGCCTGCCAGAAAAATCGCATCTCCGCCACGATTAATCGGGAGGCCTTGATTGATAAGCACGGTAATTCCGATCTCGGCAAGACCCTGTCGGACGGCTTCAGGATCAGTCCAGTAATCATGATTGCCAAGCACGGCATACACGCCGTGAGGTGCCTCAAGCTTTGCCAGAACACTAGCAAGTTCGGTGATCGATTGCGCATCTGAAAAGACATAATCACCGAGCAAGCAGATGAGATCCGGCTTCAGGCGGTTTGCGCTCTGGACGACCCTTTCCGGAAATTTAACGCCATCTCCCGATTCATGGTGGAAATCACTTAAACATACTAGTTTGAAGTCTCTAAATGTCCTGGGTAATGATTTTATGGGGATCTGGATATGTTCCCTGGCCAACCAGCGGGGTTCGATTTCGAATGCGTACGCATACCCTGATGCACCGCTGATGCCCATTGCCACCGATGCGGCGCCGATGAATTTTATTGCGCTGCGGCGCGAGAACTTTTGGGAGGACATTACTGATGCCGGTTAGATCCCCAGGACCTCTTTCAGATGATCCTTATTGAAGTCATGTACGATCGTCCCGTCGATGTCGAATGTCGGTGTGATCAGGTAACCGTCGCCCCATTCGCGCACCTGTTTCAACGCGCCAGGTGTCTCGTATACGTCGACTTCCTCGAAGTCGATTTTATGCTCATCGAGCCATTCGCGCGCTTTGCGGCAATCGGCGCACCATTTCGAGCAGTACATCACAACGCCACCGTGCGGGAGTTCTGCTTGACCCTCCGCCGGCTTTTCTTCGAGTTTTGCATCTGGATCGATCTTGCAGATCTGTTCAAATATAAATTCGTTTTCAGGCTGTACGCCAGATTCATATTTCTTGATGTGGCGGATCACACCCTCTTTGTCGAGGATGAAGATGGCGCGCTCAGCCACGCCTTCGGCGGTTAGCACACCATAGCGAGAGGCGACCTCGCCGTGCGGCCAGAAGTCACTAAGCAGAGGGTAGTTTATGCCATCCAACGACTCGGCCCAGGCTTTGAGCGTTGGTATCGGGTCGACGCTTATACCCAGGACCTGGGTATCCAATCCCTCGAACTTCGCCCGTTCGGCTTCGTGCGAAGGGATCTGAGCCGATCAGGTTGGGGTCCAGGCGGCCGGGAAGAATGCCAGGACGACGTTGTAACCTCGTAGATGGCTGAGCGTGACGGATTTATCAAGATGGCTTGGGAGGGTGAAGTCTGGTGCCTGCTGCCCTTTGTTCAGCTTCATTGTGATGTCCTCCTGCTGTGTTGTGCGTTAAGTATAACGCCAGCTGTAATGGAGTTAAGGTCGGGTCGGGATACGATCCGTCAGGAGCGGCTGATGGTCTGATCGTGCATGAATTTTCAACTTCCATTCATCCGTCATTTTCAATTATCTGGCTCGTCACGCAGACGAATGTCAGCGGCTTGATTTGGGTATAAACCCTGTCCTTTCTCATAGAATGATCGGATGCGGTCCATATCCTCACGCAAGTTCCCGGAGGGGATGAGGGATAGCCCTATATGGACTTTCTTTTCAGGGAAGTTGATGTACGCGCATAGAATCGGCACATGGGCTTTATAAGCGATCCAGTAGAAACCTGATTTCCAGTGATCGGAGTAGCCGCGCGTCCCGCCCGGTGTCACGACGACGACCAGAGCCTCGGACTCATTTAAGCGTGCGACCATTTGATCGACGACCCCCTTGCTGCTGGAGCGATCGATGGGGATGCCGCCCAGGCCGCGCATCACCCAGCCCAAAGGTCCCCAGAAAAGCGAATCCTTACCCATGAACGAGACCTTCAGCCTGAATGTCCACGATGTAAGCAGCATGAAAATGAAGTCCCAATTGCTGGTATGCGGTGCGCCGAGAAGGATGAACTTCTTGCCATCCGGGATCTCGCCGGAGATGTCCCAGCCTATCAGCCGGGTAATCAGCCGGGCGAGCCAATAGGGGATGATGCTGGTCCTGGGACCCTGGTGGGTGACTTGTGGTGATTTCATCGGGAACCTTTGTCTGCGATTGTCGAGTATTAGAACACCAATGGGCGTCGTGGGTTTCAAGAAGGGTTCGGCTGGATTTACCGATAAGAGCCAGACAAGCCTGTCACAACATGTTCAGAGCAGGTCTGGGCGATGATCATCGTCCTCGTCAAGTCTGATGTCCAGAGTGTGAAGGAGGGAGATGGCTTCCGGCATTGAGAGCTGTGCACCGCTGAGCTTGCACTTGGTTGGATCGATGCTGTAATTGCGCGCTGTGCGCAAATCGGCGCCGCTCAAATCCGTGTCCATGAAGAGACTCCCGCGCAGGTCTGTTCCGCTGAAGACTGCGTTCTGAAGGTCTGTTTGGCGAAAATCGACCTCGTGGGCGACACAGTCGATCATTTGGAGACCGGTAACCTCCATGCCGATAAATGTGCAGTGGCTTAAGTTCGATGATGCAAACGCCATCGGCTTCCCGAGGGTTGGTCGATTTTCATAAGCCATGGTCCAATTGACCCCGACGAGCTTTGACCCTTCAAATTCAACCGAGGCAAATTCGCTCCCGGGGACCTGCACAAGACTCAGATCACAGTCGATGAATGTGCAGCGCTGAAAACGGCAGGTGTCTAATGCAGCTTCTACCAGCGAGCAGCGGATAAAGCGGCAGTCTGTGAATGTCGACGAATCGAGGCGGAACCCCTCAAGCTTGAGTCGTTCAAAAGCTGCCTCTTCGTAGGTCGAACCGGATTGTGGAGATCCCATGCGTTCTCCTGCTCGGGGAGATTGATCGAGTATAGCGGAACGCGTCCTTATCTACCGATCGCCATGCCGGTAGGGTCGATCACCTCTCGCAGCAATCTCAGCTCTTCAATGGAAGGTTCAGGGCTAACGCTCAAATCGTCATCGACAAGTATTTCAAATTCGCTGTGCGCCCGGACCTCCTCGAGGCTGACGCCAGGATGGAGAGAAACAACCATGAGCCTGGCGCTCGCCGGATCAAATCCGTAGAGCGCCAGCTGCGTGATCACTCGATAAGGCCCGCCGCCTGTAGGAAGCCCTGCCTGCGCCCTGGCTTCCGGGCCATCGAGGTACCCTGCCGTTGTGACGAAATCAACCTCTTTTACGAACGAGCGTTTCGACTGATTTGCCATGATCGTAATCAGCCGGTGTGAAAAAGAGGCCACGTCGTTGGCGCCACCGCTGCCAGGCAGGCGGACCCTGGGTAGATCGTGTGAACCGATAACGGTCGTGTTGATGTTGCCACGTGCATCCATCTGGGCCGCGCCGAGAAAACCGTAATCGACATGGCCAGCTTGTGAAAGAGACATGACGTCGTGCATGCTTGTCGCCGCGATGCCTTTGTGGTAGGTGCGCGATTCGCCCACGGATGCAGGCAGTTCGGGCAGGAAGGGTCCAACCCCACCGGCTTCGAAGAAAATCAGCAGATTTTGAGCGTGCGTCTGTTGCGCGAGCATCCCGGCAACGATCGGCAGGCCGGTCCCTACGAAGACGGATTTGCCGTCTTCCAAGAGTGTCGAGCCCATGAAGGCTAGATACTCTCGCAGAGTATAGCGACCGTCTTCAACACCAGCGATGGGCATAGTATTGATCTCCTTAAGCTATCGCTTACACCAGGGAGCACGTTTGGGTTCGAGCAGCGCCTCCCGGCGCTTGAGGTAGTCCAGCTTTTCCTCTCCGCCAATCGCTTGCAGGTACGCGTCGAAATCGGTGGCAGCGTAGACATAACGATCGAGATAGTCCTGCACGCCTTCATCCGAGCGCGAGACCTCAAGCCATTCAGCAATATGGTCCTCGTCAAAATCGTACAGGCCGGGCATCTCGCACGGATGTGAGCCGTACGGCACCTCCACGACAGCGTCGACGAAAAATGCGGGGATGACGGTGCGCCAGGGTTTCTCACGGATCAAGTCCGTGTCGACGATCTCCTCCGTGGTAAGGATCAGGCGTCGTGCGCAGCGAGCCAGCTCATAATCCATGATCAGCGCCCCGTCAATCTGGGCATTGCCGTAAATATCACAGCGGTGGACGTGAATGAAGGCGACATCCGGGTATGCAGCCGGGACAAGCGTAATTGGCTTTTTACTGAATGGGTCCTCAATGACGGCTGCGGAGCTGTGTTCTAGCGTGTCGGTTCCCAGCATGGTGCGCGTGGGCATGAACGGCACACCCATCATGCCAGCCAGCAGCCGCCACTGGTAGCCGGCGTTGCTGATCTCGGCAATGACATTACATTCGCCGCCCTCGACGCGGCGACGTGAGGCTGGTGCAAGGCCGCGCAGTTCGTGTCCGAAAGCGTAAGCAACCTCGATGCGGTTCACACAGCGTGCGGCGATGAGCATGTCGGCGTCATACACGCCGGTCTTTCCGGCCAGGACCAGCTCGCGCCTTCCCTGCCGGATGATCTCGTGGATGATCGCCATGGAGATGCGTACGTGTCCAAAACCGCCGCTGGCAATGAAATCGCCATCCTTGAGGAAGCGCGCAACCGCTTGCCTGGCATTGAGGCTCTTATCCTCGAGCTTTCGCTGCTTGTTCTCACGTACGAATTGACGTGCTTCATCTGGATCGTGCCAGCCGATCAACTCGCCCTGTCCGCGCGTTGGAATCGAATTCGCTGCCATCCCCATCCCTCCCATCGACTGCCGGGTTCAGCGAGCCTTATCAAACCGATCTTATACTGTTCGTATTATTGCGGACGGCGGGCTAAGTGACAACTCGATCGATCATGAGTTGGGGGCTGAGCGGACCAGCCCACGATCGCCTTTGCGCCTTTGTTCGGCGCGAGAAGGAGGAGCAGCATAGCGCTGCTCCTCCTTTGCATAGCGGGTCAGCGTCTGGCTGTGATTAATTTGCGGACGCTCTTGCTTTCTTGCTTCCCGGTCTGTCAGGGATATAGCGCTGCCAGAGCGTATAAAGAACCGCCCCGAGGCCAACCAGCGTGACGATAATGCCGACCAGCAGGCCGAACCCGAACGGGATCGAGCGCAGCAGTGCATAGATGATCGCTCCAACGACAAGGAAAAGCACTTCATTCCAGTACTGATCCTGGTCCATGTCTGATGCAAAGCGACCGAAGATGATGCGACCTGCCAGGAAGGCGATCAGTGCTTTCGACACCAATGTGACCAGAATGGCGAAGAGGGCGATAACCAAGCCGAGGGCGGCGGTTCCCAATCCCAGGACGGTGTCGAAGAGCGTTCCGAGCGTAACCAGGCCGCTCAAGAGCGCTGCCAGGAAGATCAAGCCGAATACGATCGGAGTTCCAATGACGAACGCGATCAGCGAGAGACAGCCGTACCCCGCGCTGGGCAGGACGTTCTCTTCCGCGTAGGTCCGTGCGCTGTGCATCAATGCAGGCAGGAAATGGAGCAGCAGCGCACCGACGATGATGATGGCAAGAAATTCACCGATACGGCGGCGCAGCCAACCGGCGATTGCCAGGCCTAGAAAAGTGCCTGGCCGTGGTATTTCCACGCTGGGCATATCGACTTGCTGGCTGCTGTATTCGATGTTGCCCGCCACCTGTGCATCCTCGCCTTGCTCGAAGCCGGGGTCGATGACACGCAACCCACCGGGCATAATCGTCTGCCAGAAGCCGAAGCGCGCATCCTCATCCTCGGAGACCTCACTCACCTGGATGATTGCATCCCCACCCACGCTGCCGTTAAGTTGAACAGCAGCGGCGGCAGCGGTGAGATCGCGTTCGACATCACCGTCGAAAATTAGCTGGTAACCGGTCGTGTACAGGCTGCGGGCGATTGTCCCGCCTTCCTCAACCTGCATTCCAAATCCAGCAAAGTAAGCGCTGCGGGAAACGTCGGCATTCGATTCCATCGTCAAGGAGTAGCCTGAGGCCAGCAAGGTGCCGTCGATCTCGCCATCGACCGTGAGGTACTGACCTGTCAGGAAGACGGTTCCCTCAACAGTTCCGCTGACAATGATATCTTGTCCGGCTGCAAACAAATCGCCCTGCACAGTCCCAGCGATCTCGATCCGGCGACCGGTGACAAACAGGTCATCCTCGATGACCTCATCTTCGGCGATGAGTACATCCGGGTCGCCGGTGATGATTTCCGCAGCGGACGCCTGTTGGACAAGTGGAAGCACAACCATGGCAGTCAAGAGTGCAGCAGCGAGCACAATCAGAGGCCATTTGAAACGACTCGACATTTGCGAACTCATTGTTCCCTCCAAATCTATGTGGTGGACTCTTACATGTAAGAGATCACTGTCTTGTGTCGTATTTATATTATATAGATTGTCTTTGAACGGATAATCAGGGTGGGGAAGTATTGGTCAAGCTCGATTTTCCTGAATGCTTAACTTTCAGGCTCATCTATCCACCCATTGGAGAATTTTGCTTTTCCAATTTCACCGGCGCGACGAATTGCGATCTTGACGCCAATTGGGCCAATAATCTCGACGATGAATGTTGTTGCGGTGATAACAGCAAGCACAAGTGTGCCCAACGCATCACCTTCTGGGCCAAGCTCAGCAAAGCGGCATTGGCAGTTCAAAGCCAGACCGATTGCGACTCCACCCTGAGTAAGCAATCCCAAACCGATATTGTCCCTCACGGTAGGCTCGGCTCGTCCTAAAGTACCTCCCAACCATGCTCCAGAAAATTTACCGATGCTTCTTAGCAGGACATAGGCAATACCCAGCAAGCCCATCGTCGGGAGCAAGGAAAGTTGGAATCTGGCACCAACAAGAGTGAAGAAAAGCACATAGATCACTGGGCCGGCCTGCTCGATCGTGAAGCGGATGCGTTTGCCGTGCTCGGGTTCTCGATTGACCACCGTTAACCCCATGACCATCGAGGTCAGGATCAAGGAGAGGCCAAGTGTTTGAGACAGCCCAACGCACAGGAAGACGAATCCGATGGAGATCGCCATCGAATCATGGAAGCTCTTCATGCGATGCATTATGGCGTTCAGGAGCAATCCAGAAGCAGCGCCTAGTAAAATCGACCCGCCGATCTCGAACAGCGGGTATTCGATTACCTGCCAGAATGAAAGCGAGGCACTGCCGAGGAGAAATGCTTCTGATGCGGCTGCAGCCAGGCTGAACAGCAACAATGAGATCGCATCATCAAGCCCGATGACTGCCAGAAGGCTGGTCGTAAGGGGACCCTGCGCATCATATTCCGCCAAAACCTCAACCGTGGCAGCCGGAGCAGTTGCTGATGAGATAGCACCGAAGATAAGTGCTGTGTGGATCGAAGAGGTGAGCGCGTAAATCCCTGCCGAAACGAGCGTAAAAGCCACGAGCGATTCAAAGATGAGTATGAAAAAGATGCTGCGACCCATCCTGCGAAGCTGACCGAAGCGTAAGTGTCCGCCCATATCAAAGCCAATCAAGCCGAGGGCAACCTCGCTGATGAATGTCAAATCGTCAGAGAGCTCAAGGGGGATGACGTTGAGGAAGGATGTCCCCAGTAACACACCAGCGACAATGAAGCCCACAACTTGTGGGATCCCCAGATATTGGAAAACTTTGCTGGCGAGGAAAGAAGTCGCGATCAGGAAGCCGAGGATAGCGAGAATGTCAACGGATTCGGGGATGTTAAATAAGCTAATGATTGTCTCCATGATGAGCCGGCCTAAATGACCGTCTTCTGCCTGCCTTTCGGTCGTCTAGTTTGCAGTTCAATTAAGGTCTAACTCAGGATGGAACAGGCATCATCATGACATATGCAATTGTGGTGGACAAGCGACAGGTGTCACCCATCATTGGTTAGGAACGGTCAAAAAGCGATTGACACGTTTCGGGCTAGGCGATGAAGCGGGCGACCAATATAAAGTGGCTGAGAGCCCCGAGGATGACGAAGATGTGCCAGACCTCGTGAAAACCGAAACGATTGGGCACGAAGTCGGGCTTTCTAAGGATGTAAATCAGTGAACCGATGGTGAAAAAAACCCCGCCAGCCGAAAGCCAGAAGAGTGCGCCGGGCGGGAACGTGCGCAGGATCTCTCCGATGGCAAGCATGGAAAGCCAACCAAGCGCCAGATAAAGACCGGCGGTGAGCCAGCGGGGAGTGTTGATCAGCAAGAGCTTGATGATCACCCCGGCAGCAGCCAGTGTCCACACGATCCCCAAAAACGGCCAGCGCCAGAATCCCTCAAAGTAATGCAGGCAGATGGGGGTGTAGCTCCCGGCGATCAGCAGGTAAATCGCAGTATGATCGAGTTTCTTCAGTACCAGCATCGTTTCCGGGCGGGAGTTGATGCTGTGGTATGCGGCGCTGGTGGCGAACATTAAGACCAGCGTGAGGCCATAGATGAGCATGGAGAACCTGCGCAGCGGCTCATCCCAGGTCATGACCAAAAGCCAAACCAGTCCTGTAACCGAGACGATTGCAGCTGCAAGGTGAGAGACGCCGTTGAACGGTTGGCGGAATTTGTTCAAGCGAGCTCCTGACGAGCTTCAGTTAATTACGGTACGTAGCTTCAAATTCCTCATGTGATGGGACATCTTCACCCACGACGTAAAGGAAGTAGTAGACGCCGAAATTCCCCATGAACTTGAAGTCGCGTTTGATGTTTTTAAGCGTGGTGTCGAACTCGCCGTGGGCGCGCAGGTACTCTTTGAAAGATCCGTAATCCTTATCTAAATCAATGATTTTGTTCGCGTTCTCGACGATCGCGGCGAGCTTGCGGTAATTACGGATAACGCGCCTGTCTTCGACGAGCAGGTCGAGATCGCGTTCATCCATGCCAGCGACCTTTTCGATGTCGAAGTTGTGAAAAGCCTCCCGGGTCGTTTCCCATTTTACCTCGACCACTTTCCAGGACATACCGCTCTGGAACACGGCTTTGCTCATGACCTCGAGGTAATCGCCCAGTGATGTGGGTTCGATCCGATCCGGTGGTTTCTGGGGCGACATTGTTCTGCAGATGCTCCATTCGTGGCTGGAAATGCAATCGAGAGATTCCTGCAAGCGTTGAAAGCCTTATGGCTCTCTAACAGTTACTGTGCTGGGATCGCTTCAAAGGTCGATTCGGGGGCGAAGGCGACGCCGACCATACTGGGACCGGTATGCGCGCCGAGCACGAGCGAAATGCGGCCAGGTGGCAGCCAGTGGCAATCGAAACGCTCATCGGTTATTTCCCGCAAGAGTTCAGCTCCGGAAGGATTGTCGGCATGCAGCACCTGCACTCTCAATCGACTGCCTTTTGGGTGATACTCCTCTACGCGGTCGACAAGTGATCGTATGGCTTTTTTGAAGGACCGCGATTGACCGATCTGGTAATATGTGCCGTTTTCCTTCTCGACGCCGATCAGTGGCTTGATATTCAGGACCGAGGCGAGCAAACCCTTGATGTGGCTGATGCGGCCACCGTGGATGAGATAGGTGAGGTCTTTCAATGTGTATATGCTCTCCGTTGCCGCACCGATCTCGTGCATCTTCGAAACGATCTTTTCGAGCGACCAACCGGCACGCGCCGCATGAGCGGCGGCGAGCACCTGCCATCCCGCGCCGGCGGATAACGTCTTTGTGTCGACGACTTTGATTTGAGCTTCCGGGACCATCTCGGCTGCGGCCAATGCAGCGTTGTAGGTGCCGCTCAATCCGGACGAGATGTGGATCGAGAGGATCTGCGCATCGTTTTCAGCCAGGCGTTCGTATAAGGCTTTGAACTCGCCGACGGCGGGCTGCGAGGTCGTTGGCAGTTCGTCGGAGTTCTCGAGCACTTGATAGAAGGATCCGGGATCGATATCGATGCCCTCTCGATAGGTTTGATCTGCGAGCTGGACGCTGAGAGGGACGATCTCGATGTTCAGTGCGGTCAGTTCTTCGCTGGATAGGCCCACGTCGGTGCCACTGTCGGTGACGATATACACGTTCTGCTCCTTGGATTTGTTGAGAGCTTCTTATGTCGGCAATGATAACAGATGCATGTGTTCTTTCTAGGGAGAAGCAGAAAGGCTGGCTCAGGTGTTTTTTGCAGCTGCCTGAGGGGTGATGTTTCTCCTCACCAGACCGAGCAGGAGTAAGGCATTGGCTCCCAGCAGTGCAAAGCGGGCGAAGAGGCTGATGGTGATCATCGTCCATTCACCGGTGGTCGCTGTCCAAGAGGGCAGCGCTCCAGCGAGATCGAGTTCGAGTGTGTTCAAGACCTCTGTGCTGACGTAATCCTGTTCGATGTCGTGCAGCGACAGGAAATCGCCCACGGTCAGCGCCAAAAGGAAACCGATGATGATGAGCGAAAGAAGCGCGGTATTTCGTTTTGTGAGCATCTGGGCACCTCCAGGTTGACAACCCTGTAGGGGTAATACATGAATTACCCCTACGATTCAGGATATTCAGATTCGTTGTCGGTTGACTCTTCGTTACGTGTGAAAAAACGAAACAACCGGAACAGCACCGGCGCAAACAGCACGATGATGATCACGAAGATAATGGCGAGTTCGGTCCAGCCGATGGCAATTACCGGCCGACAGGCCATTGAAGCGGTGAGCATGATTGCAGCCGGGATTGAAGGTTTCATTTTGGGCGAAGCTCGTCTTTGAAGGCTAACCTGAAAAACGGTTGGATGCGCAAAGTGTGATGCGGCCTTCCAGAGTATTTGAAGTGGAGCGTAACGCGTTTGCCATAAGAATGTCAAGTGTTGCGGTAAATATGGCTGGCGATCTCTGGTACAATCCCGCCCTGATATCCACGTTTGAGGTCAACCATGATCGATATGAACAACCTGCAGGTATGGATCCAACAAAACCCGCTGTATGCACTGGTGGCGCTACTAGCGGCTTCGCTGCTCACTTTTCTCCTTGCCAGGGGTGTGCTGGCACGTGGCCTGACATACCTCGCCTCACGCTCGAAAAACCAGATCGATGATTTGCTTATCGAGAAGTTGCGGCCGTTCAGGATAGCGTGGCTGGCCCCATTATTCATCATCTATATCTTCGCAGATCTGGCGCCGGAGTATCAGGCTGTGATCGAGAAGGCCGCGCTGTTCTTGATCCTGTGGATCTTGATCTTCACGCTCAACGCGCTGATGGACGCGCTCAACGCGGTCTACGAAAACAGCTCGCAGTTCAGCGGCGTGAGCATCCAGGGCTACCTGGACATCATCAAAATTGTCGTGCTTATCGCCGGTTTAATCCTGAGCATTTCTTTGTTCACCGGGCAATCGCCGGTGGCACTGCTGACCGGCCTCGGAGCGCTGACGGCGGTACTGCTGCTCGTCTTCCGGGATACGATCCTTTCGTTCGTGGCGAGCGTGCAGATCAATGCCCACGATTTGGTCAAAGAAGGCGACTGGATCGAGGTTCCCAGCTACGAGGCTGACGGTGACGTGGTCAACATGACGCTGCACACGATCACGGTTCAAAACTGGGACAAGACGATCAGCGTGATCCCTACACATAAAATCACCGAAGTGGCCTACAAGAATTGGCGCGGCATGCAGGAGAGCGGCGGCAGGCGCATCAAACGCTCGATCAACATCGACCTGGGCAGCATCCGTTTCTGCGATGAGGAGATGCTAGCCCGCTTTCGCAAAGTCGATATCCTGCAAGATTACCTAGATCGTAAATTAACCGAAATCCAGGCCGAAAATCAGCGTAAGGGTATCGAGATAGACAGCCCGCTGGACGGACGCCAACTCACCAATCTGGGCACATTCCGCGCCTACATCGAAGAATACCTGCACGATCACCCCCACATCCACCAGGAGGGGATGACCTTCCTCGTGCGCCAGTTGGCACCGGGACCGAAGGGGGTGCCGTTGGAAATCTACGTGTTCACCAGAACGACCGAGTGGGTGGCTTACGAGCAGATCCAGGCGGATATCTTCGACCACCTGCTGGCGTCTGTTCCGCTCTTCGATTTGCGTGTTTTCCAGGAGCCGACGGGGATGGATTTTAGGGAGGCGTTTAAGGGCGGATGATCCCGTTGACACGTCATTTGTCAGATGTTCCCAAGGGTCGATCTCGCGCCGCCTCGCTTTTTAAAACCCCATTTTCCCGAGCTCTTTGCGCGCTGTCTTATGCCGGTTCGGAGGCTTCTTCCATCCCGTGGTCGGGCATGATCGTCTCGATCTCGCGGATGGACTCGATGACGTAGCCCATCGCACCCGTGAGTACGGCGATGATACCTCCGATGAATATCGTGAGGCCCATGCCTGCGCCTGGACCCGTGCCAAAGATGGGGCCCAGCGAAGATGTCAGTGCTCCCCCGGGCATCAAGGCCGGCTCGAAGACACGGTCGGCAAGCTGGGCGGCTAGCAATTGTGCCAACGGGAACGAGACGGTTGTGATCGCGTTTTCGATGCCGAAAATGCGGCCTTGCAAATCCGGTGCGACCTTGGCCTGCAGGATGGCGATATAGGCGCTGTTGATCACCGGGTTAAAGAACGACATCATGAAGGCGCCGATCAGCCAGAACGTGATTGACCAGGAAGGTCCGAAGAGGAAAGCACCCGTCAAGCCCCAGAGGATGAAGCTCAGATTGACCGCGTGAATGCGCTTCTTCGGTCCACCCCATATGCTCATCAGCAACCCCCCTGCCAGAAATCCTAAGGATCCTGCAGAGTAGGACATGCCCAGGATGACCGAATCATCCATCGTCTTGGCGAGGATCATGGGCGTCATCATTGGATAACCAAAGCCGCTGTGGATGTTTGACACGGTGAAATACAGGAAAATCGCAACCAGGCTGCGCCGGTTCAAGATGTAGCGCAGGCCGTGGACGGTCTCGCCCCAGATCGTGCCTTTGCCCTCTTCTGCCTCTGGGGAAGCCTGTGGCTGGGGAATGTGGACGATTAGAAGCGTGATCATCGCCACAGCGAATGTGACCAGGTCGATGAACATGATCGTGGGGATATCGACGATGGCCAGGAGCGCTCCGGCCAGGAGCGGGGCGGCAATCCCCGAGGCCGAGCCGATCACCGAGCGCATACCGTTGGCACGAGCGTACTGTTCCTTGGGGACCATCGTCGTCACCACGGCAGAGTAGGCCGGATACTGGAACGCGCCGAACGCGCTGGAGAGCGCGCCGGTGGCGTAGAGGTGCCAGATCTCGGCCGAATCGGTGAAGAAGAGAATAAGCAGGATGACCGTGGATAGCGCTGCTCCAAGGTCGGAGAGTGCCAGGACCAGTTTGCGGTTCCAGCGGTCGATGAGTGTGCCGGCGAACGGGCTCAGGATGACACCGGGGAGGAAGGTGATCACGCCGACCAGGATCAAACCGGTAGCCGTACCGGTCAGGTCCCAGGCCCAGAGGGTGATGGCGAAGTGGGTCATGCGCGAGGCGAAGATCGAGATGAATTGCCCAAACCACATGACGTAGAAGGCGCGCATGCCCTGCAATGAGGATTGGACCCTCTGCAATTGGGATGGACTGCCTGGTTCTTCGGAGTTCAAACGACCCCCTGATTGCGGAGATGCTTAAATTCAATGGATAGTACGCCGATACAGCAATTCTTGCAAGATGGATGGATTCATAGGACGCGTGTACGGGCACGGCGGCGCAGTGCCCGTACGAGAAGGATCGCTGTTTTACTGGAGGGGGTGGGTTGACCTCAACCTCCCTGCCCATTCTGAATCCAATTTGAAAATAGGGTAAATCACTCTTCAACCCACGTACTGGCACGTGACAATTGTCACAAGTCGATATGACACTTATTCCTAGCCTTGCGCAGCCGACTTTGTGATAATGTTCACAGTTTAATATATTCATATATCCGAATAAAAGGATAGTCCATCATGAAGGACCCTCAACTCACACGAGAGATCACCCGGCTGCACGCCGATTTCTGCTCGGCGCTGGCCGATACGCGCCGCTTGCTGCTCATCTACGCGCTGAACGAAGGGCCCAAGAACGTCACCGAGCTGACCGAGATGATCGACGCCAGCCAACCGGCGGTCTCCCGTCATCTCAAGATGCTGCGTGAGCGCGGCCTTGTGCGCGCCGAACGTGAGGGCGTCACAGTGACTTACAGCCTTGCCGACGATCGTTTGATCGAAGCGCTGGATCTGCTGCGTGCCGTCATGCGCGATCGGCTGACCGAGCGGGCCGAATTGGTCGAATCGGCCAGCGAAGAATAACGAAATCATCCAACGGAGTGAGAAGACACATGCGCAACTTCAAGTACATCTGGGTCTTCGGGCTGCTCATCACACTGGCGATCATCGCCATCCCGCTGATCATTTTCCTGCCGGGCGACGTCGAGTCCAATGCACAAGACCCCTGGGATTTCGTTCCGGTGCGGGAACCCGCAACCAACCATGTGCCGCTCATGCCGGGTCCCTATGAGACGGGCACGCAGGTCACGCAGCGTTGTCTTGAGTGCCATGCTGAAACGGCATTCGAAGTGATGGACACCGTGCACTGGACCTGGAAAGGTGATCCGGTGCAGGTTACCGGCCGGCCCGAGCCGGTCGAGATCGGTAAACGGAACGTGCTCAATAATTTCTGCATCGGCATCCAGTCAAACTGGGAGGGATGCACCTCCTGCCATGCTGGATACGGATGGGACAGCGCCGATTTCGACTTCAGCGATGAGACCAGAATCGATTGCCTCGTATGTCACGATGGCACCGGGTCCTATGTGAAAGGTGATTCCGGCTACCCGCTGGAAGGCGTCGATCTGGCCTACGTCGCTCAAAATGTGAGTGCACCAAACCGTGAGACCTGTGGTGGTTGCCACTTTGATGGTGGCGGTGGCAACGCGGTCAAGCACGGTGACCTGGATCAGCACCTGATCAACCCTTCCGAAAACACGGATATTCACATGGGTGGTCAGGATTTCCTGTGCACCGACTGTCACCGTTCACAGGATCATGTCATCAGCGGGCGTTCGATCACGGTAAGTTTGAACACCGAGGAGGGCCAGGTCGCCTGCCGGGACTGCCACAGCGAAGACTCGCACGATGATGAACGCCTGAACACGCACACGGACAGCGTCGCTTGCCAGACCTGTCATGTCCCGGTCGGAGCCGTGAAGGACCCCACCAAGATGTACTGGGATTGGTCCACGGCTGGCCAGGATCGCCCCGAAGATCCTCACGAATATTTGAAGATCAAGGGTTCGTTTGTTTACGAACAGGATTTTGTGCCCGAGTACTACTGGTACAACGGCATCCAGGATCGCTACTTGATTGGCGACACCTTCGATCCTTCTGAGCCGCTGATCATGAACCCGCTCGAAGGCTCGATCAACGATCCCAAGGCGCGTATCATGCCCTTCAAAGTTCACCGCGCCACACAGCCGTACGATACGGTGCATAACTACTTGCTTCAGCCCAAAACGGTTGGTGAGGGCGGGTTCTGGACGGATTTCGATTGGGATCAGGCTCTGAGACTCGGATCGCAGGTCGTAGCGTTGGACTACTCCGGCGAATACGGCTTTGCGGAGACATGGATGTACTGGCCGCTTACGCACATGATCGCGCCCGGTAGTGATGCGCTGCAGTGCAACGCCTGCCACGCGGAAGAGGGTCGTCTTGATTGGGCCGCGTTAGGCTACCCCGGTGATCCAATTGAGTGGGGCGGACGATTTGCAACCGGTCGACAGCCTTAGGTGATGAGAATAATGAAAATCAGAGATTTGATCCGCGGACACTTTACGCTCACGACGCTGCTGATCACTGCGGCGCTGCTTGCAGCCGGGGCGACTTTCACGGTCCTGAACGCAGATGCAAGCGGCGCATCGAGCCTTAATACGCAGGCCTCTCCGCTGCACCCGCTCTTCCCGCTGCTTGATGAAGACGGGCAGAACGTGCTCGATTCTGGCGGAGCGGTTTCCACGATGCAGACATGCGGCGCTTGCCATGACGCCGAATTCATCCAGGATCACAGCTACCACTCCAGCCAGGGCATTCAGGATCTGACCGATCCGGGAGACCTGCCTGGAAGCCGCGCCTGGGATACGAGTCCAGGGCTCTTCGGGCGCTGGTCGCCGATCGCCTACCGCTATCTCACTCCAATCGGCGATGAGATCATGGACCTGGGCACGCCGGGCTGGATCATGACCTACGGACCCCGACATGTCGGCGGCGGACCGGCAGCCTACGCGCCGGATGGCACGCCCCTGGATGAACTGGAGATTGTGCCTGGCGATCCTCAGACACACATCATCGATCCTGACACAGGCGAAATGATCGCCTGGGACTGGCAGGAATCGGGTGTCGTCGAGATGAACTGTTTCCTGTGCCACACAACCGCTCCAGATAACGAGGCGCGGCTGGATTCGCTTCACACAGGCGACTTTCGCTGGGCGAACACTGCCACGCTGTTGGGCAGCGGGATTGTCAGCCAGGTAGGTGATAGCTATCAATGGAATCCGGAGGCCTTCGACGACCTGGGCAATGTAAAGAAGGAAGCTCTGACAGTTCAGGACCCGGACAACAACAACTGCGCCGCCTGCCACGGCCTGGTGCACGACGATCTCTCCGAACCGTTGACTATTTCAGGCTGCGATCCGGCAAGTCTGCGAACGGTCACGACCGGACAGATCATCTCACCACAACGCTTATCCGATACCGGCATGAACCTGTACAACAAGGAACTGCTCGATCGACCGTGGGATGTTCATGCCGATCGCTTGCTCTCCTGCACCGACTGTCACTATTCACTGAACAATCCGGTCTACGCTCAAGAGTCAGAAGAGAGCCGCCCGGATCACTTGCTCTTCGATCCGCGCCGATTGGACCTGGGCGAGTACCTTTACCAGCCACTGCACCAGTTCGCCCGTGGCCAGAGCGCGCATAACACCGTCGCACCACAACTGCGTGATACGATGCGGCGCTGCGACTCCTGTCACAGCATCGAAGCGACGCACAACTGGCTGCCTTACAAGGAACGCCACGTCGAGGCGATCAGCTGCGAAACCTGTCACATTCCCGAAATGTACTCCAACGCGCTGATGCAGTACGACTGGACCGTGATCACAGCAGAGAGCACGGGCGTGAATGCCTGCCGGGGGATCGAAGGCGATCCAAACTCGCCCGGCGCGTTGATCACCGGCTTTGAGCCGGTGCTGCTGCCCAAAGAAAACATCGACGATGAGACGCAGTTGGCTCCTTTCAACCTTGTATCAACGTTTTACTGGGTGCACGGTGATCCGTCGCGCCCGGTCAGGCTGCAAGACCTTGAATCGGTCTTTCTTGCGGATGGAGCGTACAAAGCGGACATCGTCATCGCATTGGATACAGATGGTGATGGCCAATTATCGAAAGCGGAGCTGATCCTCGACTCGCAGACAAAGGTCGATTTAGTCACGGGCAAGCTCGAGGCGTTGGGGCTGGATCAGGTTCGAATTCAGGGTGAGATACAGCCCTACAGCATCAATCACACCGTGGCCAACGGCGAATGGGCGTTAAGCGATTGCGAAAGCTGCCACAGTGCAGACTCGCGCATCACCAGGACCTTCCAGATCGCGACGCATCTCCCCGGCGGCGTTGAACCACAGTTTGTGGGCGACAGCAACACCATGCCGGCCGGTGAGTTCAGCCGCGCCAAAGACGGAAGTTTGCATTTCAAAGCGGATACGGGCGTTCAGGGCCTTTACGTTCTCGGGCTCGATGCCGTGCGCTGGATCGATCTGCTTGGCGGATTCGTTTTCCTTGGCGTGCTCATGGGAGTGAGCGTGCATGGAGGCATGCGGGTATACAACGCGGCGCGCAGTAAGCCGGAAGAGTATCAGTTGGAGCGAGTGTACATGTACGGCGTCTACGAACGTTTGTGGCACTGGCTGCAGACGATCACGATCGTCGGCTTGCTCTTCACCGGTCTGATCATTCACAAGCCGGATGTGTTCGGCCTCTTCAGCTTCAGATACGTCGTGCTGGTGCATAACATCCTTGCTGCCATCCTGGTCATCAACGCGGCTCTGGCGCTCTTTTACCATCTCGCCAGCGGTGAGATCAGGCAGTTCGTGCCGCGGCCATATGGTTTCTTCGATCAAGCCATCACACAGGCCAAGTACTACCTGGGAGGCATCTTTAAGGGCGAAGCGCATCCGTTTGAGAAAACACCCGAGAAGAAATTGAACCCGCTGCAGCAAATCACATACTTCAGCATCCTGAATGTCCTCCTGCCGCTGCAGGTGATCACGGGTGCGCTGATGTGGGGCGCGCAGCAGTGGCCGGGGATCGCCAATTCATTGGGCGGGCTGCCATTCCTGGCGCCATTCCACTCGCTGATCGCCTGGCTCTTCGCAGCGTTCATCGTGCTGCACGTCTATCTGACCACAACTGGCCACAAGCCGCTCACCGCTATCAAGGCGATGGTAGATGGGTGGGATGAAGTCGAAAAGCATTCAAACTCGTACGACGAGGAGGAAGCATGACCGCGACGACGAAATCGGGCGAAAAGGGCGGTTTGAGATCGTTCTTTACGGGCCGGGAACGAAAGAGCTATACCAACCCCTATCTGGCAGGTGCACTCCTGGGTCTGGTCATGTTCCTGTCCTTCCTGCTTTCCGGGAACGGATTAGGGGCTTCGGGAGGCGTTAACCGCATCGTGGTCTTCTTCGAAGACCTGCTCTTTCCAGGACATGTGGACCGCACACCATATTTGATCGATATGGCAGGCGGGACGTTGAACCCGCTGGATAGCTGGATCGTCTTGGTGGTGTTTGGCGTGATCCTGGGGGGCTTTGTCTCTGGATGGGTCAACGGGAGGTTGAAGGTCGAGGTAGGCAAAGGTCCGCAGATCTCACGCCGCCAACGTCTGATGATGGCTTTTACGGGCGGGGCGATCATGGGATACGGCGCGCGCTTTGCGCGCGGCTGCACCTCCGGCCAGGCGCTTTCGGGTGGGGCGACGCTCTCAGTTGGCTCATGGGTGCTGATGTTTGCGATCTTCGGAAGCGCATATGGGCTGGCGTATTTTGTGCGCCGGTTGTGGAACTAGGAGAGAAATGATGGCACCTTTCCCACTTCATCTAGAAAGCATTTTTGGTTCGGTCGGCACATACTTTATCTACCTCTTGATCGGATTCGCCTTTGGATTTGTGCTGGAGATTGCCGGTTTTGGCAATTCTGAGAAATTAGCCGGGCAGTTCTATTTCAAGGACCTGACCGTGCTGAAGGTCATGTTCACGGGGATTATCGTAGGCATGGTGCTGATCTACGGCGCCTCCGCGATCGGCCTGCTCGATCTGAACTTGATCTGGATTAACCCCACCTACCTATGGCCCGGCATTGTCGGCGGTTTGATCATGGGTGTGGGTTTCATCATCGGCGGATTCTGTCCGGGGACGTCACTCGTTTCTGCGGCGACCTTCAAGCTGGATGGACTGCTTTTCGCGCTGGGCACGGCGTTTGGCATCCTGCTCTTCGGTGAGACCGTGGAGTACTTCGACGTGTTCTGGAACTCATCTTACATGGGGCGTTTCACGCTGGATGAACTTTTCGGCGTGCCCGCTGGTTGGGTCGTCGTCGGTGTGGTGTTCATGGCGCTCTTCATGTTCTGGGGTGGTGAACAGCTCGAGCGGATATTCGGTGGGAAGGACCCCGCGAAGGCGCCGCGACTGCGCTATGCCGGCGCGGGCCTGCTCGTGGCTGCGGCCGCGGCAGTGCTGCTCATCGGGCAGCCGACCGTCGAGGATCGCTGGGCCCGGGTCGCGCCCGAGAAACAGGTCGAGCTCGCCAACCGTGAGGCACAGCTGCAGCCGGGCGAAGTGCTGAGCATCATGCACGACCACCAGCTGAAATTGATCATCCTCGACGTGCGCTCGGAAGCCGATTACAACCTGTTCCATCTGCAGGATGCCTGGCATGTGCCTCTCGATCAGGTCGAGTCACGCGTGGCTGAGCTGCTCCAGGAGAGTCCCAACACCGTCTTCTTGCTGACGAGCAATGATGAAGCCGCCGCGATCGAAGCCTGGAAAGTGCTTAACGCAATGAGTGTTCCCAACGCGTACATCCTTGAAGGGGGCATGAACGGCTGGTTGGACGCCTTCCTGACAGACGCGGACCCAATTGAGCCGATCGATGGAACTGCGGGTAACGATGAACTGCGTTTCGCGTTCAAAGCGGCGCTCGGTGCAGCCTACAGCTGCTCTGAACCCAAGCCTGGTGATTTCGAGGAACTGGAGTACGAACCGCGCCTTAAACTCGAGATCAAGAGGGGCCCGATGGGTGGCGGCTGCGGATGACGTAGGCAAGGACACGATTAGTCGTGTTAGAGTTAATCAGTAACTTGCGTAGGGGCGACCGGCCGGTTGTCCCTACGACGTAGAACGCGAGTTTTTTGTGGGGCAGGGCCACCTCGCCCCATGCAGCAAAAGAACGATATTTCTTGTAGGGCGGGGTTACCCCGCCCTACAGATTCACATCAATTCTCGTCCCTTCGAGATTCAAAAGATTTTTCGCTAAGCATCGATCCTTACCCAGTGGAATCGGACATTTACCCATTTTCAGTTCTCGCCGTTTGGGATTAGAGTAAAGCCATGGATTCGGGGGCGTTTGAGATAATGGGGCTACGGCGGGGATTTGTTGTGTGTGTGGCTGCCTTTGCCATCAGTATTTCACTACGCCTGGTGGAAGCCAGCCGCTGGGATCCAGACACGCACAGGGTCGATGACGAATACCTTCTCGCCACGCACGACGCATATGCGTGGGTGGCGGGTGCTGTGCACGCTGATGCGCGTACGGCGGATCACCCCATGGCAAATTTGCTGTCCGCAGTCAACGCTCTCACAGGCTTTTCGCCCGCCGCCCTGGCCTTCTGGCTGCCACCCGTCCTGGCAGGATTAACGGCCATCCCGGCCGTGCTCTGGGCTGTAAGTCTCGGGGCCAGACCAGCATATTCGCTGGCAGCGGGGGTCCTCACTTCCGTTGCGCCTGCTTTTTACGCGCGCACACGCCTGGGCTACTTCGATACGGACTGGGCGACTTTGCTCTTCCCTGGGCTCGCAAGCTGGCTTCTGCTGCTCTGGCTGTTGAGCAATCTGCGTCATCGCAACCTGCGGCAAGCCCCGATCCTGGATGCTAAACACGGATTTGCATCGAAGCTTGCTCTCTTAATGCTCATTCCAGCAAGTTTCCCCTGGCATGGATCCATCCGCATCTACCTTCTCGTGACGCTCTGGCTGACGCTTGGTCTGATCTGGTGGCTCGGTGATGCAGATTCTCGACGGAATGCCTATGTAGAGTTGACTGCGTTCACGCTCGCCGTTGGGCTGGGATGGATCGGAGCCGGGTTCGGTGCGCTGATTTTTTTGATTCAGGACCGATTTCAACTCGATCGCATCGAAAGAGCCCAAGCCGGTCGATGGGTTCTTGCCGTCCTGGTCGTTTGCCTGCTGACTTTTTCGGTAATTCAGTTAAAGGGATACCTAATTGACAGGATCGACCACTACCTGCGAGTGCCGACCGAAACAGCCGCAGGGCTCGCTTTCCCCGAACTTAGCCCATCGGTGAGAGAAACACAGCAGCTCAACATCATGGAGACGCTGCAGGGCGCGGCTTTCCAATCGTGGATCGGGGTTGCCGGCCTGGTCGCATTCTTATTGACGGTCTTCAACCAACCTGGCTTGCTGCTGCTTGTCCCCGCGCTTGCAATTGGGTTGTTGTCGCCTGTATCCGGTGTACGCTTCGCGATGTTCGCCTCGATGCCGATCTTCGTGAGTATGGCCCTGTTCACCAGCCGTGTCATACCGTTGACGATCCGGACGGGGGTGAAAAGCCGGGACGTGAGGTCAGATACGTTCATTCTTATAGCCATCGCACTTTTGATGATCCCCATCTACAGCGGCTACGTAAACCTGCCCGTCGAAACCGTGCTGGAAAAAGGACACGCCAGCGCTCTGCGGGAACTGGGATCAGGCGCTCATCCGGATGGGCTCGTGTGGACCTGGTGGGATTACGGGTATGCGACGCAGTATTTTACCGGCATGCCGACGTTCGCTGACGGCGGTCGCAACACAGGGCCATACCTCCTGGTTCTTGGCAAGGTGCTGGGATCCGATAATCTGGCTGACCCCGCCGGGCTGATCCGTTACGCCGCCTCACATGATTTCAGGCCCTGGGAGGGTTGGCAGCAATGGGATGCAGCGACTGTCGATGATTGGTTCCGGGGATCAGATTTTCTGCAGAGCACAACGAAACCAGAGACCCCGCAATACCTGATCGTCCAGTGGGAGGCGATTTCGTTCCTGGCCTGGATTCAAAACTACGGCAGCTGGGAGTTTGAGAGCAGGTCGGGAAGCAACGGTTTCTTCGTGCAGCGATCGCAACCGCGTGAGCTCGATTTGGAGGCGGGGCATTACACTGATCGGTGGGGGCAGGAGTACCGCCTGGCGTCCGCCGATGTGTTTGAGGCCTCCGGCACTGCGCATTACGAATATCCGGATCAAAGCGATGGGCTGCACCTGCTGATCGATTTGAAATCGTCCGATGTATTCCTGGTGGATGCTCGATCTTACAAAACCAACCTGATCCAGCTCCTGCTGATCTCGCCCGAAAAAGCAGCACACAGCGGCTCTCTCGAGCTCGTCATCGATCGTGGGCCCGAGGCGCGAATATTTGCAGTCAGATAGGGTCCTGATGCGTTCGACCCCTCGGGATTGATCCGGTGATCCAAACAACATCTCATCAAATTTTTGGTCATGTAGTACCAGAGCACAAGTTGCAGGATCGGGAAAACCTGACAGAATGGTATCGGCATATTCGTGAGGTATGTCACAAACTGTCTATTGAACACGTTACAGGTATAGATCCTGTTCAGGGAATCCAACCCAACCCTGAAACAGCAGCCCTATTAGGAGGAGTGTTATGAAGTCCTTTGTCTGGTTCATCGTTGCGCTCACCTTTGTCGGTATCGGATTGGTTGCCTGTACGCCCACGTGTGATGGCAATTTTGTTCAGCCTGAGAATGCTAGTCCACCGAACATGTCCATTACAGACAGTGTTCGCCCCGTGCTAACGTGGAACTATCCCGCCGAGCATTGTGACCCGCAGGAATTCACGATCAACTTTTTCACAAATTCCACCAACGGCACGATCGCCCCGGCGGGATTTGGTGGTCCGACCGGAAGTTCCGATCATTCGTGGACACCCGGTTTCGATTTGTCCCCGGGGGTTGCGTATCTTTGGAGTGTGGCCTCGAAGAACGGCACTACGATTGGTCCTTATTCCGACGAGTGGCAATTCTTTGTTGGGCCAAAGTGTGATCCCTCCAGCCTGGTTGCTCCTGTGCGCGTGGCTCCTGCCGATGGCGACACAGTTAACACGGTCACACCGAACATGGAGTGGTCCTATCCCGATGGAAGCTGCATGCCGGAGGGGTACCACTTGATCAGCTATGACTCAGCAGACTTGAGCTCATGGTTTATCGATGCCGATAATCCCACCTCGCCTTACAGCAGTTTCCAGGCGGGCTACCCCTATCCTGATTGTGGCACGTACTACTGGCATGTCGCCGCAGTTTCAGATGGTGTCGAGGGTCCCTTCAGCGACGTGGGCTCGTTCACAATAGAAGCTGGGACGTGCCTCTGCGAGCCCTCCGATTTTGTGCAGCCGGTGCTGGTCTGGCCGGGGCCCTATGAGATCGTTCCCGACCTGCAGCCGGTGCTGGAATGGAGCTGGCCGGGGGACTGCGAGGTCGGTGGCTACGGCATCCACCTATCCACAGATTTCGACTTCACGGACACCAGCCTGAACGGCGGCACCGGCACCCCCAACACCTCCTGGACCGCAGGTGTGCCGCTGGAGCCGGCGATGCAGTACTGGTGGAGGGTCTTTGCCGGGGTCGGGACCGATTTTGGCCCGTACAGCTCACAACGGTCGTTCTTCACCGGACCTGAATGCGCTAGCCTGGGCGATGTCGACGCGCCCGAGCAGCTGTACCCGGAGAACGGTGCGACGGTCGACACGCTCATCCCGTGGCTGCACTGGCGTGCTGGAGACCCGGGCTGCATCCCGGATGGCTATTTCATCGACCTGCAGACGGATCCTTCCTTCGGCGGGACGAATTTGCTGGGTGAGTTCGGATTACCGGCTACCAATGTCAGTCCGGATCCGCCATTGGAAGACTGCACCACGTACTACTGGCGGGTGGCTGGCGTGCAGGGCGGCAGCTACGGGCCGTACTCCGACACGCGCTGGTTCCGGACGAACGAGTCGGGCAGCTGCTTGTTCCCTTACTATCCCGCTTTCGTGCTTGAGAACGTCAACTGCCGTGCATGTGCAGACAGGGTCTGCGTGATCCGCCATATCTTTGAATCGGGAATGTGGGCTGAAATTCTCGGCCGGTCCGTGGACGCTTCCTACCTGAAAGTCCGCGACCCCGATGGCGGCGAGTGCTATGCGCCGACGTTCGCCTTCGACGTGGACATCGAACTGCTTGAGATGGTGCGTCTGCCTCCCACGCCGACGCCCGTGCCGACGCCCACGCCGGTGTGCACACGGGATATGAATCAGAGTGACTGTCTGGCAGTAGGAGGTACATGGGTTCCGTCACCGACATATACGACACACAATGTGGCGCCGTACTGCGATTGCCCATGATCTTGATGTAGGGGCACGATATATCGTGCCCCTACCCGCTGTGTAAAAGAAGCCACGGGGCACGGCGCCGCCGTGCCCCTGCCCGATTTGAGGCACCGCCGCCATCCCAATGAGTAGGGGCGCATTGCGATGCGCCCCTATGAGCGTGTAACGAGGTCCTTTGTCTATCGGGGCGACCGGCCGGTCACCCCTACGAGGTGGTGCGTAAAGCTCACGTCTCCTGTGGGTACAGCGCTTGAAAAGCGGAGAGATCACGCAGCGCATCGAGGTCGCTGTCCTGTTTGGACCAGTCGAGTAGGCCCGGGTTCATCCCAAAACTCTCCTCAAGCAGCTCGATCGCACGTTCCGCGTGATCATGCTGTGCGTAGAAACACGCCAGGTTATAGCGTTGGTTGCCCTGCCATTCCGGGGATTCGTCAAGCGCGTTCAAAGCTTCAAATAAATCCAGCTGGACCTCTTCAGCTTCCTCAAAGTCAGATGTCATCAAAAGGATGTCGCACAGGTGGGCATAGGGATGATAACCCTCTCCGAAGGCGATGTGCTGCCAGAGCGGTCTTTCATTCGTGAATTCGAATCTCAGCGAATCCGACAGAGAATGCTCATCGATCGCTTCCACCGCCTGAATCAGTTCATCCTGTGATTGCCGGGCCCAGTTCATGATTGCATCCCAGCTATCATGTCTGTGCTCTTTATAGACGGCATCGTTCGTCTGGAGGTAGTCGGGATCGGGTGGTGGGACCGCACCGCCCGAGACGGCCGCCCGTAGGCGCTGGGTATAGACATCCCGCCAGTACGACACGTGGGCGATGTGGTCTTTTGCCGACCAGTTCTCGACCTGCCCGACTGCACGTTGCTGTTCCTCGCTAAGGCCTGACCAGACGCGCTGTTCGGAGCCGTGCTGAGCTAACAACAGGGACAAGATTTCACGCTTGTGTGAAGATGATTTGGCCATAAGTGCCTCCGACTGAGTTGTATCCTGACAATCGATTGAAGTTGGATAGAGACCATCCTGCCGATCTTAAGTCGATACGAGATGATCGGAGGGTCAATGGCAATTGTTGACGCTGATTACGGTCAAACTTGCAACTCCCTTCAAACCATGTGGAAAAGCTCTAGAAGAAGTACTGCTTGGATGGGATTTCGGTTTGAATGTCATGCATATTCACAGCCCATGGTTGATACACCTCGACAACATGTCGATGGTGATTTGCCCAGATGAATATAGGGATAAAGTGATGCTCCATTGCGCTCGTCACTAGATACCGGTGCGGTGAGAGAGATGAACGCCTTGATTCCTTCAAGGGTATTAAATTTGCTAGGTCGGTTGATAAGGCATAGAGTTTCAGGATGAGACTATCTTGGTACCGACGGTGAACAAACAAGGAACGATGTCGTAATGGCTGCGTTTGAAGATCCGGTTAAACGTTTCCGGCGATTGGTACGAAGTGGGGATCAAGCCCATTCTCAGCATCGGCCGGCTGAGATATTGGACGAATCGCACCTTCATGAAAACCGGGATGTTAAGGGGGAGATGCAGAATCCACGTCCAATGATCTGGCGCTCAATCGCCATGGCAGGCGTCCGGCGTTTACTTGTCGGTATTGCAACAATGGTCGTCATCATCTTCCTTACGTATCTGGGACTCCGGATGGCCCAGGGCGAGCATTTTAGTTATGCCGCTACGCGGGCATTAGCTCAGACACCAGAATACCTAAAGATGCTGCTCAGCGGCGATCTTGGGGTTACAGGTGAATACGGATATTCACGTCTTCCACACGCCGTTAGCGGGATATTGCCGCGTATTTTTATAAACAGTTTTGGACTGCTCACAGCCGGACTACTGATCGCAGTCATGTTGGGTATCCCTCTCGGTTTTCTGGCTGCGGTGCGCCGCAATAATTTTTGGAGCGTACCGGTGCTGCTGGTCTCGATTATCGGGATATCCATCCCAAGTTTTTTGGCGGCCCTCGCTCTTCAGTTAATCGTGATCCGGTTAACCCAGGTCACCGGTAGGACGTTCTTGCCGGTTGGCGGGTTTGGCTGGGACGAGCATCTAATCCTGCCAGCACTTGTCTTGGCTGGAAGGCCACTTGCCCAGATTACGCGGGTCAGTTTTATGACCTTTAAAGACATCATCGATCAGGATTTTGTACGCACTGCGCGCAGCAAAGGTTTGTATCGGTGGTGGATTATTCTACGGCATGTCTGGCCAAACGCTTTAATCCCAATCCTTACCACACTGGCAGTCGTGCTGAGATACTCGATGATCAGCCTACCGATTGTGGAGTATTTCTTCGGATGGGAGGGCGTCGGATTTTATCTCCTGAAGGCGATATCAACGCAGGAGTTTGCTTTCGCGATCGGCATGCTGTTGAGCCTGAGCCTTGCTTTTATCTTGGTGAATGCGATCCTTGAGATAGCCTATCAATTTATTGATCCAAGATTACGCGAACTCCAAGATCAGGCTGCCATCATCGAGAGCGGGAGCTTCTTTGAACAGGTCAGCAGCATCCCACGCGCAATCCTGAGCCAGGTTAAACAAATGCCACTGCTGGGGAAGCTCCTCCAACGCGGATCCGACCACGGTTTGCCGCCACTTGCAGTCGTGATGGACAAAACCGATCTTGATGATAGGTTCGAGGATCAGAAGAAAGATTTTTCCAAGCGTAGCTGGATAAGGGGTACACTGCATAATCCGACACTTCTCATTGGCTTGCTGTTGGTGCTTGGACTTGCAATCATTGCGGTGTTTGGTGTCCAGATCGCTCCTCAGAGCCCCTATACAACTCGAGGTTTGACTATCGCGGATGGCGAATTTAAGGTTCCACCCTTCCCACCAGATGAGACATTCCTA
>CBFDDM010000026.1:0-33574 GCA_965603565.1 uncultured Anaerolineales bacterium | reverse complement strand
CATCGATTCCCAGAAGTGGTGCGGCGCCGTATTCGGCGGGATCCAGGATTTTCCGCACCCGGGTGAATGCTGGTTTTGCAAGGAGCCCTCCCACGGCCGTAAGCGGGCTGGTAGTTATCTCATCTCGTACAGTCTCCAGCAAGAATTTGGCGATCGATTCACTCGTCTTGAGGAATATATTTCCCACAAAACCGTCCGTTATCACAAGATCTGTTTTACCAGAGAAGACCTCCTTTGGCTCGACGTTTCCGATGAAATTAAGATCGGCTTTTTCCAGAAGGAGGTATGCCTCTTTAACGAGCTGGTTCCCCTTACCGGGCTCTTCACCGTTTGATAAAAGCCCGATGCGCGGATTTCCGATCTCGAAGGCGCCCTGCACGTAAGCGGATCCCATCTGCGCAAATTGAAGCAGATATTCGGGTTTGCAATCGGTGTTCGCACCGATATCGATGATTACCGCATGCCCCTTTGCAACAGGAAACGCGGCCGTAAGGCCGGGGCGTTTGACACCTTTTATGCGTCCGATACGGAAGAGGGCATTTGCCATTGCCCCGCCGGTATTGCCGGCGGTCACAAATGCGTCCGCATCGCCTGTCTTAACCATGTCCATGCCGACTGCCATGGAATTTTCCGCCTTACCGCGCGCCGCACGTGCGGGCTTGTCGGTCATCTCAAGAACCTCTGGGGCATGGATATATTCAATGCTATCGATCTCCCCACCAAGCTCGAGCGTCTTTTCTTTCAGCAGATCCTCGGGTCCGCACAGGAGAACACGGTCCCCCCAGCGGCGGTGGGCTTCCAGCGCTGCGGATACCTCTGGATCTGGGTGGGTGTCGCTGCCCATTGCGTCCAGTACGATGCGCATCTCGATCAAATCCTTTCCGAGAGAAGAGCTTTTCTATCGAATTTTCGATTCTATCCTACTATTTCTTATGACAAGCCTATCCTGCGTGTGACGCTGAGCGGCGATGGTTGACATTCCAGTGGCGTGGGCTATAATACCGCCGCTCGGACGTAATTTACTGCGCTGGTGCTGGAACTGGCAGACAGGCATGGTTGAGGGCCATGTGCCGCAAGGCGTGCGGGTTCAACTCCCGCCCAGCGCACTAGCAGGGGTCGCATCGATGATGCGGCCCTTTCATGTTTTAAGGGTTGAACCCGGAACAGCATTTAGTGCTGAAGGATCTGCGAAAGGAATAGCTTCGTCCGGTCCTCCTGGGGGTTATTGAATAAGTCGTGGGGCGTGGTGTGCTCTACGATTAAGCCCTCATCCATGAAGATGATCTCATCAGCCGCTGCTCGAGCGAATCCCATCTCGTGGGATACGACAAGCATTGTCATGCCTTCCTGTGCCAGATCGAGCATGACGTCCAGCACCTCCTTGATCATCTCCGGATCGAGCGCGCTTGTCGGTTCGTCAAAGAGCATGATCTTGGGGTTCATAGCCAGGGCGCGCGCGATAGCGACACGCTGCTGTTGTCCACCGGAGAGCTGTCCCGGATAGCTATCCGCCTTCTCAGGGATACCCACTCGGTTCAGCTGCCGCATGGCGTTCTCTTCGGCTTCTTCCTTGGTACGCTCACGGACCACGCGCTGAGCGAGAGTGACATTCTCGATAGCCGTCAAGTGCGGGAAAAGATTGAAGAGCTGGAAAACCATCCCGATCTCAGCGCGAACTTTGTTCAATTTTTTCTGGTTTGTGGTGAGCTGCTCGCCATCAATCCTGACTTCACCGCTGGAGGGGATCTCGAGATGGTTCACACAACGCAGCAGGGTCGATTTTCCCGAACCGCTTGGTCCGATGATCACGACCACGCTACCACGCTCGATGGATAGGCTGACGCCGTTCAAGGCTCGCACCGCCCCAAAATGCTTATGTAGATCTTTTACAACGATAATCTCTTCCTGATTACTCATGGCGCCGCAACCTTCTTTCGAGTGTCTGGACGAGGAGCGACAGGACGACCGTCATCGTGAGGTACATCGTAGACAGGGTGACGTAGGCTTCACGAAATCGAAACGTGCTGCCAGCATAAAGGCGGGCTACCTGAGTGATGTCCCGGACGGCCAGCACGGACACGAGTGAAGAGTCTTTGACCATCGCGACGAAATCGTTGCCCAGCGCCGGCAGGACATTCCTTACAGCTTGAGGGAGGATGATGTAGCGCATTGCCTGTGGATAGCTCATCCCGACGGACCTTGCCGCTTCCATCTGGCCACGACCAATCGACTGAATTCCTGCCCGGAAGATCTCGGCAAGGAAAGCACCATATGTCACCGAAAGGGCGACGATGGCGCGGACGTTCATGGGTATACCCTGGTTGTCGAACGTTCTCAGCAGCGAACCTGCCCTCTCCAGCCCCATGCTCTCAAACCATAGCCCGAGTGAGTTAAGACCATCGATTACGACGGGAACGCCCACGAGCGCAATGAAGAAAATGAGGACGAGCATAGGGATGCCGCGGATGAGCTCGACGTAAAGCCTGGCGATATTGTTCAGGATCACGCTTCCAGAGATTCTAGCTAAACCTGTTAGCAAACCGAGGACGAGCGCAAGCGCATAGGCGATCAGCGACGTACGGATCGTGATTTGTATGCCACGGTAGATAAACAGGAATGCTTCGCGGTAATTCTCTTTCGTGAGAATGATGTACGTGGCATAAATTGCGATAAGAATAAGTGCGACAAACCAGTAGGGGAATTCACGCACATGGTCGCTGGCGCTTTTCTTGTCGCCAGCAAACTCCGGAGCGTCTGCGATCCTTTCCATATGAGTTGGGTGATCCGCCACATTCTCCTCCGCGGGGCTCGGTAATCCGCGTGCAGGGATGCGATGTCCCTGCACGCGGAATTTTTACCTAAGACTTCCGAAAAAGTCCTGGGCTTGTGACAACTATCTCGAACGTCGACTCAGCCAAGGTCGTCGTAGCTGATATCGAACTCCGGTCCGAAGTAGCGTGCATTAACCTCGGTCAGGAAACCATTCTCCATCAACTCCATCAGTGCAGAGTTGACAGGACCGACGAGTTCACTTCCCTTGGGATAGATAAACCCTAGTTGATCGCTCGAGAGTGAAGGGCCAACCAGCTTGAGGACATCAGCGTTCTCACCCAGGTAACCCTGGCCGGCGACCTCGTCGATGATCACGGCGTCGATATCACCGGCGATGAGCGCCTGAACGGCAAACGGGAACTGCTCAAACGCTGAGATGCGGTCTTCCGGTAGATATTGGCTGGCCGTCTCATAGTTGGTTGTCCCGGTCTGCGTGCCGAGCTTCAGGTCTTCGTTGTCCACGATGTCCTGAATGCTCTCGATTCGATCTTCGTCGATGCGCACAAGCAGGCGCTGATCGATGTTGATGTATCCCATCGAGAAATCCACAATCTCGGCGCGATCTTCGGTGATCGTGATCCCGTCCGCCGCGGCGTCAAACTGGCCATCGGCAACAGCCTGGATCATACCTTCCCACGCAGCTTCGACGTAGTTAGGCGTGCAGTTCAGCACCCGGCAGATCTCATCCCAGACTTCATAGTCCCAGCCGGTAGGTTCGCCGGTTTCAGGATCGATGTAGTTGAAAGGCAGGTAGGCGTTCTCAACTGCAATTGTGACCTCCTGACCGCCCAGGTCAGGGAGTTCTGAAACTTCTTCCTCTTCGGGCGGGAAGAGATCATCGTAGCCGATGTCGAAATCGGGCCCGAAGTATTTTGCGTTAACTTCCTGCAGGAACCCGTTCGTGGCCAGCTCAGCCAGGGCTTCGTTGACCGGTTCGACTAGATCGGAGCCTTTGGGGTAAATGAAGCCGAGCTGGTCGCTAGAGAGTGAAGATCCAACCAGCTTAAGGACATCGGCGTTCTCGCCGAGGTAGCCCTGACCAGCGACCTCGTCGATGATCACGGCGTCGATATCACCGGAAATGAGCGCCTGAACGGCGAAGGGGAACTGCTCGAATGCCTGGATCCGGTCTTCGGACAGGAACTGTGATGCGGTCTCGTAGTTCGTGGTGCCAGTCTGAGTTCCGAGCTTCAGGTCTTCATTGTCGACGATATCCTGAATGCTCTCAATCCGATCTTCATCGATGCGCACGAGCAGCCGCTGTTCGATGTTGATGTAGCCGTTGGAGAAGTCGACGATTTCAGCGCGGTCGTCGGTGATGGTGATCCCGTCCGCGGCGGCGTCAAACTGGCCGTCGGCGACGGCCTGGATCATGCCTTCCCAGGCGGCTTCGACATAGTTGGGGGTGCAGTTCAGCAGCCGGCAGATCTCATCCCAGACTTCATAGTCCCAGCCGGCAGGTTCGCCGGTTTCAGGATCGATGAAGTTGAAGGGCAGGTAGGCGTTCTCAACTGCGATTGTGATTTCTCGCCCGCCTAGATCCGGCATACCTTCAACAGGTTCCGCCGGAGGGGGTGCTTGGGTGGCTTCGGGGGTCGCTTGTGCGCACGCGCCTAGCAATAGCGCCGCGATAACGACCAGCCACAAGTAGGTAAACCTCTTCATTCTATTCCTCCTCCTCATGGAGATTAATTAGGATATGAAACAGTCGTCAGGTATCTGAACGGCACACCTCCTTTGGCAAAAGAACTCCTTGACCTGGGATCATCATTACCCGGTCAGATCATGGTCTCGGATTTGTGTGAACCTGAATGTATAAGATATCGAAATAACGTGTCTAATGCAAGTGGCCAAGGCGCATAGACACGAGGCCGTCATAGACAAAATGTATGGTGCATTCCGTGTGAAGATCTACTTTTGTGTGTAAATTTCGATGGTCACGTTTTCTGGATCGATGGGAAGAAGTTGGCTTCCCAACGAGGCCAGTTGATATGGGGAGGGGGATGTGTAGGCGTGATCAGGCACTAATGAAGTCAGCGGCGTGAGTTCTGGCGTGCTGCCGATCGTGGCAGCGTTCTCTGTCAACGATGCGATCAACCTGGCTTGCATGCGCAGTGATGCCAGGGGCTGCTCATTTACGAGTGATAGAGCTCCGACTGCAGCGCTGCCATTTAAGTCCTGGCCATCAAGCGTGACGCCACCGATATAGTCGATCAGACCGGAGAAGCCCTGCTCATCGAGGACGATAAAACCTTGAATGGGGTAGGGCGCATAGCTTGAAAGGTCGGTCAGCAATTCGGCTCCGAAATCGGGTGGATCGAAGAGCGTGAAATTGTCCTTGATCGTTTGCTTGCTCCCGCCTTGGGTGGAATCGATCGGGACGCCGAGCAGGTGGATCGCTTTTCCCGGAGGCTCGAAACTGGCAAACCAAAGCGCCTGAAGCTCGGGTTGCTCTTTGGAGAGGTCATCGACCCCGAATAGCACAATGCTGACCTGCCGCTCAGAAGACGTGGGGACAAGTTCTTGTGCGGCAGCTTTTTCGGGGATTATTGTCGGAGCAGTGGGGCGCGGCTGGATAAAATCGTCACGCAGAAGGACACTGGCGACGCCGGCTGCAAAACAAACGATAGCTACAAGTAGGATGTAGATGAATGAGGACCGGCTTCGTGTCATAGCCTCTGCCGCTGAACCATTAAATCAATGCGCCCGGATTGTACTCCGGGCGCAGATCGTCTGCAATGAGGGTGCTTGTCTGGATCAGACGAAGCCCCATAAGAGCAGTGAGCCAAACAGGCGGCCAAGCAAATAAGCAAGGACTGCGGCGAGCGCAATTGGTGTGACCCACAGTGCCCGCTCGACAAGCTGCTGGTTTCTCACGGCTTTGCCTGTTCCCCAGGCGATCATGCGCCAGAAGAAAAGACGAATTTGCTGATTGATTGATATCGCTGTGTTGTTCATTATTTACCTACTTTGACGTGCTTATTTTCTTAATTTGGCCGCGCTCATTTGCTACGACCCGCACGATCCTTTTGATGGTTTTTCCGCCCGGCAATTCGGCCTTGCCCTTATATGTGAGCAAGAACTGTGCCACATCACCGCTTTTACTCTTCTGCTCTTTGATCGTTGGGCGGACGCCTGCCATCTCAGGGAATTTACGTGCAACTTCCTGGGAAACCGATCGGACGATATCTTTTTCAGCCATCTCAACCCCTCTGTCCCATCTCTACCCGGCGTCGAAGGAATGTAGGCAGGTCCAGATCCTCATCGATATTTGCCGTCTGCGGCTGTTTGTTATGCTCGATCTCGAGCGCTTCGGCTCGCGCCGGGCTTCCCATCGGTCGACCGCCGACTCCGGTAAAGATGATGATCGCCTGGGCTCGCGAGGTCATCGACGGATCGGTTGTTGCACCCAGGATCACCTCGGCGTCGGGCGATAGTGTCTCTCTCAGATTCGTGACCGCTTCCCCGACCTCGAACAGGGTCAGATCTTCGCCACCCGTGAAATGGATGAGCACACCCGAAGCTTGTTCAGGATGGTCAAGGTCGAGCAAGGGGTGATGGAGTGCCTGATGGATCGCATCAGCAGCCTTATTCTGGCCTTTACCAAGACCGATAGCCATATAGGCGCCGCCACCGTGAATCATCAACTCGCGAACATGTGCGAAGTCGACGTTGATCATACCGGGCTGGGTCACGAGTTCGGCGATGCCCTGGACGCCTTGCCGCAGCACATCGTCTGCCAGTCGGAAGGCGATCTCGAGACTCAAATCCTGGGGCACAATTTGTAGCAAGCGGTCGTTTGGCACGGTGATCAACGTATTTGTGTGGGGTTGAAGTTTACGAATGCCCTCCAGCGCGTTCTTGGCCCGGCGCGTCATCTCAAATGTAAACGGCATTGTCACAACGGCGATCACTACTGCGCCGAGCTCTCGGGCGATCTCTGCGGCAACCGGGGCTGCCCCGGTTCCTGTTCCGCCACCCATGCCCGCTGTGATGAAGACCATATCCGCGCCCGTCAGCGCTGCGGCAATCTCCCGGCTGCTCTCCATCGCCGCGGCCATTCCGGCGCGCGGATCACCGCCGGCTCCCAGGCCGCGTGTAATGCGTGGTCCAAGCTGGAGTTTCGTTTCAGCCAGACTGGAGGCTAACGCCTGTCGATCCGTATTAGCGGCAATAAATTCGACACCTGATAAACCAAGTTGGATCATGCGGTTTACCGCGTTTGAGCCACCACCTCCCAATCCGAGTACCTTCACGGAAACCTTGCCGACTTCACGTGGTGGGGTTGCTGGCTTTCGTAAGTTCTCCAAAGGATCCTTCACTACCGGCTCAGTCATTTTAGCCTCCTGCCTTGTCTGGTTTCGCTGCGAAAGCCGCGATCGCTTCGAGTAATTTCTCATCTTTCTGTGTGTCAATGCGGTTTACTTCGCATCCACTGTCTTCGAGTCGTTCTTGTGCCTCCATCGGGATCTCACTTTCGCTTGCGAGGATCGTGACCTTTCTCGCGTGGCGCGCTTCTTCAAGTGAGAAACCGACGGTTGGCTGCACGGCGACTGCAAATGGTGCGGTTTTCTGCCATGTATCGAGTGCATTTTGTGTGCCGGCAGCAGGCATCAGTGCGTAATGCTCAATGGTCTTTTGCACGTTCGCGTAGGCTATTTTTTGCTGAGATCTCTGCAGCTGGCGAACTGCATCTGCCATGGCTCCAAATCCCTGTTCGGTATTGAACCAGTCTGGAGAATGTTCGGTTGTGGCTTTAAACGCTTCGAAATTGAAACAGCGCAGGTAGTCGGGCGCTTCATCCGATCGCAGGAATTCGTACATTCGGGATTGGACGTCGACCGGATCTTCGCTTCTGTTCTGTATACCCTGACGGTAGCCACCGGCGAGGACATACATTGGCGCTTCAACACCGGCAACACGTCGGATGATCGCCTGGTACCACTCATAAATTCGAAAACCGATATGATCCTCGCTGCCCTCAGGCGAGCGATAAGGCTTGGTTTCTGGCCATGCATCCGGCCCGCCACTGCCCCAATCGAGTGGTCTGCCGTGTGTCCACCCGTAAAGAGCAATGCCGATGTGGTTAAAAAGATTGGATTGGCCGCGCCGATTAATTACTGACAGAAACGTTTCCAGGAATGCAGTATCCCAGTAGTCACCGCCAGGCTCGAGTGGTGGCAGCATCGGCTCCAGACCAACTTCCCGTTGAACATGCAGTATCGGCAGGATCAAGTCTGCAAATCGTTCAACAAGTTCAGCACGGCTCCAGTCTGCTGGATTCCATGCAGATTGAGTATTGGGACGGTCGAAGACGACCACATGTCGGACTCCCCAATCGGCGTAACTCTTGAGGAGTGGGGCGATTTCACGCAGCGTTATCGAACCGACTTTGGACGGAATGTGGATGATGGGCTGGATGCCGGCGTCAATTACTGAACGCAGGAAAGTTTCGGGGATCGCTCGTCTGTCAGAGGCTGTTAGCGTAAGCCAACCAACCCCTAGTGAAGAAAATTTTGGACCCCAGTTACCCCAGTGAGCCTGGGTGTAATGTAGGTCGTCATGGAAGTAATGAAGTCCAAATTTGGTTAAATCATGCGACATGGCACGGGTATCCTTCCTGCACCAGATGATGCAAGAAGAGTGCCATGTCGCATGGCTTCAAGCTTCAGCGGGAGACGGCTAGTTTAAGCACCTTTCCCTGCTTGTCGAGTGTCAGGCGCGCATAATGAGGGTGAGTGCGGTCGCCCGATCTAATTTGCTTTGAAAGCGTCACAACCATCATCCCGGCTGCAGACTTCGTGGCAGATTTGGTGTGAAACTGCTGGCTCGGACAAAAGTGGTCTGCTTCCTGACAGGAGATATGTTGATTGTGGATCGTGCAGACCGCTGATTTCATGCCTGGCAAGTATTTTGAGACGATCGAATCGATTTTCTCGGTCATGGTCGCGTCGAGCGTTTCCTGTGAAATTTCCGGACCGCCCTTGGCACACGCCGTATTTATCGCTGCCGGGCGCTGAGTCGTACGGATCACCGTTTTCTCGCCAGGCAGTTGATACCCATTTTCTGCCCGGTAGAGGGGATCACCGAAGAGCACGAATGAGATCAAGGTTTTCTGATCCTCACCATCAAGGAAACCTTGCCGCTGGTGCATCTCGGCCGCCAGTTTGAGCTTTGCTCGGCGCAGGGCTTCGCCTACGGGCAGATGTTGATTCAAAAATTGCCAGAAGAGGCGACCTAAGAGATCTGCAGCGATAAGGGGCGGCGTCACGGAACCATAAGAGATCTTCGTCGATCCGATCACAGCGCGGCTTCCTGCAGAAAGGAATTTCAGGCTAAGGGCGTTCTCGCTTGTCTTGCCGATGGCGTGCGCTCCGTAGCAGGCTTCAGTGAAGACAACCTTAGGGGCACGACCGCTGTTGACAACGTCCTGGGGGCGCAGTGCAATTGGAAATTCGACTGCACCGGGAGCATCCTGCAGCGGATCTCGTTGTCCATACCACTCCGGAGCGTCCTCCAAACCATGCAGGTTGAAATACGACAGATTAGAGGGTCGCATGAGAATTCCGGGCAACCGTTCTGCCTCTGCAGGGGGTGATTCGACCATCGAGCGCGGGTCACCAATCGCCTTATACACGGCATGGGAGGCTTTCTTCCAGATGCTGGCCGTGTATCCGGCTGTCTTGTCCGTCGGCGAGAAAAGACCACCGAAACGGCGCTGGAACCAGTAGCGAATCCGTTGGAATGGATTATGTGGGCGGTTCGTCCACTGGTGGTATTGAGCGATTGAGCGCAGTTGCATTTCGAGCGCCCGCCAGGATTCCTCAATTGGCAATCGCCCCACAGGCCATTCGGGCACAAAGTAGTTTTCATCACTAGCAGCGTAAGGGTTATCCGATGGCACATCGTCATCATCGTCGTCCGTTGGGTTTGGCAGCAGATGAAATGGGACAATATTGTGACTGCCGATGATGAGCACCGCAGCGATCATTTCGCCTCGCTTGGCCAGGGCGCGATCGAGATCGCCCAGGCGCAGTTTAACCTCCCAGGCGTTGCCTGGGTCCGCCGGCGCGATGTTGAAGGGATTCAATGATGGCGGATCATCGCTGAAAAAGCGATAGGCAGACCAGCCGGGCTTACGGCGGATCGAGGCGACCATCTCCATGGCCGCATCATTGATCTTCTTATAGGCGGAGTCTCCAAAGGATTGCTGCAGCCTGGTTCGGCTTGATAGCACGATGTAGGCTGGTGAGCGCCCGTCTTCGGAGCGATTCCGGCGGCGGGCATTGACCCGTGCGGCAATACGGTCGAAATCCTGCGCGATCTCCCGGAGGGTCTCACTCTCCTGCTCGTTGCCTGCCTCGACTCCGGCAGCACCTGGATCTGGCCCTCGGAAGGCTTCCCAGGGTTGAGGTTCGGGAAATTGATCGTTTAGTTTGTCTGCGGTTTCGACGTTATGATCAAGTTCGCGCACGATCTCCCCATCGAGGTCAGGCGCAGCCGGGGAGGGGGGCGGAATCTGATCAACAGCAACCCCGGCGGATTTCTCCTGGGACTCTTCAGCTTTGTTCGTGGCCAGCATATTGTCGCCAAGCATTGCAGCGACGGAAGCAGGCACCGGCCGGCTCATTTCAGCTTCCAGCGCAGCCGGCCATAATCGTCCATATGGGTGGTCCTGCCCTAATACTCTCGCGGCACGTGATCCGGTGGGGTCCATGCGCATGGATTTGTGTACGTACTCCATGCCGTTGACCACGTCACCCGCCTCGACATCCCTGGAGCCGACGATCAACTGGAAGTAAAGACATTCAGGGAAGCGATCGAGACCGCTTTTGGCGATCGCAACCGCACCTTGTTGGTCCTCTACTGCTTGCTGGATCTGGACGGCGACCCAGGTTGGAAGACAAATTTCAGGTTCGGCAATCAGCACGTCATGGATGTGAAGTCGGGCTTCCTGCAGTTCGTCGCGAGCATGTGCTCGAATCGCCTTCTGAAGTGCGACCGTCCACGAGGGATATTTGTCGGGATCAAGATCGATACCTTGCAGCGCGCTGGCGCATGCCTGATAAGCACTGGCACCGATGACATCGCCTTTGGTTCGCAGCGCGCTTGCCAGCAGATTGTAGGCAGCGACACACTCTGGATCCGTCTCGGTGATGCGCTTCAGCCGGGCTAGCGCGCGGTCGACGTGTCCTAATTCCAATTCGGCCTTCGAGAGCAATGTGAGAAAATCTACATCGCCAGGAAAGATACTCAGCCAGTCGGTGGCTAGGTGGCGGGCATAATCAGCTCGGTTTGCCAGAAGCGCCGATTTAATCAGTGAGATGAAAGTTTCGCGATCGGTCATTATGCAACCACCTGTTCGTCTACGCGCTGCCCGTGCACAAACTGGAGTGCACGCACCGCTGCAAGTTGCTGATGAAGATCAGCATCGTTGGGCAGCAATTCCGTGCCACGTTTTAGAAGTGCGGCCGATTCCTCGTAGGCTTTCAGCTGCTTCAACAACAAACCAGCTTTGACAACCGTCTGGGGATCGTGGCTATCGATGGCCAGTGCACGGTTATAGGAGTCGATGGCAAGCTCGAGCTCACGTCGTTCCTCGTGAACGATGCCCTTTTCGCGTGCAATCTCGACTCGTTGAGGCGCTTCTTTCTCGATCTCGGAGAGGATTTCTAGGGCTTGATCCAGCTGTCCGGATTGCCGGCAAAGCTGCGCCATCAACAGCCGGTACTCGATGTTGCGTGGCGCGATATTGACAGCCTGTTGTGCAGCCTGAAGTCCCGCCTCATATTCGCGACAGGCCACGTAAGCTTTTGCAAGCATCTCCCACGCTCGATGATCATCTGTATCGAACTCGACCAACTGCTCAAGGTCTGAGATTGACTCCTGTGGCCGATTGGCCCGCAGAAGCAGCTTGCTGCGCGCAAGCTGAATTTCGGCGCTCTGCTCTGAAATACGCATGGCCCGGTCGTAAATCTGGATTGCTTTATCGAGCGATCCGTTCTCTGCCAGGATATCGCCAAGGCCGCTTAGAACGTGGGGGTCGTCTGAGGCGAGTTCGTATGCCTTGCGAGCACGTTCGAGTGCTTGCTTGGAGTTCCCAAGCCGTTGAGCCGAGCGAGCCGCATCGATCATGCAGCTGGCGTCCCCGGGCAGGAGCGAGCATGCGCGCTCAAACCATGCTTCCGCACGTTGGTTGGCTCCGCTTGCAAGCGCGACCTGTCCGGCCTCCTTCCAAACCTTTGGCGAGGTCGGGTTGCTCTGCAAGCTGCGAGCGTAGATTTCTTCTGCATCGCTCAGTTGACCATTCGAGCGGTAGCCTCGGGCGAGAGCGACGAGAATTTCACCATCTTCGGGCGCCAGTTCGGCGGCTTGCTGCAGGTGCGGTAGAGCAACATCGCTTTGACCAGCTTTTGTATACAAAGATGCCAACTTCATGTGCCAGGAAGGTTGAGCAGGGCTGATCGAGAGCGCCTCGTTGATCATGGAGACTGCTCTGTCGATGTCTCCAGCTTTCTCCCATGTCTGTGCCTCGAAGTAGCGCACCAGCGCCTTCCAGGGACTGAACTCCAAAGCGATCTCGAAGGACCTTTCGGCGGCTGTGTACTGCTCGGCAGCCGAATGGGCAAGCCCACGTATCATCGCTGAGAAGGAACGGTTGTAGGGCTCATCGGGAAGCGTTTCGAGCTGTTGGATCGCTTTTAGTGGACGATTTGCGCGCAGCAGCGCGATTGCCAGGCATTGATCCAGGAACATGCGATCAAAGCCAGGAACCGGATCATGCAGATCGACATCTTCTGCACGCAGTCGGCCTGTGCTCAGGTCCCTGAGCTTTTTCGCGGTTGAAGCGATGACACCGGGTAGTGCAGTTCCTTCCAGCTCAGCGATCAAGGAATCGACCAGTTTTAGCGATGTTAGTTCCATCCCCGAGGTCTTGTTTGCAAAAGTGGATGACTCCGCGAGTGAAGCGTGTATCCATTCGAGATTCTGGGCTTGGACGATGGTCTGCAATGCGATCGGGAGCGATTCCGGATCGATTGTTTCATTTTCCAGCACTGTCTTAACCATGCTTGATACCATCTCGAAATCTTCGAGCGCTAGACCTGCGGTGAGTACCCATTCCAGTTCCGACGCGCAGGTGATCTGGTCCGGCTGGATGTTGCTGTACTGCTCTTGAGCGCTATGCAAATCGGCTTCAGACAGCTTGACCAGTGTCTGCAGTGCCGTTCCCTTCACCGAGAGAGGTACTGCAGCCGGAATCGCGCTCAGCGCTTTTCGGGCTTCGGACACCTGGCCGCTCAACCAGTAGCATTCTGCTCTCGTCTCGGCAACGTCCGGCAACTTCCCGGCGGAGGGCGAACCGTTGAGGATCGCTAGTCCCTCGGCAGGATTGGCGTGCTTTGCCAAAATGGAGGCGGCCTGTGCTCGCAAGATTGAGTTGCCCGGATCCCGCGAAACTGCTGCGGTGATCGCGTTGAATCCCCGCTCAGTTTCGTGCATAGAAACCAGCGCACGACCTAATTCGAAGTGAGCATGTGCATCTTCGGGCGCGACCGTGGTTGACTGTTGAAGCAGCCCCACGGCGGCCGTGCGTCGATCGAGCTTCCAGAGCGACTTCGCCGCTGAAACGAGAGTCTCAGGGTCTTTAGGGTTCCTGGCAGCGCATTCGAGCCAGGCTTCGGCCGCTGTTTCGAGGTCTCCGACACGGCTTGCAGCCCTGGCGAGTTTCCCATGAAGGGCATCGTTCTGGTCATCTAGAACGGTGGCGCGTTTACGTAGACTGATTTCAAGACTGGACAGTTCCAAGCTCTCGGCACGGTCAGCCGCATCGGAGAGAATATCGGCATTCTGACGACCCAGAGTGATCGATCTGGCCAGTGCTTCTCGAGAGGCATGCTTCTCACCCCGGCGCTCATTGATGCGCGCCATGGCAAGCCAGTTCTCTGGATCATCGGGTGATTTAGCCGTTAGCTTCTGCAGCGCATCGATGGCATCATCCAATTCGCCAGCTCGCTCTGCCGCTTTTTTGAAGACCAGCAGAGCCTGTTCGGAGTCCGGGTGCAGTTCTAATGCTCCCCGGGCAATCCCCAGTGCCTTATCGCGGTCACCACTTATGAAATGCGCTTCGCTCAAGCTTGAAAGCAGCTGGATCGATGTGGGGAATGAAGGTTTGGCTTTTTCCAATTGGGTTAAAGCCATGGTTGTCTCACCGATTTCGAGAGCTGCGTCCGCAAAACCCACGGTAGCGTCTAGATAGTGCTCTGCATTGGAGTCTTTAACAGATTCAAGATAGCGCAGGAAATGTTTAGCAGCCGGTTGATGATCCGCTTGCTTGAGCGAGGCAAGACCTAACCAATAATCAAGACAGGGGTCAGAAAAACCGCCGTTCTTGGCCTGCGAGAGTCGCTGAGTTGAGATTTTATATTCGTGCATGGAACTGCCGGCAGAAGCCATAAGCCGCCCGATGTAATAGGCTGATTCAGGTTCCAAATTTTCTGGAGCAGATTGAACCAGAGCCACTGCCTTCTCGATGTCATCCATTTTCTCGTAAGTTCTGGCGAGTTGCTCGGTTGCCTTCCAGTTCGCGGGCTCAACGGTAATTATTTTTTCGAGAACCTTGCGCGCATCCTCGAGATGCCCAAGTCCAGAAAGCAATTCGGCGTGGAGCATCTGCCATTCTGTGCTATCGGGTTGACCGGCGATGGCTGCACGAGCGTGATCCAACGCCTCCGCGTTTCGGTCCATGGATCGCAGCCAGTAGGCAAATGCGATGTGCAAATCGGGATCGTCCGGATTGGCTTGCAGGGCATCATTGAGTGTCCGGCCGGCTAATTCGGTCTCGCCCGTTGCCTTCATACTGGCTGCAAGTGCGATCCAGGCTTGAGCATTGTCAGGGGAACGATCGGTCACGTCTTTCAAGATATTCTTGGCTTCGGTATGCTTGCCAGAAGCAGATAAGGCGCGCCCGACCAGTACCAGGCTGCCAACATGCTCGGGGTCGATCGCGAGTATTCGATCTGCAGCCTGCTCTGCGATTTCAGGTTTGCCAGCAGATAGTGCGCATTGTCCAAGCTGGATGTTCTTTTCAATGTCATCGGCAGCGGCTTGCTCCCAATGCTTCAACGCCTCATTATGTGCACTGACTTGCTCGTAGCTCTTTGCGAGGAGTTCGTGCAGTGAGGCGTGCTCTGGATCGAGCGTGACAGCCACGTTGGCTTGCTGGATCGCCGCCTGATAATCACCAATAGCATAGAACAGAGAAGCAATAGATGACCTGAACTCAGGGCGGGTGGGATAAAACGAGAGCAGATGCGTATACACCTTAATCGCTTGAACCTGGTAACCGATGGTCTGTAAACCGTCAGCGAGCTGAAGGAACCACTCAGTGGATACCGGTACAATCTCACCGCAAATCTGTGCAGCCTGGTTGAGCTTCGTGCCAGCAGTGTGTATGTCCTGGATGGCGAGGAAGATCAAACCGGCTGCTATAGTCTCTTCAAAGCTGTTACCTTCACGGACGAGGTTCAACGCGTCCTCGTAGCGCTCGAGTTGGAGCAAGCTCAGCGCAGCGGCGCTGCGACGCAGGTTCGTAGGATATGCATCTACAGCCTGGATCCGCGCTTCGGATTCCAGGACGAGGTCTTTCTCATTCCCTGCAATCTCAGCGAGACGATCGGCAACCGTGGCGGTCTGTCTGGTGGAAAGTTCCCAGGCATCGCGGATGGCAGCATGAGCGTCGTCGCTGCGGCCTACCTGGCTGAGAATTAGAGCGTCGAGAGAGGCGCGGTCGGACGACGATCCCTGAACCGAATTGAAAAGGTCTGCTAACTCGGTAAGTTCACGCTGTAACGCATGCTTAAGTGCGGGCTCGTCTTCGATCCAGGGCAGGAAATGGAACGCCACGTCAGGCTTCATCGCAAGGATTTCTTCGGCCGCTTGCTGCGCGGACATGTAAGCAAGCAGTGCATTGGCGACAGGTGACGCGAGCGCCGGCAGATGACCATCGGCGATAATTTCGAGCAGCGCAGCGTGATCCTCAAACTCGGACCAGGCGCAAATGAACGCGCTATGCCATTCGGTTGAAGCATCGCGCATAAAATCGATTAAGGCCTCAGGTCCGGATGACTGTTCGATCCGGCACAATTCCAACGCTTGCCGGGCAGTGTTCTGAAGGATGTTGTCTGTTGGTGGTTCTGCGCTGTTTTCATCGAGCAGGAGAGCATCGTTTAGCGATTGGACGCCCAGAGACAGCGCGGCCAGCAGAGAAGGGAAGAGCGCTTGGCCCCCAGAGGCCTCCAAGGCCTCTTTAAGGAACGTAGGCTCGCACAACGCCTTCCACGCTTGTGGAACGCGTAAAATGCGTTCTGTGCTCATCTGGGCGGCTTCATCGCCCAAACTTTCGTTAAGTATTGTGATGATGTCCGCGTCTTTGTACATGTAATGCCTCTTCAATGAACTAGATCGCCCAATCGATCTGCTGGATAATCCAATATCCGGCAGACATCAGTGAGATGCCCAGCGAAATCAGGAAAATGCCTATCCCGCTGGCGGTACGTACCAGCTGGTTGATCGATGCGACGAGTTCGGTCGCGCCGTTGACCAGACCGGTGACCTCCTGGGCCAAGCCTTTCTGACCTAAACGGGCGGTATGGGCTGTCAGCGTGCGAATTTCCCGTGAATAGCCACGGCTGATAAGCACGAGCGCTCCGATGAGCACTAGAAGAAAGCCAAGGACAAAAACGGCGGCAGCAACGAGTAATTGGATGTCTGTAAAACTTAGGGGAATCATTTTCGCCTCCAGCTGCAATAGGATCTGGAGGCGAAGGATGCAATTACTATGCCAATGGGGCTGATTTAAATTCTATTTTGCGTTGGCGCGTATATCCGGTGGCAGATGCGCCAGGTCGATCATCTCTTCGTCGCAGAAAAGCGATGCCCGTTCGATGACGTGTCTCAGCTCACGGATGTTACCTGGCCAGGAATGCGCTTTGAGCGCGTCGATGGCGCGCGGTGTGATGCCCTCGATATTGCTGCCAACTCGCATATTGATCTGGCGCAGGAAGTTGCCTGTCAGTGCGGGAATATCGCCGATACGATCACGTAGTGGTGGGAGATGCAAGTCGACGACTTTTAGTCGGTAGTAGAGATCCTCTCTGAACTCGCCGTCTGCAATCATTGCCTGGAGATCTCGGTTGGAGGCAGCCAGGATTTGGACGTCAACGACGATTTCTTTCACACCACCGACACGTCGGAATTTGTGTTCGTCGAGCATGCGCAGCAGTTTCGCTTGCATTTCTTGTTTAGTTGAAGATATCTCATCAAGAAAGAGGATCCCGCCATCCGCGATCTCGATAAGGCCGGGTTTCTTTTTCTGGGCTCCCGTGAAGGCGCCGGCCTCGTGTCCGAAGAGCTCCGACTCGATCATTGTGTCTGGCAGAGCGGCGCAGTTGATGGGAATGAATGGTTTGTCTGAGCGAGGGCTGATGCTGTGGATCGTGCGGGCAAGTACCTCTTTACCTGTGCCCGTTTCACCGGTGATGAGTACGGAGACCGCGGCCGAGGCGGCGCGCTCGGCTTCGTGCATGACCTGCTGCATAGCCTGGGTCTCTCCGATAACCATCTCGGTGTCGGCCGTAGACGCACGTCGCAGCAAATCCAACTCTCTGCGCAGTGAGACGATTTCGGAGGAGTGCTCTACCGCCTGGAGTAAACGCTCCAGGTCGAGCGGTTTTTGCAGAAAGTCAAGAGCACCTTTTTTCATCGCCTCGACAGCGGTATCGACTTCGCCGAAGGCGGTGATGAGGATGACCGGAGGGCGGGGGTTCTCCATGGCGAGTCGGTCGAGCAAGGATAGACCCGAACCATCGGGAAGCATTACGTCCAGCAGCACGATGTCCGCTGCAGCGGTATCGATAACCTCGTTTGCTTCCTTCAATGTGCCCGCTTCGATAGCTTCGTAGCCGCCATCGCTAAGCGCTTCACTGATGAAATTACGGGCGGTCTCTTCGTCGTCGACGATCAGAACCGTTGCGGTCATACCTTACTCCTGATCCTTCTTGTCTTTATAAACAGGGAGATGGATTGTAAACACTGTGCCGGCGTCTGGGAAGCTCTCGACCTGGATCGTGCCTCGGTGCGCGGTCATAATCCGCCGGCTGATCGCCAGGCCCAGACCGGTACCATCTTTCTTGGTTGTGAAAAATGGGTCAAAGATTCGGTCAATTTTATCCGGCGGGATGCCCGGACCTGTATCGGCAACCTTCAGTTCGATGGCGTCATCATGCGCAGATTCAACCCTCGAAATATTGATCGACAGTGTACCGCCGGAATCCATCGCTTCGAGCGCGTTGCTGATCAGGTTCACGATCACACGTTCCAGCGTGCGCGGGTCAGCAGATGCCAGTGGCGTTTCGGGATTGTAGGATGTGTGGCAGCGCACTGCGGATTGGTTGAAGCGCGGCATCCAGCGCGCCAGGATACGATCCATGGCTTCGGGAAGATCGAGCGGCTCCATCTTGAGCTCGAGTGGTCGAGCGAAGAAGAGCACATCGCTCATCAACTGGTCGAGGCGTACGCACTCTGTGCGGATCCGGTCGAGTGCTTCATATTGGGGATGCTCCTTGCCGAGTCGGGATGCGATCAGCTGAACACCGGTGGAGATGTTGTTGATCGGGTTGCGGACTTCGTGAGCGAAGATCGCCGTAACCTCTCCGAGCAAGGCTCGTTGTGCGAGGATCTCGGTTTGGTCCTCGATCGCTTGCTGCTCCGATTGGTCACGCAGCACAACCAGCAGGCGAATGTCATGGCCAGATCCTACCGGTACAGCGCGTAGATGAATGGGGAGAGGGGTACCGTCGCGATGATGCAGGATCAATTTGGATCTTTCCGCTTCGCGCTTATGTCCAAAAGCATCAAGTAGTGATGCGGTTACATCCTCTGGACCGACAAGCACATCCTGAATAGAGAGGCCAACAATTTCCTCCGGCTGGAAGCCGAGCAGACGTGCGATCGATGAATTGGCTCGAAGGATGATCAAATCGCGGTCGATCGTTATGAGCGTGTCGGAGATGGCTTCATACTGATTGTCGATCTCCGCCATTAAAGTATCAACCGAACTCTCCTTTTCGACCTGCACAGACCTTAGCTGGCTGATCTGCATGGCATTATGGCAAAGTCGTGCCACAATTTTCAGGAGCTGTTCGGAATCAGCTGGGGGCTTGTTTCCTGCCTCCCAACCGATGATAAGCATGCCGATCCAGGCGTTATCATGCCCGATCAAAGCGGTCTCGAGAGATTCCAATTCAGCCGCACGGGCGGCACGTTGGAGTTCATGGCTGGGGCGTTGTCCCAGAGACCAGGTCGTGATGCTCGGAAGTTCGGCGACAATCGAAGGCGCCAGATGTTCGGGAAACTCAGCCGGAAAAGCCCCCTGAATCAGGTAATCTGGATGGTCAGCTGATCCGCGGTACATCGACACATATGATGCCGACATCATTTGCCGGGTCATATCGAGAATGTCAGGCAGTGCGGTGTCGCCAAATTCTAGCGCTTCCTGAGTCATCGTGGCGATGGTAGAAAGGCGCAGACGCTGCATTTCTTTTTGATTGGCGTCGCTTGTGCGCAAAGCGGAAGGTTTGGCGAGAAGTAAAATCGCAGTCTTAGGTGGTGCGATCGGATGGGCTTCTAAATCAACAGACAATACCTTTCCAGCCTGGGTGCGCATAGGCACATCAAGGTAACTGCAGTCCGATGTTTCCCAGCACTCGTCCAGTTTCTCAAGAACCTCCCGACCTTCTTCGTTAACAAAGATCTCCGAGGGTGTCAAGGAATCGAGGTCGGTCCGCGCGTACCCGGATAAGAGCAGGAAAGAGTGGTTGCACGTAATTAAACGCGGCTCCGTCCCGGAAAGGACCAGGACGGCGCGCTCTAATGTATCCGCAAGAGTGTTGAATAATTCCCGATGAGGATCGGATTTGAAAATTCTTGCGATTGGGTTTGTAGGCGATGTATCTTTTGCCAAGCGTTAGCCCTTAAGCGGCTGTCGAAAGTTTTTTCTTTGCTCTCAATCTCGCAGGGAGTATACCTTCGATCGACCGGTACTTTGCAACTGTCCGTCTCGCAATTTTAATACCATCCTTCTTAAGTTGCGAGGCGATGGCATCATCGGTCAAGGGCTTACGCTCCTCGCGCACGATTTCCTTGATGCGATCACGCACCGAGAGGCTGCGATCGAAAAACTTCGCAAGTGGAATAATGCGTCCATCCGGGAGGGCCACGGATTTATTTGAGACTGCGCGGGAAATGGTCGATTCGTGCACGCCAATATGGTCGGCGACCTCTGCGCGCGTCATCGGTGTCAGGTGGCGAGCGCCTTCCAGGATGTACTGGCGCTGTTTGGTGACTAACATCTCCATCAACATGCGCATGGTGTTATTGCGCTGTTGGATGCACTTTACGAACAAGTTGGCTTTCTCGAGATGCTCATTTAACTCTTCGGATTGGTCCTCGTCCGCTTCCTTGACGGCTTTATTGAAGAGCGGGTTGACCCGCAGCCATCCCGATATCGGTGAGAAAATCTCAACAACCAGGGGACCCTCTTTCTCGATAGGGTTCGTGTTGATGACGACGTCAGGGCGATGGTATACGTTTGGATCGCCTGTCTCGCGTTCACGCCCGGAACCCCAGTACGCGCGGCCGGGGTAGGGGTTGAGGTTCTCCTGGATGAACTCGGTTGCTTCATGGACAAGTTTGGATTTGACCTCCAGGGCCTTGGCGATCTTATCGTACTCACCGCGTCCTAATTCGGCGAATGTCTCCTGAATCATTCGGCATGCGACTTGCACACGTGGATCATGCTCCGCGAACTGCTGGAGCTGGACGATGAGCGCCTGCCTTGGCCCTTCGGTGGCCAGCCCGATGGGGTCGGCGGTAGAGATCAGATCAAGCACGCGTTTTACCTGCGTGATTGTGCTGCGTGTGGCCTGAGCGATAAACGCCGGTGGGTCGACGAGGAAGCCATCTTCATCGAGGCTGGAAAGGATGTAGATTGCCAGCTCACGATCCTCGGTAAGCAGATCTGCCGCTAATTGCCGCAGGACAAAGATGGTGCGATCTTCGGGCGCAGCCGGCTCCTGGTGGTAGGGGAAATCATCGCTGGAACGACGTCCAGAAGGGCGGTATGAATCACGCGGCGAAGTGAAAACGATGGGTTCATCTTGTATTTCAGTGCGGCTGCAAACCGGGCATCGTCCGGGTCCATGGATTCTGCGCTGGCATTGGGGACAAGTGCGCTCCTCGACGAGTTCGAGTGCCGGGTTGGCGGACAGTTCAGCGATGACCTTATCGTGCAGTTCCTGGTTTGAGAGCACGAGCAGGGACATCGTCTGAGCAAGATGGGCAGTCGTAAGCGGGCGTAACGATTGATCCTGGAATTGAAACATGGCTTGCCTCGCTATGTTTAGGTGGTTGTACCTAATTTGGTTGCAAGATTCGTGCCATTAGCTGACATGATACAATTCTTTCCATGAAAAATCAAGTACGAGTTATTGGGGGCGGGTTAGCCGGAAGTGAAGCAGCGTGGCAGGCCGCGGAGCGAGGCTTAACCGTTCACCTATATGAAATGCGGCCGAAGGTCGATACTGGTGCGCATGTTACAGATCAGCTAGCAGAGTTGGTCTGCTCAAATTCACTGGGCTCAAAACTGCCAGATCGGGCATCAGGGCTTTTGATGGCAGAGATGCGTTTGCAGGGATCGATGTTATTGGAGGTTGCCGAACAGGTTGCCGTGCCTGCTGGGGGCGCGCTAGCTGTCGACCGTGAGCGCTTTTCGCAAGTTGTGACCGAGCGACTGGCGGCTCATCCAAACATCCAAATACACCGTGAAGAGGTTCGCGAGATAGCCGACGGCTTGACGGTCATTGCCAGCGGCCCGTTGACTTCTGATGCGCTGACCCGCTCAATTGAAAAGCTCACCGGCCAGGATTATCTTTACTTCTTTGACGCGCTCGCTCCGATTGTTGAATTCGACAGCATCGACATGCAAGTGGCGTATTTCGCATCACGCTATGACAGAGGCGATCAGGAGCATGGTGATTACATCAATTGCCCGATGAATGCGCAGGAGTACGGAGCATTTGTCGAGGCACTGCTTTCTGCGGATAGGATCCCGCTGCGGAGCTTTGAGAAAGCGATCGAGAGCGGTGTACGCGCTGGTGCGCATAAATTTTTTGAAGGTTGTTTGCCGATCGAGATCATCGCTGAGCGTGGGAGAGAGACACTCGCTTTCGGCCCGATGCGACCGGTTGGTTTGATTGATCCACGCAGTGGGAAGCGGCCCCATGCTGTTGTCCAGCTGCGCCAGGATAACTTAAAAGGCACTCTCTATAACATCGTCGGATTTCAAACTAATCTGACCTTTGCAGAGCAGCGCAGGGTGCTGCGGATGATCCCGGGTCTGGAGGGCGCTCAATTCATGCGTTACGGTCAAATGCATCGCAATACGTTCATAAATGCACCCACGCAATTACGTCGTACGCTTCAGCATCGGGACAGAGAGGATCTGTTTTTTGCGGGGCAGATAACCGGTGTTGAAGGCTATCTGGGAAACATCGCCACTGGGTTGCTCGCTGGCTTGAATGCGGCTAGATACGATCAGGCGCAGCCTTTGACCCAGTTACCGTCGACGACCATGCTTGGCGCACTGCTTGATTACATCACCCAGGCTGCTCCCCAGCATTTTCAACCGATGAAAGCTAATTTCGGCATCGTCCCACCGCTTGAAGATGGAATCCGTCGCAACAAGCGGCAGCGTGCGGGGGCATATGCAGCGCGCGCCATCGAGGACCTGGAACAATATCTGAGCCATAATATTAATGCGCATAGACACAATTCTCATGAATAAGGTTGCTCACATTTTTCCTCTTTTTGAAATAATAAAGGCTATGCGCATCCTGGTCCTGTTCTCAGCATTCGGGCTGGTCAGTGGTTGTGTCCTGACGTATCGGCAGCCTGTTGAGCCTGTATTGGCTACCGAGGAGGGGTCTGCAACATTCGATGGTGAGCGCGCCTACCATCACGTGCTCACACAAGTTGGCTTCGGACCCAGGGTGCCGGGGACCGAAGCGCACACACGCACCGGTGAATGGATCGCACAGAAGATGCGAGCGTCTGGATGGGATGTGGAATTTCAAGCCTTTGAATACGGGGGGTATGAACTGCGTAACATCATCGCACGTAGGGAGAATAACCAGTCCACGGGCGCACCGATTATCCTGGGCGCTCATTACGACTCACGTTTTCTCGCGGATCAAGATGAAAACACACCGGGAGAACCGGTACCCGGGGCGAATGATGGCGCCTCCGGCGTAGCCGTTCTCCTGGAACTCGCGCGGGTCCTGGAGACACATTCGGGGACAGAACCTATCTGGATCGTTTTTTTCGACGCAGAGGATAATGGTCGAATTGAGGGATGGGACTGGATCTTAGGATCACGCTATTTTGTCGACAATCTGGAGCACTGGCCGCGCGCGGCTGTGATCGTCGATATGGTTGGGGATGCTGATTTGCAGCTCTATTATGAAAGGAACTCCGATACCGTTTTACGCAGCGAGATATGGGAAACAGCAAATACTCTGGGCTTCGATGAATTCATCCCTCAAGAAAAATACAGCATCCTCGATGATCATACGCCATTCATCCAGGTTGGAATTCCGGCTGTCGACATCATCGATTTTGACTACCCCTATTTCCACACAACACAAGACCTACCTGATAAGGTCTCACACAGGAGCCTAGCGATAGTGGGCAGAACACTTGAAGTTTGGCTTGAAACTGGCGGCTGAACTGGTGTGAGAGAGGTAAGCTTTTTCGTCATTTTCTAGGTACACTATTGTTGTGTAGCGTCTCTATCGAGGTGCATTTGGTGAAGCGAATATGAAAAAGCCGATCGACATGTTGCTGGCCATCAAGAAGCCATGGCTTGAACATATAGTTGGCCAGCTATCAAATCTCAATAAGGATAAATGGCGGCCTGCGAACAAGGAATTATCGAAATTCTGGGATCTCATTTCGGATGCGTATTTACGCAAGGAACCTGAGGCCGTGCGGCACCTGCTTGAATCATGGGTACAGGCGTATTTCGTTGCCGAGATGGACACAGGGAAGTTGTCTAGCGACATTCAGCCGATCCTGATCCCGTTGCTGTCCAGGTGTGAGCATGCATGCATACAGGTTGCATCCGAAAGGTTCAGCGCGGAGGAGAAGTTGTTGCTGCACTCAGCAGTCATCCCGCTTTTCAACCAGTTCTACGACCTGGCTGCTGCGTTAGAACTTGGCATGTATCTGCATGAAATTCGCCGAAGGGAAGAAACGCTCAGGAATGAAGTGCAGCGTCTTGATGAAACCCGGTCGAGTTTCATCAACACTGCCGCGCACGAACTCAAGACTCCACTGACGTTAATCGAGGGCTACACAGAGATGCTCTCGGAGGCACTTAAAAACGTCGACGATGTACCTGATCATGAGGTCCTGATGCGTGGCATCAAGACAGGCATGACCAAAATGCGGGCGATAATCAATGAGTTGATTGATATCTCCCTGGTCGATAATCAAATGCTTTCGCTCTACTACCAGCCTGTGAGTCTCGATGAGGTGCTTCGAAGCATTGTCGAGCATCTCGGTGATGAAATTAAGGAGAAATTGCTTGAGTTCGAGATCAAGCCGTTGGCTGATGGAGCAAAGACAACCTATGCTGACGAAGAAAGGTTGACGCAGGCGTTCACCCATGTCCTTCGCAACGCGGTCCAGTACACACCGCAGGGGGGATCGATCGAAATTGGGGGACGAATGCTGCCGGGCTTTATCGAGGTCTCCTGTCGTGATACCGGTGTCGGGATTGATCGCGAAGATCAGGCTGCGATCTTTGAGAAATTCGGACGTGTTCCCAGATCTCTAGCCCGACACGATGCAGGTGATGGAGGAGAAAGCTCCGGGACAGGTTTAGGGCTCCATCTAGCTAAAGGGATCCTGGAAGCGCACGGAGGCACAATATGGGTCGAATCTCCGGGTAGGGACGATGAGAACTGCCCGGGTAGTACGTTTCACATGATGATTCCTCTGCGTGACGAGGCCCCCGCATTGCAGCGTTTTGGATCGATCCACAAAGAAAGGTTTGAATGACGAAAATTCCTCGTCCTACCGAATCGCCCCGCGAGCGAGCATTCATGGTGGGCGTCTCATTCCCCGACCAGGATAATCTTTTATCGCTAGATGAATCGCTGTCTGAACTGGCGCTGCTTGCGGATACGGCCGGTCTTGATGTTGTCGGACAGGAGACACAGAATTTGACCCGGCCAAACCCAAAGACATATTTGGGCTCTGGCAAGGTCTCTGAGATCAAGAGCTTGATCGAAGACCTCGTCGTCGACGTAGTGCTCTTCGATGATGAACTCAATCCCAGGCACCAACGTGAGTTGGAACGTATCTTTGGGGATTCTGTGCGCGTGGTGGATCGCACTGCGTTGATTCTCGACATTTTTGCGCAGCATGCGCATACACGCGAGGGAGCGCTCCAGGTAGAGCTCGCTCAATACGAATACAGATTACCTCGGCTCACACGAGCCTGGACACACCTCGCCAGGCAGGCAGGCGGTGGCGGTGGCAGGGCGGGTTCAGTTGGCGGCGTCGGTCTGAGAGGACCGGGAGAGACACAGCTGGAGGTCGACCGCAGAGATATCAGCAGGCGCATCGCACAGCTCCGTCGGGAGATTGAGAAGGTGCGCGCTCACCGCTCCAGATACCGAGCTCGCCGTAAGCAGACCGCGATACCAACGATCGCGATTGTCGGTTATACAAATGCGGGAAAATCCACTCTATTGAACCGGCTCTCTGATTCGGATGTCTACGTTGCCAATGAACTTTTCGCAACCCTCGATCCCACCACACGCCGTGTTTCGCTTCCGGACGGTCAGACCGTACTGATGACAGACACGGTCGGTTTTATTCAAAAACTACCGACGACTCTGGTGGCGGCTTTCCGTGCAACCCTCGAGGAGATCAGCGAAGCCGAGCTACTTTTACATGTTGTGGATATAACGCATCCGAATGCAGAAGAGCAGGCTGAAGCGGTTCGAGATACGCTGCGTGAGATTGGTGGACAAGAAATCCCTACGGTCACAGCATTAAACAAGATCGACCGTCTGCACCTGTCAAATATGCCGGTTGACTACCTGGATCAGTTCGAGCGAGCCGTACCGATTTCGGCACGAACCGGAGAAGGGACGGATGCGTTGTTGCGCGTGCTTGAACACGAATTGTTTGAGAGCATGGTGGAGGTTGACATAGAACTTCCGTATAACGCAGGCAGCTTCGTCAATTTAATGCATGAGCAGGGCGTCGTCGATGAGGTTGATTACAAACGCGATGTCATTGCATTAAAAGGGCGGATCCCAAAACATTTGGAATACACGGTCGAATCCTTCCAGGTAGGTCCCGATGGTTCTGATGATGAAGTCGGTGCCGGGGCAGAATTTGATCAACATTAGCCACATCTGACAAAAATTGCACGCCGCAGGAGATAAGTTGATGACAGGTGTCAGCATCGTTACAGATAGCACAGCCAGCCTTCCAGCGGGGATCGCCGAGAACTTGAAAATAACCTGGGTTCCTTACTACATCCATCAGGGCAAGCAGGTTTTGCGCGACCTGGTGACTGCTAAGGCCGAGAGTTTTTACGCCTGGATGGAGAATGCGAATGAACTGCCAACGACTGCATCTCCGGGGCCTGGTGATTATTTAGAGACGTATACGACGCTCTTTGAGAAAGGTGCCAGGGCGATAGCAAGCATTCACATGACCTCCAAAGGGAGCGGGGCCTATCAAGCCGCGCTCGCTGCCAAAGGTCTGATCGAGGAAAAAATCCCTGACTTGCAGATCGAGGTCATCGACACACTCAATGTTGCCATGTGCCAGGGATGGATTGCAATGGAAGCTGCACGTGCAGCGCTTGCCGGTGCGACGCTTGGCGATGTTGTGGAGAAGATACGCGCATTAATACCTACGGCGCAAATGATCCAGACAGCGGACACATTGAGATACCTCCATCTCGGAGGGCGCATTGGTAAAGCGACTCATCTGGTGGGCTCATTGTTGAATATCAAGCCATTGATCGGAATGCGTGACGGGGTGATCGTCGCTTTGGGGAAGACACGGAGCCGCCAGAAAGCGTATCAGGCGATGGTGGATTTCGTGGATGAAGCTGCAATCGCGCTCGGGCCCTTGAAGCTCGCGTATATGCACGCTGCCGCGAAAGCGGAGGCTTTACGTTTGAAAGAGATGGTGGAGGAACGCATCGAGACGGTCGAATCTTACGTCGCCGAATTATCTCCTGCGTTAGGAGTACACTCCGGGCCAGGGACCACTGGTCTGTGTTTGATCGTTGCATGACATGAAATCTTCTACTGAGAACAGCCTATATGCCCGACGTTACCAGCGCTACTCGTGGCTTGTTCTGGCTGTAAACATCGCCGTAATTCTATGGGGCGCATTCGTTCGCGCAACCGGGTCGGGGGCAGGCTGCGGCGGCAATTGGCCGTTGTGCAATGGTGACGTAATCCCGCTCTCGCGGACCGCAGAAACACTTATCGAGTACACCCACCGCATCACAAGCGGGGCAGCGCTTATCGTGACGCTCGCTCTGGTGCCACTTGCAAGGCGTTTCCCGCAGAGGGCAAGGGTCCGCAAGGCTGCGCTCGCCTCCGGTGTCTTCATCATCATCGAAGCGTTGATCGGGGCAGGATTGGTGCTTTTCGATCTCGTGGGTGGCAACACCTCATCTATGCGCGCATTTGCGTCAGCTGTTCATCTCTCAAATACCTACTTGCTTGTTGGAGCGATTACGCTCACGGCGGTTTGGGCACGGACGGAGCGTGACAGATACCGGCCTCCCGGGATGGGAAGTTGGATTTTAATTGGACTTGCACTCATTGGAATGGTCGCTGTAGGCGCGACGGGGGCGATCACTGCGCTGGGTGATACGTTATTCCCAGCGGCGAGCCTAGCAGCGGGGATCACAGAAGAATTGGTCCCGACCTCGCATTTTCTTGTACGCTTACGGGTTGTCCATCCCGTGATAGCGATTACCCTCAGCACATACTTGCTTTTTGGCTTGCGACTCAACTGGTTTGCCGATGAAATTGGGCAAAGCGGCTCACGATTGCGTGTGTTAACCGTTTTAATTGTCCTTCAGTTGGTCGCAGGCGCAATCAACGTGGTTTTGCTCGCACCGATCTGGATGCAGATCCTGCACTTATTCATCGCGGACATGATCTGGATTGTATTCATCCTTTATCTCGAACGCAGAATCTACGCAGCATCCCTCCCGACAAACCCATAGCACGATGAAAGCCGTCATACTGGCAGCCGGAAAGGGTTCACGACTGGGCCCCATCGGCTCGCTGACATCAAAAGCGGCGCTCCCACTGTTGGGAAAGCCGCTTGTTACCCGAGTATATGAATCTCTAGCTCACCTGGTTGATACGACGATATTGGTGCTTAATCCTGCTGATGAGCATCTGAGGGAACTGCTCAGTTCGCCACCGTGGCAAGGATCTAATCTGCGGATCGTCGCTCAAGAAAAACCTTTGGGCAGCGGTGATGCACTGCGCGCTGCATGGCCGCTGATCGATGACGGCTGCATCGTTACGGGTTGTGACAATCTTATGTCGCCGATTTATCTTGAACGATTTGTCGAGCATTTTTCCAGGGAAAGGCTCGATGCGCTCGTCGGTGTCACCACTTTTAAAGCCGATGACGTACTGCCCAGCTCGGTCGTCGCGCTCGACGAAATGGGGATGATCCAGCAGATCATCGAGAAGCCAACTGCGTCGCAGCTGATCTCGGACAAGACAGCCCTTCCGATATATGCTTTTCGTTCACCATTCGGGAGCTATTTAGCTGAACTTGAGCCGTCAGAGCGTTCGGAATATGAGATCCCCCAGGCGATCCAAAATCTAATCGATCAGGGTGGGGTGGTGGCCGCCAAACTTGCCCACGGGCGGATAACGATCAACAACCCAAGAGAGTATCTTATGGCTGTGAGGCAGATCCTTTTGGAGCTTGGACACGTTCAGATTGAACGCGGAGCCGACGCGGCACAAGAGGCAGTGATCAGACCGCCGACTTATATCGAGAGAGGTGCTAAGGTTCAGGGAGGCGCACGTGTAGGACCAGGTGTGTACGTTATGTCGGGTGCGTGGATCCAGCGAGGTGCAGTCGTTGAGGATGCGATCGTGTTCAGAGATGCGATCGTTGGTCAAGACGAAGCTGTTTGTGGCAAGATCGTGCTACCAACGAAGATTATTGATCCTCAAAGATCTGGTGATAACCACGGTCGAGTTCGTCGTCCGTAAGATGAGCGTAGCGCTGCGTTACGGCGATGTTTTTGTGACGGGCGAGCTCCTGAGCCAGCTTCAAATTACCGCCTGACCCTCGCAGCACGGTTGTGACGAAGTAATGACGGAATGAATGTGGCGTTATTATCCCGGCCGAGGATTCGCCGACAGCTTCCGTAACGCGTGCTTTGACGATGGCACGTCCAGTCGTTGTGGATATCGGCAGCACCTTGTCGCCAGCGCCGCGATCGTGGCGTGAAAAGATGGGTAATGTTGCCAGAGGACGCCCGGAACCGCCATCGTACGCGGCTCTGGCTCGTAAATAATCCTTAAGCACCTTCAGCGAACGGCTTGAAAATCGCACGACAGCTTCGCGGTCTCCTTTGCCGATCAACAGCGCGCGCCCTTCGTTCCAGTCTATATCACCACGACGCAGGTTGCAGGCCTCGTGTACGCGCAACCCGGTATCGCCCAGGGTGAGCAAAAACGCGCGGTCGCGCAGGTTGATCAAGCGCTCGCGCTCATCTTCAGTTGCGGCTCCGGTTAACTCTAAGGCGTAGTCTAGGACCGTCTCGATCGATTCGCGAGGAAATTGAGGCAATCTCTGGCCCGGTTTACGACTCCGGCGTTTAATCAGGAGCCGCAGTCGCGGCAGGTTGATCTCGGCCAGGTGCTCGGCGGCGAGGTACTCATACCAACCCGTGACCGCGGTTAGATAAAGGCGCTCTGAGGCGGGAGCGTACGATTTGAGGTCGTCTGCAAATTGAGTGATCCAATCTTCAGTAGCCTTTGAAGCCCGTATCACTTCCGGATCGATCTCCATTTCATTCAGCGAAAGCAAGAAGGCGTTTAAAGCGTTAGTGTATGTTCGGGCGGTATTCTTGCTCCGCGACAAAAGAACGCTGTCCAAGTATCCGTCAACGGTGTCAATGATCGTAAGAGAGCGGCTCATAGCGGTTCCCTCATTCCCTCTCAAAGCTTCCTTATGGTTATTATAATGATACTTATCATAACCAAAACCAATTTACACGTCAAGCGGCTCTTTTGTAAAGCCCCTCCCGCCTCCTGAGGACGGTGGACATCACTGTGCTCAAAATGTTTTGACGAACGGATTATGTGTGCCGGTCATAGGAATTAGAAGATTCGTAAAATCGGGGCTACCGCCCTACCGATATGGTGTGTTCATTGAAAATACATAAATTCGAACGGGTGTTCTATAGGGGGGTTGTCGTTTATTCGAATATCGAGGAGAGAATGACGTTGCGTTCCTGCTCCTGGTAGGCCACATAAGCGGCTCCGAGATGGGCACCTAGCAGGACGATGATCATGCTGATGTAGATCCAAAGCATCAGAACGACAACGGTCCCAAGCGATCCGTAGATGAGCTCGTAACGAGGAATACCGCTGGTCAGATACCAGGTAAAGCCAGCGGTTCCCAGCTCCCAGCCGGTTGCGGCCAGCAACGCACCCCAGAAGGCAGCCCTAAATGGCACGCGCGTGTTTGGAGCCCAGAGGAATAATCCGATGAAGACAAGCAATTTACTTCCCCAGGAAATCAGGCGTGACAACATCGTTCTGATCTGGATAAAATCAAGCCCAAGCGTTTCTAAGGTAGGTACATCCAGGTTTGAAATCAAATTCAACGCGGTTGTGCCAAGTGTAGATAGGGCTAACATGATGGCCAACAATGCGACGATCCCCAGTCCAGCAAGCCGCTTGCGGAGAAAATTCCGGGGTTTTGTCTTTGGCCATGCTCGATTGATATTGAATATCAAGTTTGAGAATACGCCTGTGGCCGCCCAGGTCAGCCCGAGAATGCCAATCGCTCCCACCGTCCCTCTGCGTTCCAACACGGTTTCCAGGTTATCCTCGATCAGTCCCCGCGATACGGGGAAAACTTCGAAAATAAATGACTGTACCTGCTGGTAGACCTCGCCTCGTTCAAGCAGGAAGCTCCCGGCTGCGATGATTGCCAGGAACATAGGGAAAATCGAAAAGAGGGTGTAGTACGCAAGGCTTGCCGCATTTTCGGCGGCTCGAGCTTCACCAAACCGGCGCACGGCCAGAATTATGATCTCGACCGCGCCTCGCGTAAACTCATTAATACTCTCTAGCGTTCGCTGGATTCTATCCATATATATCGTTCCGTGAAAAACAAAAGAATGGGTACAATGCTACCCATTCGCCATTATACAAGCAAGCCGCTAAATCGTTCTCGCTGACCGATTAATAATCGGTCGTTCTACTTGTGACCGTTATTCTGGTTCAATATCTCATCAATTTGACCTGCTTCCCAACAGGCTTTCATCGCCTCGACGACACGAGGGTCAAATTGTGTCCCCGAGCAATTAAGGATTTCCTGGTAGGCGGTTTCTGGTGACAAGGCATCCCGGTATGGCCGATTGGAGGTCATCGCATCGAAAGAATCAGCCACCGCCAGGACACGAGCGCCCATGGGAATATCCTCACCGGCCAAACCCTCAGGGTAACCACCGCCATCCCAGCGCTCATGGTGGTAGAGCACCATAGGCGCGGCAGATGCTAGATATGGAATGTCCTTAATCATATGCGCGCCGACCTCGGGATGCTTGCGCATATCTGCCATTTCCGCGTCGCTGAGTTTGCCCTCTTTTTGGAGCACGGCTTCGGGAACATAGATCTTTCCGATATCGTGAAGAATGGCCCCAAACTCCAGGTCTTCGAGCTGCTCATGCTCCCAGTTCAGCTTCTCGGCGAGAATTCTTGCGTATGAGTTCAATCGTCGCATATGTGCATGGGTATACTCATCTCGTCGCTCAATTGCGTTGGCAAGAACAAAAAGGCTGTCTTTATAGGCTGCCTTGAGCTGGGCGAGCATCAACTCATCGGATCTCTGGATTCGAGCCCTTACGGCAGAGAGCAATTCCCTCGTTGTTACCGGCTTTGTGATGTAGTCATCGGCTCCGAGCGATTTGCCCGCAAAGATGTCTTCACGCGTCCCGCGCGCTGTCAGGAAAATGAACGGGATGACGGCGCCTCCGGGACGTTCACGTACGGCTTCAAAGAGCTGGTAACCGTCCATGATCGGCATTGAAATATCAGATAGGATCAGATCAGGTTTGATCGCTTCCAGTTTGTCAAGGGCAACCTGACCATTCTGAGCTGTAATTACGTGGAAACCGGCCCCTTCGAGGACATCCTGGAAGGCGACTAGCATTGCTGGGTCGTCTTCAACAACCAGCAGTGTTATTTCTTGTGCATCTTTGGGTTTATTATCGATGTCTGTAGATAGTTCCATGGCTTATCGCAGATAATCTTCGTTTTAACCAGCTCTGGATTAGGCTGTCGGCGTACGCAGAGCGCAAGCCAGGCGAATACATCCCTGGCTGGTTCATCAGCATTTTAGTCGTCGGTCCATAGAATAGGTATGGGAAAGAAGTACATGTTAAAATCTAGCCCCATGACAAAGATGCAAAAAGTGGTTCTGCTCCTGATGCTCATCCTGGCGTTAGGGATATCCTTTTTCAGCGGTTTTCTGGCTCATTCTTTGATTGGTCGGTCTGAGCTAAAGCTCTTGAATGAAGCTTATCAGTTGGTGGATACTCACTACATCGAAGCCCTGCCAGAGGGTCTGGTCCTTCAACGGGGAATGGTACGAGGCATGCTGAATGCACTCGATGATCCTTTTACGCGGTTCTCAGAGCCCCAGCAACATACGATCCAGTCAGACGCGTTGGCTGGAGAATATGGTGGCATCGGCGCGCTGGTAACCACGGATGGAGTCGGCAAATTCTTCCTCGCTCCGTTTCCGGAGGGCCCTGCAGCAAGTGCGGAGGTTTTGGAAGGGACACAGATCCTGGCAATTGATGGAATTCCGATCGACGGAGACGTCTCGCTCGAATCGGTAGTGAGCCAGCTTCGTGGTCTGGTAGGGACGCACGTGATGTTACGTATTCGCCAGCCAGGCTCAGATAAAGCCGAGACGCTCGACATGGTACGAGTGAATATCCCCCTTCCCTCCGTCGCAGATTACATATTGCCCGGCTATGCACATACCGGCGTCATCGCGATCAGCACGTTCAGCGAGAAGACTCCAGATGAAGTGCGGCAATCCCTCCAAGACCTGATGGGACGCGGTGTAGATAAATTGATCGTAGATTTGCGCAATAACGGTGGTGGTTTGCTGAATTCTGCGGTTGATGTATCCAGGTTATTCTTAAGAGAGGGTATCATTGTCTATGAGGAGCGCAGAGGGTCCGTTCAGACAATTTACGATGTACTGGAACCGGGAGCGTTCGTTGAGATCCCTATTGTGCTTATTATCGATGCAACGACTGCAAGTGCTGCAGAGGTCGTTTCGGCTGCACTTCGGGCAA
>CBFDDM010000025.1:0-34212 GCA_965603565.1 uncultured Anaerolineales bacterium | reverse complement strand
GGCTGACCCGAAGGGGAACGATGATCAGTCGCGTAGAAACCGGAACCCTTAAAAACGATGCCCACTGGGAGGAAGACCTTTCGAAGTTTAAGCTTTCCACATTCTGGACATTTCTTCAATATTGGATCGTCGAAGTGTTGGCGACGATCAAACTGTACACCGCAGTTCTCACAGCGGTAGGTATAGATGGGCATAGTTGTCCTTCCAGATGACAGCAGGCATTATAGTCCCAGGGGTAAGTGTATTCAAGAGGATCTGGGTAAGAATTACGTTAGCGTTGTGGGGTCCCAGATCGGTGGGTCGGTGTTATTGACCTGTTAATGTTCACAGATTATGATGAAATCAGTCTATGGAGGTCGATCGGGCAACCGCGGGCGGCACGCCGTCCGAGGAAAGTCCGCGCTCCACAAAGCGCAGTGCCGGGTAACTCCCGGACGGGGCAACCCGTGGATAGGGCCACAGAAAACAACCGCCCTGATTTCAGGGTAAGGGTGAAAAGGTGGTGTAAGAGACCACCGGCACGGGCAGCAATGACCGTGGCCAGGCAACCCCCACTGGGAGCAAAGCCAAGCAGGAACGAAGCCCGCTTTGCGGGCGAGGGGCGGCTCGTCCCTATTGAGTTCCGGGTAGGCTGCTTGAGCATCACGGTGACGTGATGTCTAGATAGATGGTTGCCTGGTGGCGCCGCACCGGTCCATGACCGATGCGGTGTGCCCAACAGAACGCGGCTTATAGATCGACCTTCCTGACCATGACTTCCGCCGGTTCAATACGCGGAAGTCATTTCTATTTAAAAGGTCTAACCCCGCCGGAGCGTGTAACAATCGCCCGGAAGGTGGCTTCCAATCCCTTTTTACTAGGAAGAAAGTACTGACCTTAAAATTTTCCAAAACGGGTTGCGCTGGTGGGGCGAACTAGTATATACTGTGGGCGTTAGTGGGAACTTGTGGGGAATAGTGGGGCGCCGGTGCTGCCGGCGTCTCGGTTTTGAAAGGGAAGTTAGAACGGATGTTCTTAGGTCAATACACCCACACAATTGATGATAAGGGGCGATTGACGATCCCGGCAAAGTTCCGTGACGATCTGACCGCAGGTGCTTTCGTTACCCAGGGTTTTGAACGCAACTTGCTCGTTTATACCACTGAAAGTTTCGAACGACTAGCACGGCGAGCCACGACGTTGACCACAACCGATCCTGAGGCTCGTGCAGTGCGCAGGGTGATTTTCGGCGGCGCCACAGAAGTCCAATTGGACTCGTCGGGCCGCATTCTGCTGCCCCCCTTTTTACGAGACTACGCCAATCTCGATGGGGATACGACGATTGTCGGCGCTGGCGAGTACTTCGAACTCTGGAACGTAAACGCCTGGTTGAATGAACTTGAAGGCGTGACCGATCCAGAGGTCAATGCCAGACGCTTCTCTCAATTCGACCTTTCCGCGGGGTAAGCGATGGCGGCGTCTCAAGACGCAGCATCCGCTGAGAGACACACCCCGGTACTTTACCAGAATGTGCTCACCGCATTGCCTCTGCGCGCGGCTGGGCGCTACATAGATGGCACGATAGGCGCAGGCGGACATGCTTCCGGGATACTCAGCGGATCTGCCCCGGATGGTCTGTTGCTGGGTCTGGATCGGGATCCCCGGGCTCTGGAGATCGCAGCACAGAACCTGAGCGAGTTTAAGGGCAGGTTCTTCCTGCGACAGGGATCCTACGCTGGGATGGAAAGCCATGCTGACAAACTCGGTTGGGGTGGGGTCGACGGCATCTTGCTAGACCTGGGCCTCTCCTCGATGCAGCTTGATGCTCCTGAACGAGGCTTTTCTTTCCAATCGGAAGGGCCGCTGGACATGCGTTTCGATCCCGATGCGAAGCGCAGTGCATCTGACCTTGTGAACGATCTGGAGGTCGAGGAGCTCGCTGACATTCTCTGGCGATACGGCGAAGAGAGGAAATCACGCCGCATAGCCCGTGCGATCGAACGAGCGCGACCGGTGGAGACGACCACGGAATTGGCAAATGTGGTCGCTAAAGCAGCGGGAAGATCGAGGAAGGGCATCCACCCGGCCACACGAACCTTTCAAGCTCTGCGTATCGCGGTCAATGAGGAACTGGATGCACTAGAGCGTGGTTTGAAAGCAGGTAATCGGCTCTTGAGTCCCGGCGGAAGGATGGTTGTGATCAGTTTTCATTCTCTCGAAGATCGCATCGTTAAACACTACTTCAGACGGGAAAGCAGTGACTGTATCTGTCCACCCGAGACGCCGATCTGTGTTTGTGATCATAGTGCAACTTTAAAAGTCATCACGCCTAAGCCCATCCGGCCTGATCAGGCAGAAATCAAGGCGAATCCACGCTCGCGCAGCGCTAAAATGCGCGTTGCCGAGCGCTTGGCAATGGCATAGTCCTTGCAGGCCTCTAGACGAGCATTGTTAATGAGGGAATCTTCGTGATTGGTAGAAAAAAACAAGCATCCAAAAAGGGCTCATGGCGCAAGTCACTGAACATAACCAGCAGGACGGTGATGACAATCGTCGCACTGCTGATTGTCGGCGGCTTGTACCTGGCGGTTAATGCCCGGGTAGCCGAATTGGGGCGTGAAGTGCTGGATCTGCAGATCGAGAAGGCTGAGTTGGAACGACAAACAGCTGAGCTCCGCTCACGCCTTGCCGGACTGACGATGCCCGACAAGATGATGGAACGTGCTCTAGAACTGGGCTTCCGCCCGGCAGAAATGGGCGACATCCAATATGTACTCGTTGAGGGCTACGTTGATCCGGATCCGTTTGTGGCTCCCGAGCCGCCTGACTCACTCGTAGACCGCAATGGATCGCTTTCGCCGGCATATACAGAGACACTCGGCGATTGGGCCGCGCGCATCGTCCGGTCGGGTGGAGGGCAAACGAGATGATCTCTGCTTCCCTGCCATTCCGACGAGTGCGTGTGCTTCTGATCGTTATGAGTGTTGCAGTCCTGGCGATGGTCGTACAGCTGATCCGCGTTCAGTTTGGCACCTATGCTCCTGTTTTTGCGATGTGGGTGGAGGCGGCTCAGGATACCGAAGACGAGATCAACCCGGATCGTGGGTTGATTTACGATCGGGACGGGGACCTGCTCGCTACAAATGTTCCCATGTATTACTTAGAGATCGAAGTGTTTCAGCTGACACCGGCCAGCCGAAAGCAGATCGCTGCAGTGCTCTCCCAGGCGCTCGTCCTTCCTTACGAGGATCTATACAAGCAGTTGACGTTGGACTGGGGCTCGCTTGGGCAGTACCGCATACGTTTGACGCGCGAAGTCGCCGGTGAGGAAAACTGGCCGATCACAATCGATCAGGTTGCGGCGGATATGCTCAAATCTTTCTTGCTCGATCCAGAAGCCCCTGATCTCAGCGGCCTGAAACTCGTACCCGCGCCACGCCGAGAGTATCCCGCTAATTACCTGGCAGGCCATGTGCTTGGATTTGTGAACCAGGAGGGCAAGGGATTTTTTGGCATCGAAGGGTTTTATGACGATTGGCTTGCGGGCAAATCATTGACGATTGAGCGTGGTTACATACCGCCCGAAGCGCGCCTCGAGCCGGATCCGCCGGCTGGCGTGAATCTGGTTTTGACGATTGACCTCGACATTCAGCAGATGCTTGAAGAGGTACTGCGGGAGGCGATCGAAAGCAATGAGGCGGAGTCCGGGCAAATCATCGTGATGGATCCGCGCAACGGGGAAATCCTCGGCATGGCAATCCAGCCCGGGCTGAACCCAAACAATTACGAACCCTGGTTGGAAGAACGCGGCGTAAGCACCGTCGATCTGGAGGAGCTCGAAGAAGAAGAGGAGGACGAGGCGGTCATCAATCCGGCGGTTGGGGGCCAATTTGAACCGGGCTCCACATTCAAAGTGCTAACCATGGCAGCCGCGCTCGACTCTGGCGTTGTTGAGCCTGACAGCGAATTTATCGACACCGGTCAAATCGAGGTGGGCGGTATCCGCATACGCAACTGGAACGGCGGCGCATGGGGCCCGCAGACGATGCAGGGCTGTCTGGAGCACTCATTGAACGTATGCCTGGCCTGGCTGTCCTCGGAAAAACTCGGCGCCAGCACGTTCTATGAGTACATGACAGCATTCGGGATCGGCCGTGGCACCGGGATCGATGTCGCCGGCGAGGTCCCCGGACAGCTGCGGACGCCGCGTCACCCGGAATGGACGGAGGCCGATCTGGGAACGAACTCGTTTGGCCAGGGTGTATCCGTGACGCCGGTGCAGCTGCTGGCATCGGTAGGGGCGGTAGCAAATCACGGCACCATGATGCAGCCCCATATTGTCCGGGCTGTCGTGGGTCCCGAAGGGGCCTACTGGCCGAAGGCGACGGTGCTGGGTCGACCGATATCGCCAGAGACCGCCGATGTGCTCAACGAAATGTTGGCCGAATCGATCGCGGGCGAGACGCATCTGGCCAGCGTCAACGGGTACCGCTTAGCAGGCAAGACCGGCACGGCTCAGATTCCGACGGAGAAAGGCTATGACGATCGATGGACGATCGCGTCATTCATCGGATGGGGTCCAGTCTATGACCCGCAGTTTATCGTGCTCGTGCGTATTGATAAGCCCGAATCATCGCCGTGGGGCTCAGTCGTCGCTGCACCGGTTTTCCGGGAAGTGGTCGAGAGGCTGGTGACGATGCTTGAAATCCCGCCAGATCATATTCGCGATCAATTGGTCGCTGAAGAAAGAGGACAAAGTTAAAGAGAATGCTCGCCGTAAAAGATATTTATGAAGCGATAACAGGAAAGACTACGGCCGGGTTGGAGATCGCGATCTCCGACGCGGTTGTCGATTCGCGCCTGGTCACTCCCGGGGCGTTGTTTATCGCGTTGGAAGGCGAGCATGCCGACGGACATGATTATGTTTCGGACGCTTTTGAAAGTGGGGCGGTCGCCGCGCTCGTTGAGAAGGACGTTGATCACGATATTTCCCTGATCGATTTGCGCGAAGCAGAGCAGGCAACGCTTCCCTCGGATATTTCGCATCCCATCTGTTTGCGGGTGGATGACGCGCTCGAAGCGCTGCAAACGGCTGCAAAATTCTGGCGAGCGAAGTTCGGGATTCGAGTGATCGGCATTACCGGCAGCGTGGGCAAATCCACGACTAAAGAGCTAGCTGCCGATGTGCTCAGCCAGCATTACAAAACGATCCGCAGTCCGGGAAATATGAACAACGAGATCGGTCTGCCGCTGAGCTTACTCGGGCTGACCGCCGTTCATGAAAGGGCTGTGCTCGAGATGGGTTTCTACGTTCCGGGTGAGATCGCCGCATTATGTGAAATTGCTGCGCCGCAGGTAGGGGTGGTGACCAACATCAGCGAGGTTCATCTGGAGCGTGCCGGGAGCATGCAGGCGATCGTGCAGGGTAAAGCGGAGTTAGTAGAAAGGCTGCCGCCTGCGCCGGAAGGTGTGGCGATCCTCAATTTTGACGACGATCGAGTGCGCGATATGGCCCGTAAGACTGAGGCAAAAGTCTTCTACTACGGACTGTCGCCAGAAGCTGACCTGTGGGTCAGCGATGTCGAAGGATTAGGGCTTGATGGCATCCGCTGCCTGATTCACTTCGAGGGAGAAGAACTTCATTTGCGCGTTCCGCTGCTTGGACGTCATTCGGTGCACACGGTCATGCGCGCTGCAGCGGTGGGGTTGAATGAAGGTCTGGACTGGGGCGAGATCGTGCGTGGATTGCAGAACCCGCGCAGTCAGCTCCGTCTGGTGACTGTAGAAGGCCCGGGCGGCGCAGTCATTCTGGATGACACCTACAACGCCGCGCCACCCTCCGTACTGGCAGCGTTAAATTTGCTTGACGATCTGGATGGGCGCAAATGGGCTGTGCTGGGTGACATGCTCGAACTGGGAGAGTACGAGGAGACCGGCCACCGGCGCGTTGGAGCGCGCGCAGCCGAGGTCGCAGACTTTTTGGTTACAGTAGGCGAACGCGCCCGCTGGATCGCCGATGAGGCGATCGCATCCGGGCTGCCTGGTGAGAGGGTCACCGCACTCGGAACGAGTGACGAGGCGATTGAGTATCTGGAGGAACGGATTGATGCGGGTGATGTTGTGCTGGTGAAAGGGTCTCGCGGGGTCGAATTGGATCGCGTTGTCTCATACATGGAGCGTGCCGAATGACGCAGACTGCAATGGCACTCTCCCTCGGCGGCATCACGTTCCTGCTCACGGTCATCTGGGGTGGGCCTTTGATCCGCATCATGCGGATGCTCAAGATCGGTGAACAGATCCGCATCGAAGGTCCTCAACGCCATTTTACAAAATTAGGTACACCCACTATGGGCGGATGGTTGTTTATTATCCCCATCTTGCTCGTGACCGGTGTGCTCAATCTGGTCTCGATCTTGAGTGAATTAAATGTGTTTGGCAATTCGATCTTGCTGCCGCTGCTCACGATGATCCTTTTCGCTGGCATCGGGGTGCTCGACGATTGGCTGGGCATTCGCCGCCCGCGCGGCATTGGCGGTCTGAGAGCACGCTGGAAGTTCCTGCTACAGACGGTGCTGGCGATCGGGATCGCATTGGTGTTGAAGTATGGTCTGCAACCGCCCGAACTGATCCTGCCCAACGTGCCCGAAGTGATCAATCTGGGTGTCTGGTATGTGCCGATCGCAGTGATCTGGATCGTTGGCTGGAGCAATGCCGTGAATATCACCGATGGTCTCGATGGGTTGGCGGGCTTGATCTCGGCGACTGCATTTGCTGCCTATGGCGCGATCGCCATGCTGCAGGGACAGGTTTTCCTTGTGCGCTTTTGCTTTACCGTGGTGGGCGCGCTGTTTGCGTTCCTCTGGTACAACGCGCACCCGGCAGAGCTGTTCATGGGCGACACCGGATCGATCCCGCTCGGAGCAACACTCGGCGTGGTGGCATTGATGACAGGCCAATGGATCCTGCTGCCGATCATTGCCATCATCCCGTTCAGCGAGACGCTGAGCGTGATATTGCAGGTTGCATATTTCAAGATCACAAACGGTCGGCGCTTATTCAAAATGGCGCCGTTGAAGCACCACTTTGAACTCAGCGGTTGGAGCGAAACACAAATTGTTCAACGTTTCTGGCTCGTTGCGCTGCTCTCCGGAATGTTCGGAGTCGCGCTCGCATTGATCTAAGGAGGGAATGATGGAAATCGGAATGCTGTGGTTTGATGATGGACCGACATCTTTAAAGGATAAGGTCAGCCAGGCAGCTGCCTTCTATGAGCAGAAGTTCGGCGAAAAGCCGACGCACTGCCTGGTGCATCCCAACACGCTCAACGGCAGTGAGGGGGATGTCGGCGGCGTGAGCGTGCGCAAGGCACGCAATGTGATGCCGAACCATTATTGGATCGGTATCGAAGAGACGCCGGCGGAGAAGAAGAGCAGTCGAGCGCGCACGCGCGCTGCAGACGCGATGGTGCAGGGTAGGGCTGCCTAGAAGGCCCTGACTGTTGAAAGAAGCCGTGAAGGATTGGCGGGGCCGGCGGGCGGTCATCCTGGGTTTGGCCCGACAGGGCAAAGCGCTTGCCCGCTACCTGGTCAGACAAGGTGCTCAGGTGGTTCTGAGCGACATCAAGCCTGCTGAGGCACTGCAGTCCGAGTTGGAGGAGTTGGCTGATTTGTCATTGAAATACGCCCTTGGTGGACATCCGCAGGGAATGCTGGAAGGAACGGACATGCTGTTCCTCTCTGGTGGCGTCCCCGCGGATCTTCCCATAGCCGAGCAAGCCAGAGCGGCGGGCATACCGATCGCCAATGACGCCCAGATCTTTCTTGAGCGGACACCGGCTGCCGTGGTTGGTATCACCGGCTCAGCCGGCAAAACAACAACGACTTCGTTGGTGGCCGAAATGGCGCGAATCGGGTTGGAAGGCAGCGGTCGTCAGGTATGGCTGGGAGGAAACATCGGCTTCCCATTGATCAACTCACTCGATGAAATGAAGAGCGATGACCTGGCGGTCATGGAGTTGTCATCATTCCAGCTCGAAATCATGACGCGCAGCCCTCAGATCGCAGCCCTGTTGAATCTCACTCCAGATCATCTGGATCGCCATGGCGATATGGAGAGTTATCGATTGGCCAAGGCGCGCATTCTGGAGTTTCAGAGGTCCGATGACGCTGCGCTGCTCAATTACAGCGATCCACCGACATGGGAACTCCGTTCGCTTGTCACGGGCAGCCTGTACGCTTTCGGAGACTCCCTTCCATCTGATCAAGAGGGTGGCTACCTCGATGGCGGCGCGCTCAAACTCCGCATCGCTGGAGCCGAAGTCGCGATCTGCTCAGCCGACGAAGTGTCCATACCCGGGCGCCATAATTTGATGAACACCCTCGCCGCAAGTGTCCTATCCGTGATCGCAGGTGTGCCAACAGATGCGATCCGGCAGGTGGCGAGACAATTTCGTGGTGTACCACACCGGCTTGAATACGTTCGGACACTGGCCGGCACGGATTGGTACAACGATTCGATCGCGACCACACCTGACCGCGCAATTGCAGCGATTGAAGCGTTCGACGCGCCGCTGGTCTTGCTGGCGGGAGGAAGAGATAAGGATCTCGATTGGGGCAGGTTCGCCGAGGTCGTCCATGAGAACGTGCGGGTGATCGTGCTGTTTGGTGAAGCGGCGGAGAAAATTGAACGCGCTCTCCTTGCGGAAGCGAGTGTATCTGAGGGTTTGATCATTAAGCAGGCCGAGAACCTGCGCTCCGCTGTTGAGATAGCCGCGGCTATCGTCCTGGAGGGTGATGTGGTGCTGCTTTCACCTGGCGGGACGAGCTTTGATGAATTTGAGAACTACGAGGCGCGCGGGGAGCAATTCCGTCGCATGGTAAAGGCGATCTGATGCAATCGACGACGCAGTCCAGGATGGCTATTCTGCGCAAGTACACCATGGGATTTGACCCACTGGTGATCTTGATCACCCTCAGCATGTTGATTTTCGGTTTGGTCATGGTCTATTCGGCGAGCTGGGATGTTTCCTGGCGCTTATACGGTGATCCCAACTCGATATTTCAGAAGCAAATCTCCAACGCTGTCATCGGCCTGGCTGCTCTGGTCGTTGCGGCGGTATTCCCGTTGAATTGGCTGCGGCGGTTGGCGCTCCCATTAATTGCAGCCACGATCGCGGTCCTCTTCGCCGTCCTTCTCGTAAACCTGGGCAGTGAATACAGACGAGCTTTCCTGGGCGCTTCGGTGCAGCCGTCTGAGATGGCAAAGCTTGCGCTCGTAATTTATCTGGCTGTCTGGATGGAATCAAAAGGCGACCGCCTGAGTGATATGGGCTATGGCTTCTGGCCTCTCGTGTTTATCGTCGGTCTTGTGGGCGGATTGATTGTAGCCCAGCCGGACCTGAGTGCAGGTCTCACGGTCGGATTGGTCTCATTAACCATGTTTTACCTGGCAGGTGCCCATGTTCTGCAGATGGCAGGATTGATCACCGGGGGCAGTGCGGTCGGATATTTGTTGATCCGCATCCATCGTACGGGTGCTGCCCGCTGGGAGCAGTTCAAGGATGGGCTGGTAAACGTGGAGGAGGCGCATTACCACGTGCAGCAATCGCTGCAGTCCTTCTATTCTGGTGGTTTGTTTGGTAGGGGATTGGGCGCCAGCCGCGGGAAATTTGGATTCCTACCAGCACCACACACGGACAGCGTCTATGCCGTGATCGGCGAGGAACTCGGGTTGATCGGGGCATTGTTAATTCTCGGACTTTTTGCGCTCTTCATGTGGCGCGGATTTAAAGTTTCAGTTAGCACGAAAGATCGCTTGGCGATGCTGTTGGCTAGCGGCGTTACATTCTGGATTGGAGCAGAAGCGTTGATCAACATGTCAGTGCTCTTGGGACTGCTTCCGTTTGCAGGCAACGCGCTGCCGTTTTTCAGCTACGGCGGTTCGAGCCTGGTGACCACGCTCACCGGGGTTGGGTTTTTATTGAACGTTTCGCGCATGGCGCGGATCGAACGAGAGAAGCGAGGCTATGTTGCGTCTTTTAGTGTCGGCAGGAGGGACCGGAGGCGGCGTATATCCCGCCTTGGCCGTTCTGAGCGTAATCGCCGAGAGAGCTGACGTGCTCTGGGTTGGAGGGCAGAGAGGCATGGAAGCAGCGCTCGTAGAGCGAGCGGGAATTCGCTATGAGTCGATCCCGGCCGCCGGGGTTCATGGCGTTGGTTTGCGCGCGCTTCCCGGCAACCTGGCGCGTTTGGCCGCCGGGATCCCTGCCGCACGCCAGATCCTGAAGAAATTCGACCCCGACGCGCTTTTCTTCACAGGTGGCTACGTCGCTGTGCCCGTTTCGATCGCAGGTCGGAACCGGCCACAGGCTGCGTTTGTGCCCGACGTCGAACCAGGCCTGGCATTGCGCCTGATCGGCCGTTTCGCGGACTTGATCGCCGTGTCAACCGATGCGGCCAGGGCGTTTTACCCCGACGACAAACAAGTGCTCGTCACAGGTTACCCGACGCGTCCTGAACTGCAGCCTATGCCAGTGATTGAAGCGAGAGCCAGGCTTGGCCTTGAGGGAGATTCGCACGTTTTGCTTGTTTTCGGAGGCAGCCGTGGGGCGCGCTCGATCAATGACGCCCTGTGGAACTCGCTAGAGTCTCTGCTTGAGCACACCCAGGTCTTGCACATCACGGGCGAATTGGACTGGCCAAGGGTTTCCGCGGTTCAGTCCAGCCTGAGCGCTGGGTTAGCTGACCGTTATCACGCCTATCGCTATTTGCATGATGAGATGAGCCTGGCCCTTTCCGCCGCTGATCTGGTCGTTTCACGTGCAGGGGCAGCGACGATTGGGGAGTTCCCCCGATTTGGGCTTCCAGCCATTCTGGTCCCATATCCACATGCCTGGCGCTACCAGCGGGTAAATGCTGAATACCTTGCCAGTGCGGGTGGGGCGCTGGTTCTTCCCGATGAACAATTAGGTGAGAGGCTGGCAGATACCGCACTGCGATTGCTCGCGGATGAGTCCGGGTTGGAGAAAATGCAGGCGCAGATGAGCGAACTGGACCATCCGGGTGCGGCAGAGCGGATCGCCGAAGCGCTGCTGACATTGGCTGGTGCTAGGAGTGAGAAAAATGGTTAGCCTGACCGTGCTGTTCGGGCTTTTCGTCCTGATGTTTGCCGTCATCGGTGCGATGCGCGGTTGGGCGAAGGAGCTGCTCGTCACAAGTGCGGTCGTATTGGCGTTGTTCATTATCCAAATCCTTGAGACGCACATTCGTCCTTATTACACGGCGCTGATGCTCCAGCCACCCGGAACGCAGTTTATTATCCGCGGCATGATCCTGGTGTTGTTGACATTCTTTGGCTACCAGACACCGCAGATCAGGGCGCTGCAGCCCAAACTGGCGCGAGAACGGCTTCAGGATGTGCTGCTGGGATTTGTCATGGGTGCCTTGAACGGCTATCTGCTCTTCGGATCGCTCTGGTACTTCCTGCATTCGCTGAATTACCCAACGGATTTGGTGCAGATGCCGCAGGAGGGCACCGAACTGTACGAGCAAATCGTGAACATGGTGGCGTATCTGCCTCCAGAATTGCTGCCGATCCCACAGCTCTACTTCGCGGTTGGCGTGGTGTTTGTGTTCATCATCGTGGTATTCGTATGAACGGCAGAATTCACATGGTGGGAATCGGTGGAGCCGGGATGTCGGCGATCGCGAAGGTGCTTGCAGGGCAGGGACGCGAGGTCTCTGGATCTGATCAGAGCCAATCGATCTACACAGAAGGTCTTGAGGAGATGGGGATAGAGGTTGAGATTGGACATCGAGTAGAAAATGTTGAAGGTGCCAGCCTCGTCGTCGCTTCTTCCGCGATCCCGGAGGATAACATCGAGCTCGTTGCGGCGCGTGAGCGCGGCACGGCTGTGCTGCGACGCCGGGAGTTCTGGCCTGAGCTCCTGAAAGGCAAGCGGACTGTGGCCATCGCCGGCACGCACGGGAAGACGACCACGACCGGGCTGATCACATGGATGCTTGACCGTGTTGGTATGGAACCCTCATTTATTGTTGGTGGTTACTTGATGGATTTCGAGACAAACGCGCGCGCCGGTGAGGGAGATTTGTTCGTCATTGAAGCCGATGAGTATGACCGTGCGTTTCATGGGATCGATCCTGAGATAGCTGTGATCACGAACGTAGAGCACGATCATCCCGATAGTTACCCGACGTTTGATAGCTTTCAGAAGGCATTTGAGGAATTTGCGCAGAGTGTCACCGGGCTGCTGATCATTTGTCAAGATGACCCGTCGGCAGCCGCCCTGGAGGCACCAAGCGTCAGTCGCATGAACTACGGCCTGACCGATGGTGCTGATTGGAGCGCCGCGGATATCCGACCAAACTCAGCAGGAGGTTCAGATTTTCTAGTATTCCGCAAGGGTGAAACACTTGGCCTGGTTCGCTCCCGAATTCCGGGTAAGCACAATGTGCTCAACTCGTTGGCCGCCTTCGCAGTTGTGGACAGCCTGGGTGTCGAGTTCGGGGAAGCGCGTGAAGCGCTGACATCTTATCGGGGTGTTCGCCGGAGATTCGAGGTCGTCGGTCAACAAGCGGGTGTGACGGTTGTGGATGATTACGCCCATCACCCTACGGAAATTATTGCGACGCTCGAATCGGCCACCGGGCGATTTCCAGAATCCAGGTTGTGGGCGGTCTTTCAGCCACACACGTATTCGAGGCTGCAGGCTCTCGAGCAGGAATTCAGGAAGGCATTTGGCGCTGCGGATGAAGTCTTGGTGATGGACGTTTTCGCAGCTCGCGAGACGGACAATTCAGTGATATCTGGCGACATGATCGCAGCAAATATCGATCACCAACAGGTACGTTACAGCGGGGACATCGACTCAACTGTGGAGCTCCTCAGTCGGGAGGTCACAGCTGGTGATGTCGTTATCACGTTGAGCGCAGGAGACGGGAACAAAGTCGGTACGCTCCTGCTTGAACAAATCAAGGCAAGCGAGGGAGGTAAGTAAGGATCATGGCTAAGAAGCTAAAGGGCGTCTTCGAAGCAGATCGCAAAATGGAGTTGAGGCTGCGCTTAGCCGCGAAGCGCGCTGCACAGGGAGAGCCATCGTCTGAGCATAAAGCCCTGGCGATTGAAATTCCCGAGGTCGACACTGTTTCCAAGCTGATCAGCAAGGTCCAGGCGCTTTGAGTATTAGAAGCCTTTCCCCTGAACTGCGGCATAAGCTGCAGGATCAATACGGCACAGCGCTGCAGTTTGACGTGTTGCTGGCGCGTTATACAACGGCCCGTATCGGTGGACCTGCAGAAGCGCTGATCATGGCACGCTCTGCGGAGGAACTGGCTCACGCCGGCAGGGGATTGTGGGATCTAGGGCTTGATTTTATTGTGCTTGGAGGGGGCTCAAACGTGCTTGTCTCCGATGAAGGCGTGGAAGGTGTGGTCGTGCTTAACCGTGCCCGGGATACACGTTTTATGGAGCGGGAGCAAGGTCTGCTTGCAGTGGCGGAATCTGGCGCAGTCCTGGGAACGGTATCGCGTCTGGCTGCAGAGCGTGGATGGAGCGGACTTGAATGGGCAGCCACGGTGCCAGGCACCGTAGGTGGAGCGGTTGTAGGAAACGCAGGGGCACACGGCGGCGATATGTCCGACTCGATTACACTGGCCGAAATCTTGCAACATAACGGACAGGTAGAGTCGTGGTCTTTGGCCCGGCTTGACTTTGGCTATCGAACCAGTTCGCTTAAGCGAAACGAGGAGTCCTTCATCGTGCTCTCGGCGACATTCGCATTCGAACGATCCACGCCGGAAGCGTGCAAGCAGGAAATTCGCGCATTCTCGGAGCAGCGTGAGCGCACTCAGCCGGCGGGCGCGAGCATCGGCTCGATGTTTAGGAACCCGGCGGATGATTATGCTGGTCGCTTGATTGAAGCTGCAGGCTTGAAGGGTTTCGAATCTGGCGGTGTAAAGATCAGCGAGAAACACGCCAACTTTTTCATAAATGAAGGGCAGGGCAGCGCTGCGGATGTCTATAAACTGATCACGAAAGCCAGACAAGCAGTTCGTGAGCAATTTGGTGTGCAGCTGGAACTTGAGATCGAATTGATTGGAGATTGGGCGAACAAGCAAGAAGGTATTCAGTACAGCAACGGAGCAATTCAGTGACCGCGAAGATGAATGTCGGGCTATTTTTCGGAGGGCGCTCAGGCGAGCACGAAGTCTCGCTGATGTCGGCGCGCTCCGTATTGAATGAGCTTGATAAGGAAAAATACGAGGTGATCCAGGTAGGCATCACCAAAGATGGTCGCTGGCTGCATGGCAATGATGCGCTGAATGCGTTCGAGAGCAATGATCTCAAGCGCCTCGCCGAAGTTGCGCTTCTGCCGGATCCAGGGAAGCAGGGTCTCTATCAGTGGTCTGGTGAGGGTGCTTTTGAACCGCTGGTAGACATAGATGTTGCCTTCCCGGTACTGCACGGCACTTTCGGCGAAGATGGAACGCTTCAGGGCATGTTTGAGCTGGCAGAACTCCCCTACGTCGGGGCGGGTGTGCTGGCTTCCAGCGTCGCGATGGATAAAGGTTTGTTCAAGGATGTGATGCGCGGCAATGGGATCCCGGTGGTCGATTGGGTTGTGCTTGGAGCCAGTCAATTTGATGAAGAGCTTGAGCCCGCGCTTGAACGCGCAGAACGGATCGGATCCTACCCGCTCTTTACTAAGCCAGCCAATATGGGTTCATCTGTAGGCATCATGCGCTGCGAATCGCGCTCCGATTTGATCGAGGGTTTGAAAGAAGCGGCACAGTTTGACCGCAGGGTGATCGTGGAGCGCGGCGTCGAGGCCCGTGAGATCGAGGTCAGTGTGCTGGGAAATGACACGCCAGAAGCCTCTGTCCCGGGCGAAATAGTCCCCAGCGACAGTTTTTATTCCTATGAGGCGAAGTACATCGATGATGCCTCTGAACTGATCATCCCGGCAAAATTGGATCCGGCGCTTAGCGAACGAACACGAGGGATGGCGATCGCAGCCTATAAGGCTATCGATGGAGCCGGGATGGCTCGCATCGATTTCCTGCTCGATAGAGAAAACGGCGATTTGTTTATCAACGAGATCAACACCATCCCGGGATTTACCAAGATAAGCATGTACCCGAAACTCTGGGAGGCAAGTGGGTTAATGTATTCGGCACTGCTGGATCGGCTTATTGAGCTGGCATTTGAGCGCGCCGCTCAGAAGTCTTCACTCGTGCGCAGCTTCGGTGGTGAAGTATGACGGTCAGTGAAAACACACTGGGCGTGCCGCAAAACCGAGCCGACCGTGTCCGCGCCCGCAGGCTGCAGAGAACCAGGCAGGTAGAGCGGCCGAAGCGCATTGATCGGAATAAGTCTCGCAGGAAGGCTTCGCCGAGACGCCGCTATGACGTCGCCCTCGGCGCAGAGCGGGGAGCCGAAATACAGGTCCGAGTTGTGCCATCAGGTTTTTTGGGCACACGGACGCTCTCGTTCGGATTATTTGTGTTTGCAATATTGAGTTTATTTCAATTTATGAACGCTGAGCGTTATCAAGTAGGTCTTCCTCAGGTGAAGGGCGCTCAGTTGCTCAGTACAGCGCAGGTTCGATCTTTAGCGCGCATCGAGGGTCAGTCCATATTTTTCCTGGATCCGCTGGCGATCGAAAGAAGGCTGGAGGAGGCGGCAGAGGTGAAGGAATCAAAGGTAAGTTTTGGCTGGCCTAATTCGGTGACGATTGAGCTTGAAGAGCGCTCGCCGGTCGCGGCGTGGAATGATGGCGGGCGGATCTGGTGGCTTTCCGATGAAGGCATCGCATATATCCAGCACGGCGAACGCAATGATTTGATCGATATTTCGAGCGAAGCCGGGACTTTATCCCTTTCTTCGAATGAGCTCGCCCCGGCGATCGATTCAACGGTGCTTGCGGGTGTAACTGAGCTTCAGGCTCAGCTGCCCTCTGTTGACAGCTGGAATTTTGACCATGATCACGGGCTTGGCTTCATCGATCCACAGGGTCGGCAAGTGTACTTCGGCAATGGCAGCATGGCGCCTCAAAAGGCGAAGACATATATGGCGATCGCTGAAAAGCTGGATGACGAGCAGATTCAAGCCACAGTGATCAGTGTTGCAGATCACAACGCACCTTATTACAGCGTGGAGTAGCCAGGATTGTGGCGACATTTCTCGGAACTGACGAAACTATCTTCGTAGGTCTGGATATTGGAACCAGCAAAGTTTGCATGCTGGTTGGACAGACCTCACCGGACGGCAAGATCCGCGTGATCGGCGTCGGTGATGTTCCGGCGCGTGGCATGCGCAAGGGTGGGGTGGTCAATCTTGAGGCGCTCACGCTGGCTCTTCGCCAGGCGAAGGATAAAGCTGAGCGTACCAGTGGTTATGAAGTCACTTCGGCCCTGGTCAGTATTTCAGGGTCACATGTCTCTTCACTGAACAGCAAGGGCATGGCTGGCGTGACCGGACGGACGATCGGACCAGATGATGTCAGCAGAGCGATCGAGGCTGCACGCTCGATCGTGGTGCCTTACAACCGGAAGATCGTTCATGTGATCCCCCGCAGTTATCGGGTTGACGGTCAGGATGGCATCAAATCACCGATCGGCATGCATGGTTATCGGCTCGAGGTCGAATCGCATATCGTGACCTCCAGCAGCACGGCGTTGCAGAACCTGGAGCAATGCATCGAAGCGGCTGAGATCGAGGTCGACGGCTGGGTGCTGGGTTCATTGGCTTCAGCCGGGTTGGTGTTGAGCGAAACCGAACAAGAAATGGGCGTGATGCTTTGCGACATCGGTGGCGGGACAACGGATATCGCTATCTACATTGAAGGTGCGGTCTGGCATACCGCTGTCATCCCGGTTGGGGGTGAGCACATCACCAACGATATCGCACAGGTTCTTCATCTGCCGCAAGAGACTGCCGAATCGGCCAAGCGCCGGCACGGCCACGCGCGCAAAGCGGCGCTCGATCCGAAGCATGCCTTCGCCGTGCGGCCGTTCGGTGAAGAAAACCCGCTCCAGATCAAGCGCGTAGATCTGGCCGCAATAATCGAGCCACGCGTCGAAGAACTGTTTGGTTTAGTTCGCCAGGAAGCCAAACGCAGTGGTTACGACGGCCTACTACCCGCCGGCGTTGTGCTCACCGGCGGTACCAGCGCTCTTGCGGGCATTCGTGAGGTGGCTAGCGAAGAGCTGCGCCTTCCGGTGCGGAATGCCGAGCCCGATAAGCTCACAGGCCTGGTTGACCGGCTGCAAACGCCGGCCTATTCAGCCAGTTTAGGGCTGCTCTATTGGGCCAAGGTGCTCGATGAGCAAGCAGAATATGAAGGATATGCCTATGGTGGATTGCAGTTTCCAAAAATCAATCTTGAAGCGGCTGTAGATTTTCTTAGACGGCTGTTGCCGGGTTAATCACATGATCCATCGAATTCATTCGATCGCGCTAAAGGGCGCAAACAAGCTTACATAGAGGAGGAAGAAGATGAACCCAGTACCAAATACGGAATCGTTCGCAAGAATAAAAGTTGTTGGCGTCGGCGGCGGCGGCAGCAACGCAGTCAACCGCATGATCGAAGAAGGGTTGGCGGGAATCGAATTCGTCGCCATCAATACAGACGCCCAGGCTTTGCTTCTTTCGGATGCGCCTACGCGTGTGCGTATCGGGGACAAGCTCACGCGCGGTCTCGGTGCCGGAGGTAATCCGGAAGTTGGACAAAAGGCTGCCGAGGAGTCTGCTGAGGACCTGTATGAAGTTCTCAAAGGCAGTGACATGGTTTTCATCGCCGCCGGCATTGGCGGTGGCACGGGAACCGGTGCGGCGCCTGTGATCGCTCAGATCGCCAAGGAAATCGGCGCGCTGACGATTGGCGTCGTTACGCGACCATTTGCATTCGAAGGAGCAAAACGTTCGCAGTCGGCGGAATCGGGAATCACAACGCTTAAAGAATTTGTCGATACGCTTATCGTGATCCCGAATGACCGCTTGCTGCAGATCGCCGATAAGAAAGCCAGCCTGCACGATGCCTTCAAGATCGCGGACGACGTCCTACGACAGGGCATCCAGGGCATCAGTGAACTGATCACTGTGCCCGGCTTGATCAATCTGGACTTCGCTGATGTCCGCACGATCATGTCCGAAGGCGGAGCTGCGCTCATGGCTGTCGGAAGGGCATCTGGTGAAGACCGCGCCCATGCAGCCGCTGAGCAGGCGATCTCGAGCCACCTGCTTGACATCACCATCGATGGCGCCCGCGGCATCCTGTTTAACGTGACGGGAGGCAGCGATCTAAGCCTCTTCGAAGTCAATCAAGCTGCCGCAATCATCAAGGAAACCGCGCACCCCGATGTGAATCTGATCTTCGGTGCGGTCCTTGATCCGAGCATGGGCGAAGAACTGCGCGTGACGGTTATCGCCACCGGCTTTGAGCGTTCTGGTGGGATCCGCCGGCCATCTACGCGGGCGCGCAGCCGCACCGAAGCCCGTAAGCGGGATGGAGTTGAAGCTCCTACCGCAGTAGAGGAATTTCAGGCGCAAGCTTTCGACGTAAACGACTTGGATATACCTGCGTTTCTACGACGCCGCTAACGTGATCGGGTCCGCGGTTCGGCCAACCGCCACCCATCACCTTTAGCCCCGGGGCGCCGTTTGCCGCACGGTTGCCCCGTGGGCGTATAACTCGCAGACCATCGTCGGTCTCCTCCTCCCGGCGTTGGTCTGCGGTGTTTAAGTCAGGGGGACCAAAGTACTAAGAATTTTAAGGTTTTCAGAGTGTCTATTCCCTTGTTCGGGTGTTTATCCTTGTGCTAGAATGATCCGCCTTGCCCCAACGGGTCGGGGTTCCCAATCGACAAATGGCAAGATCTGGCGTAGAACAATTATTCGAATAGAGGCTTAGATGCGTTGCCCGCACTGCCATGGCGATCGCTCGAAGGTAATCGACACAACGCATGACAGCAGGGGTGGGATCCGTCGCAGGCGAGAATGTCTCGACTGCGAGCAACGTTACAGCACCTATGAGCGGGCGATCCTCGCTGCACCGATGATTATTAAGTCCGACGGCAGTCGTGAAGAATTCGATCGAGATAAACTGCTCGAGGGTGTTCGAATCGCTTGCGCAAAACGCCCGGTTTCAACTGCTGATATTGAGCGACTCGTGGGTGAGGTTGAGAGTCATTTGGAGAACATCGGCAAAGCCGAGGTGTCATCCAGGATCGTAGGCGATATGGTCATCGCCGGACTAAAAGAATTGGATTACGTCGCCTACATCCGATACGCCATCGTTTACCTTGGATTGGAAGACCTACAAGCTGTTCGCGATGAAATTGATCAACTTTTAGAGGTTTCCTGAGCGCAAGTTGATCGTCTTCGCCCGGGTAGGTAATTTGAGTCTTTTGAAGTACGGAGGGAGAGCATGCTGGAGACTGACAACCGCGACGTCGATGTTCAGGTTGAACATGAAACGTTAAATACACCCCCTATGCCGGAAGACCTTCAAGATGTAGAGCTTACGGAAAACTCGCTTACGGTACTTATGAAGCGCTACATTCGAAAGGGTGAGGATGGCGAGCCAATTGAGACTCCAGCAGAGATGTTCTGGCGGGTTGCCTATCATGTCGCGGCCGCAGAAGAGACTGACGACGAAGAGCAGCTCTCGGTTGCATCGGAATTCTATTCGCTTTTAACAAGCAAACGTTTTTTTCCAAATTCTCCGACATTCACCGGAGCAGGCACACCGCTTGGGCAGCTTGCGGCCTGCTTTGTGCTTCCCATTGCGGATGACATGGGCAGGGACCCGGCAGGCATCTTCCAAACGCTCCGAGACGCGGCATTGATTCAGCAAACCGGGGGCGGCAACGGCTTCTCTTTTTCACGACTGCGTCCGAGTGGTGATCTGGTCGTTTCGTCAGCGGGTAAAGCGACTGGACCGATCGGCTTCCTGCGTGTTTACGACCAGGCGTTCGGCGAGGTCGCGCAAGGTGGTACGCGTCGGGGCGCCAACATGGCCGTGCTGCGGGTCGACCATCCTGACATTCAGAATTTCATCACCTGCAAGACCTCCGAGCACGCGATCACTAACTTCAATATTTCCGTGGGCATTACGGACGATTTTATGCGCGCCGTTAAGGAGGATGATGAATGGGAGCTGGAGTTCCCGGACGTTTCCGACCCGACATACCGGGAAGTGAAAGGGTCGCATGGTGAGCTCAAGGAGAGTGGCGTTCTATTTAAAAACTACGCACGTGTGCGGGCACGCGATCTTTTCGGCCAGATCGTCAGGCAAGCTCACCATAATGGCGAACCCGGCGTGCTGTTTCTGGATGCCGCTAACCGCAGTAACCCTGTACCACACCTCTACGAATTAGAAGCTACCAACCCTTGCGGAGAGCAGTGGCTGGGCCCCTATGAGAACTGCTGTCTGGGCTCGATAAATCTCGCCCAGCACCTCGGTGCAGATCACAGTGTTAATTGGGAGCAGCTGCGTGATAGCGTCTTCCTTGCGACCCGTTTTCTCGACAATGTGGTCTCTGCCAATGCGTACGTTCCGGCGGTTCCTGAATTGCATGAAGCTGCAATGCGAGCACGCCGGATTGGCCTCGGCATCATGGGACTTGGAGACTTGATGTACCACGTCGGCGTTCGTTATGGATCTGTTGAAGGCCAGGAATTTGCGGCACAGGTGATGGAGTTCATCCGTTATCACTGTATGCTCACCAGCATCGATCTTGCGCGAGAGCGCGGTGCCTTCCCGGCAATCGAAGGCAGCATCTACGATCCTGATAACGTGACTTGGCAGCCGCCACAACCTCTAGACGAGTACGAACGTGATTTCGACCGCCCCGATGTGCACTGGGAGCAAGTGCTGGCGGGACTGCGCCAGCATGGCATCCGCAACGCTGCCCAAACGACGATTGCCCCGACAGGCACAATCGCCACCGTGGCAGGGTGCGAGGCATACGGCTGTGAGCCCGTTTTCGCACTTGCCTATTATCGTCATGTGGATGATGGCGGAGAAGACTTGCGCTTGACTTACACGAGCCCGATGTTCGAGCGCGCCCTCATTGAAGAGGGCGTCGATGAGCTCACCCGCGAGATGATTGTCGAAGCGGTTATGAAACACGGCACTGCTCAGCGTATTGAAGCCGTGCCCGATTCTATCCGGGATATTTTTGTCGTCTCTCAGGATATATCCGCGGAGGAGCACGTACGCATGCAGGCTGCATTGCAGGCGTTTGTGGATAACAGCTTGAGCAAGACCTGCAATTTCCCTGGCGATGCGACCGAAGGGGATGTAGCCAGCGCCTACGAGCTTGCATGGGAGCTGGGCTGTAAAGGTCTGACTGTCTATGTGACGGGCTCGCGCGAAAAGGTCGTGCTTGAAACACGCGAGACCGCCGAAGCAAAGCAGCAAAAGCAGGACGCGCCACGCCAGGTCCATCTCTGGCTCCAGGGTAAGAAACCCCGACCACAACGCCTGGATGGGTGCACCTACCAGATCACAACCCCTCTTGGCAAAGCATTCGTCACGGTTAACGAAAACGGTGGCGGGGCTGGCCAGCCGTTTGAGGTGTTCATCACCTCAGCCAAAGCCGGATCGGAAACTGCGGCCGTATCGGAAGCTATTGGAAGGTTGATATCCTATCTTCTACGAGTGGCTTCACCGGTTCCGCCACGCGATCGAATGTCGGAAGTCGTACGCCAGCTTGCAGGCATCGGTGGTGGCCGCCCCACGGGATTTGGCCCTAATCGAGTGCTCTCACTCCCTGATGGGCTTGCCCGATCGCTGGCGGCTTATCTCGAAGAGACGCCTGAGGTCATTCCCGGCGAGCTTGTTGAGAGTGAGGAGGAAAATTCTCAACTCGCGATGCGTATCGGGGATCTCTGTCCTGAGTGCGGTGCCGCGGCAGTCGTTAATGAAGAGGGTTGTCGCAAGTGCTATGCCTGCGCATTCAGCGAGTGTTAGCTCGTTGAGTTAGAATATGCGAATTGAAGGTACTCTCGATCAGCGCCGGGCTACCGGCGCTGATTTCTTTTGCCGCATAAGTTAAACCCGGAATGATAAGATCAATATAGCCAGATAGAGGAGGAACAATTATGGAAATGGATATGTCGGCTAAGAGAACAGCGCTGCGAATGATCCCCTATGGTATGTTCATCTTATCCGCGCGCAGCAGCGATGATGAGGTGGCAGCCGGGGCGGTGAATTGGGTCACGCAGTCCTCGTTTGAACCGCCCCAGGTCGTTGTATGTGTGCGTGAGGGTTCGTATTTGCATAACATCGTTGAAGAAGCGGGCGCATTTGCGCTCAATGCGGTAGGAAAATCGCAGGAGACCATGGCGGTTCGATTTTTCAAGCCGACCGAGGTCGAAGGACAGACTATCGGTGGATACGCATTCAAGGTCGGACCGACCGGTGCGCCGATCCTGTTGGATTCCCCGGCATACCTGGAGTGTGAAGTCGTCGGTTCCCAAGAAACAGGGGATCACACTGTTTTCATCGGAGAAGTGGTTGACGCCTTTGCAGAAATCGATGATGATACTCGCCCCGACGAGAGCATACTTGTGCTGAGCGATCTCGATGGGGATATCTTTTACGGCGGCTAAGATCTTAATTGAGATTGTTCGTGCGCCTATGACTTGAATGTTCCGGGTTGAGAAGGAGACTACTTGCATGAAAAGCTTTCGAAAGGAATTGTGGTTTGATGTGCCCGGCAGACGCGCATTTATCAATATCACTCCTGATGTCCAGTCGGCGGTGCAGGAAAGCGGTGTGCGCGAGGGACTGGTTCTAGTGAATGCAATGCACATCACCGCATCCGTCTTCATCAACGATAACGAATCCGGTTTGCATCAAGATTATGATCAATGGCTGGAGAGGTTGGCGCCACATGAACCCACCTCTCAATATCTGCATAATCGCACCGGTGAAGATAACGCTGATGCACATCTCAAACGGCAGGTGATGGGTCGCGAAGTTGTTGTCGCCATCACGGATGGTAGTCTTGATTTTGGCCCCTGGGAACAGATATTCTATGGTGAGTTCGACGGCGGTCGGCGCAAACGTGCCTTGATAAAGATCATTGGAGAGTAGATAAGGTGGCGATCGCTAGAAAAAGTCGATTGGAAAAGATCCTTGTTCATTATTATGGCGTTCTTCAAAGCGCACATATCCTGGGGCTTGTTGCATCCGGAGTTTGGTGGATCCAGAACGGTGACCTTGGGTTTCTTGCGCTGCCGCCGCAGGGTGGTTGGTCCGGGCAGACCATTCATTTCCTCGTAGCAACGGGTATGTTTGATTTGTTGATCGCCATAATCGGGGTTTTCTTCGTCGTTCAATATCGCAATGAACGAGAAACGGCTGACGTCCTTGGTAGCGTTGCACTGACTGGATCACTGTACTCAGCGGCGATCTATGCTTACGGCACACTGCGAAGCGGGGCGTGGAATTCCCATCCATTGGCGTACGGCGCGGTCTCGCTCGCTTTCGCGCCGATGTTTTTGCTTGTCGTGGTCTTTTTCAAGATGCGCTTGATGCACGATCCGGATCGGTAAAAGGCAGGCCAATCCAGGCGCGGCAGCCAGAGATGCTGTGGGCTGTTTACCGCGCCCTAACCGAGGTTCCAAAGATGAAAACCTGGCTGGTTCCCGTTCTCGGGACTTTTATCTTCTGGGGTTTGTGGGGCTTCCTTCCCAAAATCACAACCCGTACGATTTCGCCAATGAGTGCGATGATTTTTGAGGCCGCCGGAGGCATGCTGGTTGCCGCTGTGGCGCTTCTCAGCGGGAGCTATCGCCTGGAACTTACCCGTCAGGGTGTGTTCCTGGCACTGCTGACCGGCATTTTTGGCATCCTTGGGGCATGGACCTATTTGCAGGCAGTCTCGACCGGGAAGGTTTCATTGGTGGTCAGCTTCACGGCGCTCTATCCTATTCTCAGCATTCTGCTGGCGGTGCTCTTCCTCGGTGAAACACTGAGCATGCGTCAGACCTTCGGGATCCTTCTTGCGCTTGTATCGATGCTGTTAATCGCAGGCTAGCGCAGCAATTTCCTGAGTGGTGAAACTCTTTTTAGTACCAGGGTGGGCTTTTACCCATCCGTATTTTCGGATACAATACATACCGACCGGTCGGTATGTATGGAGGTATGATGAAAAAGAGTGAGCAGAGTCAGCAAACGCGCGAGAAATTGCTCGATGCTGCAGAACGTCACTTCGCCAGGTCCGGATTTGATGGGACCAGCGTGACCGCAATTTGTGAGACTGCAGAGATAAGTAAAGGCGCTTTCTATCATCACTTCAATAGCAAACAGGCGCTTTTTTTTGAACTAATGCAGCGCTGGCTAGACACGCTCGAAGAGCGTCTGAAGGAGATCGAATCCAGATCGGAGCAAGTACCTGGAAAACTTCTCTCTATGGCACACGTTGTCGGTGAAGTATTGGAAGTAGGAGGACCACAACTTTCAATTTATCTGGAGTTCTGGAACCAGGCTTTACGCGATCGTGAAATCCACCGCGCACTCAGCCAACCGTTCGATGATTTCCTGATTTTCTTTACAAACTTACTGCAGGCCGGGATGGAGCGGGGGGTCATCAAGCAAACTGACGCGGAGAAGTCAGCCCGTGTGGTGGCTGCTCTGGGGATCGGCCTGCTCTTCCAGGGCTTGCTCAGTCCAGACGCAGCCAATTGGAATGAGGTTACAGAATTTGGTCTCAACATTCTACTGGAAGGTCTAAGCGACGAAGGAGCAGCATGAATATTCTCTTAACCGGTGCATTTGGCAATATTGGGCGGAGCACATTGGATGAACTACTCCATCGCGGCCATTGGGTGCGCTGTTTTGACCTTCCCACCAGGTCTAATCTGCGACATGCTTCCAGTTACGCGGGAAGGGCACAGCTTTTCTGGGGAGATTTGCAGGATGAATCAGCCTTGCGCACTGCCATGAAGGGGGTTGACGTGGTCATCCACCTGGCGTTTGTGATCCCGGCACTGTCCGTGACGGGCAGGGGCTCTGAGGATGATCCAGACTGGTCATACGGCGTAAACGTTGGCGGCATGAGGAATCTCATTCGCGCCATCAAGTCCCAGGAGAAGATGCCACGTTTGTTATTTACCTCTTCACTGCATATCTACGGGAAGACGCAGCACATCAAGCCGCCGCGTCAAATTTCGGATCCACCCGTGCCGATCGAACATTATGCCCGGCACAAGGTCGAATGCGAGAAAATCATCCGAGAGTCTGGAGTGCGATGGAGCACCTTCAGGTTGGCTGCATCGCTCCCGATCCGTTTGATCCTCGATCAAACGATGTTCGATGTCCCCCTTAGCAACCGTATCGAGTTTGTTCACACCCGTGATGTTGGCGTTGCTATCGCCAATGCGCTTGAGACCGAAGAAGTCTGGGGGCGTGTCTGGCATATTGGGGGAGGTGAGCGATGCCAGCTTTACCAGCGTGAGATTGTAGAGCAGGTTTTAGAAGCGGTTGGGGTCGGCATGCTTCCTGAGGGCGTTTTCACCGATGAGCCCTATCCCGTTGATTGGTTGGACACTCATGAGAGCGAGAAGGTTCTTTCCTTTCAAAGGCGTACGCTGGCAGATTATGTTCAAGAGCTTCGCTCCCGATTGGGAGGTTGGCGCCATCTTATCTGGCTGTTCAGACCTCTGATCCGTACCTGGATCTTGTTCAAGTCTCGTTTACGGCTGCAGAGACGCAGCCAACTACGCTGATGCCAGCTTCTCACACGACAGCGCTCATCACCGGAGCGTCGAGCGGCATCGGCGCGGTCACGGCTTTAAGCCTCGCAAAAGCTGGATATTTCGTGAAACTCGTTGCCAGAAATGAGGCCGGACTCACCAAATTGCAGGCATCGATCGAGGATTCGGGGGGAGCGGCCGAATTTATGCCTGCCGACCTGACGAATGAGAAGGATCGTATCGCCGTAAGTCAATGGATTTCGGCGGAAAAGACACCAATCGACGTATTGATCAATAATGCTGGATTGGCGTGGTACGGTTACGCCGAGGAGCTGCCATGGCATGTGGCACGTGAGATGCTGGCAGTCAATATGGAAGCGGTTGTACACCTGACCTCATGCTGTCTCCCTCTGATGAAGTCAAAGCGGAGGGGGCATATCATCAATATCAGTTCGATCGCAGGGAGTATCCCCAGTCAGGGCGTCGCATTGTACAGTGCAACCAAAGCGTTTGTGGATGCATTCTCCACCGCAATTTACAGGGAACTTGTCGGGACGGGAGTCCACATGAGCGTGGTACGGGCAGGGGCGGTCGCGACGCCATTTTTCAAGAGCGCCGCTGATCGACAACAGGGCAAACGAGTGCCTGCTCAGCGGTTCGCCATCCAGCCTGAGGTTGTTGCCCAGAGGATCCTTAACTTGATTGAACGGCCCCGAAGAGTTATCTATGTCCCACGGATACTGCGAGTCGTGCCGTTGATTGAGCTTACGATGGGTTGGTTGATGGACCGGCTTGGCCCACTGCTTTTGAAGCGGGCTGTATAAATTCTGGCCGAATTCCTTTGTGAGCCTTAATTCGCAATTCTCAAGGTCTCCGCAGCAACCATTCGCAAATTTGTAAGACTTCCTGCAAAATGGGTCATCAGTTCTGGTTCGGTTTCCCAACGAATGTCCTGGTTCCATAGTGGACATCGCAACTTTAAGGTGCATTCATGAAGAATATCCCATTAGAACGCTTCTCGACCTACAGCATCATCGCCCGGGATGCTGAAACCGGAGGCTTTGGAGCGGCTGTCCAAACCCATCAAATGTGTGTCGGTGCCGTCGTGCCCTGGCTCGACCCTTTTGCAGGGGCGGTCGTGACGCAAGCGATGACGAATGTGAATTTCGGTCCGATGGGTCTTGGCTTGCTGCGTCGAGGCTTGACGGCCGAGCAGACGCTTGATGCGCTCATCGCCACAGACGAGCGTCGGCAGTCGCGCCAGTTGGCTGTCGTCGATACCAAGGGAAACGTGGGTGCCTGGACAGGCGGGCAGTGTATTCGGGAGGCTGGCCATCATATCGGCGGTGGCTACAGCGTGCAGGCGAATATGATGACCGCATCTACAGTGATCGACGCGATGAGGGAAGCATTCGAGGCGGCCGATGGCGATCTGGGTGAGCGTATGCTATTCGCTCTGCAGGCAGCGCAGGCGCATGGTGGAGATATTCGGGGCATGCAATCGGCGGCACTTAAGGTCGTCGGTGGTGACGATATTGAGGAACTTTCCAATCAGATACCGATGTATGATTTACGGGTGGATGAGCATGATGATCCGGTGGGAGAGCTCGCTCGTCTGGTCCGCTTGAGGAAGGCGCAGCTCATCGACGCAAGTGGGCATAGAGCGCTTGAGCGGGACGATATTCAGGGCGCACGTGAGGCTTGGTCAAGCGCACGCGATCTGGCTCCTGAGTTGGAAGAGATACCCTTCTGGCAGGCTATTGGCGCCCTCGAGGATGCAGAGGATGTACAATGGGCAGCGGCGATTTTCAATTCGAATCTTGGTTCGGATGAACGCCTGGGACACTGGATCGATCTTATCGAGCGGCTGGAGGAGTGTGGAATTGTTTCCAGGGCGGAGTCGGCTGCTGAATTAATCGCTGCAATCCAAACGAAAAATCAGAGTGATGGCGGGCAGGAGGCACGATCGTGAAGCATTTTGTGCTCGTTGCAGGGAATATCGGTGCAGGCAAAACCTCCTTGACGGAAAGGTTGGGTACCCAGCTAGGCTGGCAAACCGCATTCGAATCGGTCGTCGATAACCCCTATCTTTCAGATTTCTACCAGGATATGGGTGCGTGGGCATTCCATTTGCAGGTCTTCTTCCTTGGTCATCGTGCGGACCAGCACCGACAGCTGGCAAATTCGCACGGGTCGGCGATCATCGATCGTTCGATTTACGAGGATGCTGAAATTTTTGCACGGGCGGCAATGGAACTCGGCACGATTACGGAGAGGGACTACCTAACTTATCGTCGAGTGTTTGATCTTGTGGTGGAGCACCTTCCAAGACCGGATCTGCTTATCATGCTCAACGCCCCCGTTGACGTGCTCGTGGAGCGTATACGTGCGCGTGGCCGCGAGATGGAAAAAGGGATCACCCCGGAATATTTGCAGCTCCTGGAGGATCTGTACTCTACGTGGATGGCCGGGTTTGATCTTTGCCCGGTTTTGACGATCCCAACGCATGATCTTGATTTTGTTCACAAGCCAAAACATCTCGAGATCGTGATCGAGCGGATACACGACAAATTGGCAGGGAAGGAAGAAGTGCAGTTCCCTGATGACTGAGCCTAATCAGGTGAGCATGAGCTCGGTTCCCTGCTTGCTGGCAGGACATCCGTAATGTCACCCTCACCTTACCGTACGGTGAACCGAACAATCTAGTTTTTCATCGATACTTGGGATCAAATGCGGGTACTTACCATGGCCATTCCGGCGGCTTTTCTTTTGATCGCTGGACAAGATGGTCGGCCTCAGCCTCCCGATACCGCCTCCCAGACCGCTTTGATTACCAATGCATCTTTGTCCATATGCTCAGGGCTCTCGCACAAAATTCGTCCAGCGCAGTCGAAATCACTCAAAGCCTTTACCAGCGCTTCAAGCTCGAAATCCGAATCCGCTAACATGAGATGATTTTGCTCGCCCTTTTCTGTGTACTCGATTCCGGAGAGGTGGCAGTGCAGCCTCTTTAGCGATTTCTTGCCCAGGGCGTCTGAATATGCTTTCAGCATTTGTGACCATTCGCTATAGCTGTTGACGGAGCCATCACCGCCTCGAGCATGAAGGTGAGCAAAATCGAGACAGGGTTCAACACCATCGATCTCAGCGGACATGGTGAGAGTATCTTCCAACGACCCGAGCAATGCGCCTTTACCCATTGTCTCAGGGCGCAGCGTCACATTTACATCCTTCGCCTGTAGCTCGTCGACACAATCTTTCAGCCTTGGTAAGGCCACCTCCAGGACAACCTCTGGGTCCTGCTCAAAATAGGATCCGGGATGGAATACGATATCTGTTGCGCCAGCGAGATAGCCGTAATAGGCGGCATCCATGAGCCTTTTTCTGCTTTTCGGCCACTCCTGTTTGTCTGCATTCAGGTTGATATAGTAGGGGGCGTGTACGCTGAGAGCCACATCGTGTTCACTGGCGGTTTCTTTGATCGCCAGGCATGTCTTTTCAGAGACACGCACAGACCGCACCCAACCGATCTCAAAGGAGAGCAAGCCCTGGCTGGCTAAATAAGCAATCGTACCGACAGATCCGCCGGGTTTCTTCGGGGTGGATATAGGGGTACCCACGGATCCGAATCGAAATGCAGTCGTCATCGATTATCCTTTTTCTTGCTGCGGAATAAAGATACACATAATAAAGCCTATGCGTAGGCAAAAGCATAGGCGTTGGCTGCTGGACTCCCTGCTTACTAATTGTTCTCGCGTTCCTGTCGCAGAGAACCCGTTTTGGGTGTCGCTTCCTTAGGGAGCGAGAAACTGAAGGTGCTCCCTTCATCTTCCTTGCTCGTCACCCAAATGCGACCACCGTGTTGCTCGATCACGGTTTTCGCCAGCGCCAGGCCTAAACCGGTGCCCTCGATCGGGTTATTTGGATCCTTGACCGTGATGCGGCCACGGAATAGGTGTTCAAAAATCCGTGGGATTTCGTCTTCGGGGATGCCGGGACCATTGTCGATTACGCTGACGATCACTTCCTCGTCATCCCAGCGAACTTTCACACAGATTGTGGCGCCATCCTGGGAGAACTTGATGGCGTTACTGAGCAAATTGCTCATCACGGAGTTGAGCCGGTTCGTGTCTCCCATGATGAGAAGCGATTCATCGGGAGGATCGAATTCAACCTTCTGATCGCGGTCATCCGAGAGCGGTCTGAGATCCTCAATGGCTCGTCGGATTAAGTCGTTAATCTGGAATGGTTCATAGGAAACGCTGGAGGTTGATTCAACCCGGATCGTCTCTAACAGGCCAGTGATCAGATTGGTCATGCTGTCGGTGGCGCGCTGCATCATGTTCAGCGCTTTGCGCTGCTGGTCGGAAAGCTCCGCATCATTCAAAAGATCGGCGCCGAGCCGGATGGCATTGAGAGGATTTTTCAGATCGTGAGCTGCCGTCCCGAGCAGTTGTGAGCGCATTCGGTCGATTTGCTTCAGCGCGGTGATATCCTGCATAACCGCCACGCGTCCCACATCGGTAATTTCGCTGATCGTCGCGTATAGGACACGCTCGGTTGGAGTGGTGACCTCCATGGTGGTTGGTAGGCTTAAACCACCATCTATCAATAGCTCGCTGAGCGGATGATTGAGGAATATCTCCTCGGCGGAACGGCCTTCGGCGAGTTCGGGGTTGATTCTGAATGCCTGACCTGCAGCTTGATTGACCAGGATGATACGCCCGTCGTTGTTAGTGAGAACAACGGCATCTGCAGTCTCCCGGAGCGTTGTTTCAAGACGGCTTCGTTCCTCGGTGACGCTCTGGAACAGATTGGCGTTGTCGAGCGCGACGGCCGCCCATGAGGCTACAGAAGAGAGCAGTTGTTGGTCTGCCTCGGTGAATGTTCCGCGCGGATGGTTAATTGCTTCGATTACGCCCATGACTTCATCGCGTCGCTCTAAAGGCACGCAGAGAACCGAGGTTGTCAGCAATCCGGTTTGACCGTCTATGGCGCTGTGATAGAGCGGGTTGGCGCGCACGTCATTCACGATCAAAGGGCTCTTGTTGCGCGTGACCCAACCGGCGATGCCTTCTTCGAGGCGGATGGCGACGTCTTTGATGCGCAGACGTGCACCACCGCTTGCCTTCAGAATCAACCGCTCGCCTTTTTCATTCAGCAAGAAGAGCACAACCGCTTCGGCTTTGAGCAGGTTCTGAGTGTGATCCATCGCCTTCTGAAGCGCATCCTCCAGATTGAGAGTGGAGGTCATTTCACGGCCGATATCCCCCAGCGTTTGCAGCTGGTTAGCTCGAGATTCGGCGGTTTCGAAGTGGATTGCATCTTGCAGACCGACCGCGCCGATGTTAATGATTGCCTGAGCTAACTCTTGTTCCTGTTCATTGATGCGTCTGCCGGGCTGGGTGTAAAGCAGACGAACAAGACCAAGCGGTTTGCTCCTGATCGCGAGCGGCAATATAGATGCCGAGGTGAAATTCTCAGCCTCGAGCATGGCGATATCTTTGGCACTTCCGGTCGGAGGGCTCAAACTGATCGTCATGGGCTTGAGCGAAGAGAGCACCTCTTCGTGTACAGGATAGTCCGGCATATTATCGGCGACCATCGTGACAACGTTCTGCTGCATAGACTTACCCAACTGCTGCCGGAAACGGATGGTCTCCTCGCTGCCACCTTCTTCGGTCACAAGCACTTCGCAAACATCTGCCGACGTCGCTTTGAGCAAGTGTGACGCAGTTTGCTTAATCGCTTCGTGTCGATCGCGCGTGCCAGTGATCGCGTGGCTGGCTTGATAGAGCAGCGATAGTTTATGCAGGAGATAGCTTTGGCTCGCCGTTTGGCTGGCTAATTCGAAGATTTCGGCTGCTCGGGCTGCCAGAACCTCTAGGGTTGCGAGTGAACTCTCGTCGAATGTCTTGCCCGGATCAGAAGCTGCAAAGAGCAAGCCTATCGTGTCGCCGTTGGTGAGACAGGGGGCGCAGACCACTTCGCCAGGAGCGAGAGGCATACCTAACGATCCGCCCTCTGAGTCTGTGGAAGCTGCTCTGCGGCTATTAAAGACCTTCTGAAGGACTGGGTTGTCCGATTTTGTTGCAATCCGTCCCAGATCGTTCATAGAGGCACCATGTGCCAGGCGTGGAGTGAAATTGTTTTCACCTTCATCGAGTTCATAGAGTGCGGCGCGATCCGCGCCGAGGAGCTCAACAGTCACCTCGAGCAAGCTGGTGAGAGCCTGCATGGGATTGTGAATGTCCAGCGAGGTCGTCGCAGCTTCGTATAGATTGCCTCTTAATTCCTCAATGACCATGCGCGTGAGCCTTCTGGGGTTCGTTCATAACGACCCGTAACGTATCCGATTATGGCATAGATCATATAGGGTCGCAATAAGATGCAAGTCCTTTAACTTGCAGTGATCTGTCCCCATGGTAAAGCTATGGAAAGATGACCGCCAGCAGTGGGGGGCCTAGAATCAGCAGGCCCACGATAACGGCGAGCAGCGCGGAGATGAGCACAGCCGCCGCGCCGACATCCTTTCCGACGCGAGCTAGTGGGTGCAGCTCAGGACTCGCCAAATCCACGACAGCTTCCAGCGCGGTGTTCACAAACTCCGCCGTCCAGACCAGGCCGATGGCGACCGCCAGGACTGCCCATTCCACTGTCCGGATTCGAAGGATCAGTCCAACAACAAGGACCGTGAGCGTGGCCAATAAGTGGATCCACGCGTTGCGCTGTGTGCGAAGAACGTACCACCATCCAGAGAAAGCATGTTTAAACGATTGGATTCGAGAAGGTGACCGTTGAGGTTGGTTCATGGTGACTGGTGCCCTTGTCCCAACTCGATTTCCAAGGAATCGAGGATCGCTTCCTGCGCTGACCACATTTCATGTTTCTCGCGTGCATCCGCGTGATCATATCCGAGCAGGTGTAAGACTCCGTGCACCGTAAGCAGGCTTAGTTCGACGATCAGCGAGTGAGCGGCTTTCTCAGCTTGCTCCTGAGCGATGTCCACAGCGATGATCACATCACCATAATAACGTTGTCCGCTGTCCGGGTCTGGCGTGCCATCGATAAATGAGAGCACATCCGTCGCATGATCCTCTCCTGCGAACGTCCGGTTAAAATCGCGGATTGAACTTGCCTCGGTCAGCACGACGGTCAACGCACCGGGTTCTGCGGAAAGATGTTCGAGCGTCATGGCAGCCGATTTAACCAATGCGGGCTCGAATTCGGGCCAGGGCGGATCGGATCGAACCTCGATCGAGTACATCATGCTTGCTCGGAGGGAAGGGGAGATACATCCTCTGCGGGCGCAACCGGCTGTGTTTCCGGCTCTTTTATGGTTGCGTTGGGATAGCGGACTCTAGGATGATAAATATTCTTGAGTGTGGATACAAACGATTTGCGAATCGTATCCAGATCCTTGAGCGTCAAATTGGTCCGGTCGAGCTGCCCTTTGGACATACGATCCTCAATGACCCATCGGACAAGATCGTCGATGGATTGTTCATCCTGGGGGGTCTCAGCCCGGGCAGCTGCTTCAACTCCGTCAGCGAGCATGAGCAGTGCGGTCTCGCGCGATCGGGGGCGTGGTCCTGGGTAGCGGAAATCTCGTCGGTCCAACACCGATTCGTCACCACCGGCGGCCTCGAGTGCTTCGTTATATTGATACGTCGTCTCGAGCGTGCCGTGGTGCTCCGTGATGAAGGCGCGGATGGTCTCGGGGATGCGATATTTTCGAGCTAGATCTTGCCCTTCTCGCACGTGACCCAGGATGAGATCTGCACTGGTCTTCGGATCGAGCTGATCATGGACATTCTGCCCGGCGACCTGGTTCTCGATAAAGTACTGTGGTCGCTGCGCTTTGCCGAGATCATGGTAGAGCGCGCCAACGCGCGTCAGCAGCGGATTGGCATTGATCGCCCGCGCAGCTTGCTCAGCGAGATTGGCTACCTGCAGACTGTGCTGATACGTTCCTGGTGCGTTACGCAAAATCTGCTGAAGCAGTGGATGATCAGGACGGGATAGCTCGATCAGCTGCAAGTTGGTAGTGATGCCGATAGCATTTCCGATTCCGAGCAGCAAACCGAATCCCAGGCTTGCGGACAGGATCCCGCTCGTGACGGACGCACCGAGCAGAGACACCTTACCGACCAGGTCTGTGGCTGGATCGGGGAGTCGGAATATCACAATTATCACAGCAGAGCCAACCGAGGCAGCGATCCCTGCCCAGATGAACGAGCCCAACCGTTCCGCCCGACCGATCATCAATGTCGCCAGAATGCCACCGAAGGCGATGTACAGTGCCATTTCCAGGCCGCGCGGCGCAATATAACCAGCGAGCACACCGGTTATGAGCGCCGAGAATATGCCCATGCTCGGGCTGAAAAAGACGGCAAACAATACGTCATTATCGACACCGCCGGTGTCCGCAAGGTGGCCAAGATGAAAGATGATGTCGAGTTTTACGGCTTTACCCGAGCGGCCCGCAGCATCCGCCGGGCCGACATC
>CBFDDM010000024.1:0-35027 GCA_965603565.1 uncultured Anaerolineales bacterium | reverse complement strand
GTTGGTCTCATGGTTGGCTTGATCGATGCTCGGGTTTTACGCGACACGCTGATCCCTGCCTACATCTTCTTGAGCATCGCCTTGCCATTCCTGGTCGTCTATGTCAGCAACCCCTCTGAGTGGTGGCCCTTGATCCCGGGCGGCATAATGGCACTGATGGGTGTCATCTTTCTGATGACGGGCCAGCTGTTTGGCTATGTCGTCCCCATACTGATTATCCTGGCCGGAGCGTTCATCTTGGCTCGCCAATTTATGAGCCGTCCTTCATCGAGAGATGATGACAGCTCTCAAGAAAGATAATCAAATCTGATCGATGATGCACTTCGCGCCGGCAGCGATGATCGTCGCTGCCGGCGTTTGATTCCCCGCAGGCATTTCCTCCGGTTATTAATGTTTCATGAATCTTCTGCTACTTTAGTCCCGCAGAATATCTTCGTGGATTAAACTGGGGTCAGCCTGCGCGAGAATTCACAAGCGGGGATGGTGAGCGTGAGTATTGATCGAGAGAAAGACAGCAGGGGCGAGACACGGAGCTACCCACCGTTCTGGGAGCGTGCCGTGCCGGTTCTGGTAGCGCTGATAGGCATCATGATCTTTGCTCTTCTAGTCGTCGCACTGCTCGTCGCGTTAGGTTTCTTCCCGGTATAGCACAGACGTCAACGTCGTTGAGGAGGGTTTAACGTGGAGTTCACAAACACGATCCTGCCGTTCACCTCGAGTTTAATCAGCTTCATATTCGCATTTTTCGTCCTCAAGCGTTATGTGAACCGAAAAGGCAACCATCTGCTTCTCTGGGGGATCGGCATGATCTTCTATGGCGTCGGTGGTTTTACGGAAGGGTACTATGGTCTCTTCGGGTGGAATCCGCTTGTCTTCCGGCTATGGTATTTGTTTGGAGCGATCCTGGTCGCGGCATGGTTGGGGCAGGGGACGGTCTACCTGCTCGCGAAGAGACGCTGGGCGCACGCTTTCATGATCCTACTCGCCCTGGGCTCCATTTATGGTGCAATCAGAGTGTTCGGTGCGGAACTCGACCCATCGCTAATGACAACGAGTCTGCATACCGGCAGCGAGATGAGTGGTCATGCTATCGTGACACCGGGCGTGCGCTCGCTCACCCCATTTTTCAATATCTACGGCACGGTTACGCTTGTCGGCGGCGCGGCCTACTCGGCCTGGCTGTTCTGGCGGAAGCGGGTCCTGCTTCACCGCACTATCGGCAATTTGCTGATCGCCGCGGGCGCGATGCTGCCAGCGTTCGGTGGCACGTTCAGCCGGATGGGCGTCAGCGGAGCGCTATACATCAGCGAACTGCTGGGCGCAATAATCATGTTCATTGGCTTCTGGCGGGCGGTCACACCGATGCAAAAATCCGCAAAGAGCAGAGCCTCAGAGGCCGCTGCCGATTGATGATGAAACCCCTGCAATCGCAGGTTTTTTTCGTAAGGAGACCGAAAGGATTCAGAGCAGACTGTGAGTCTATACTAGGAACAGCGTCCCATCCAGGACTTGAAACAAAAATCACGATCTTCCGTTATCCTAAATGGGTCCGAACTTATCTTCTTATGAGGGCAAAACATGACAAAACCACTAGTGCTCCTGATTGATGATGAAATTGCTTATGCCAAGGTGATCGGGGAAGCATTGAAGAAGCACGGCTTTGAAGTCGTGATCGCTGGAAACGCAGGGGAAGCGCTCGAGATATTTCAACAAACCAGGCCCAGCCTTATCCTTCTCGACGTCATGATGCCTGAAATAGATGGGCTAACGCTGCTCAAATGGCTGCGTGAGCATTCCGAGCAGGATGATCTGCCGATCCATATCGTCAGCGCGAAAGCTCAAGAAGCCGACAAGCAGGCGGCACTCAAGGCTGGCGCAAATGGCTTCATCGCCAAACCATTTTCGCTCGAGGAATTATTGCAAGCTGTAGGAAGCTACCTGCCAAACGGGTCACGCAGCTTGATGTAGGTTTATCGATCTGAAACTTAAGCGCCGCCCATCATGAGCGGCGCTTTTGCTTTCTGGTGACTCGCAGGACAACTCAGGCGCTCAACGCTTCCTTCGTGCGCTTGACAACTTTTTCGCGCTGGCGCGTGTCAAGCATTCGCTTGCGAATACGCAGGCTCTTCGGAGTGATCTCGAGCAGTTCATCCTCGCCGAGGTACTCGATAGCCTCATCGAGGCTCATCTGGCGTGGAGGCGTCAGCCGCTCATCGATCTCTTTAAATGAAGCCCTGTGATTGGTGACATGACGTTTCTTGCATACGTTCAGGACCAGATCGCCCGGCCGCTGATGCTCGCCGATAACCATGCCTTCGTAGACCTCAACCCCCGGACCGACAAAGAGATGGCCGCGCTCTTCTGCATTTTTCAACCCATATGTCGTTGTGATCCCGGGCTCCCATGCGACCAGCGATCCCTGCGAGCGCGTGATGCTTCCATCGGAAAGCGGCAAATAGTCGTGAAAGACGCTGTGCAAGAAGCCGGCGCCACGTGTGGCCGTCAGGAAGCGATGACGGAACCCAAGCAATCCGCGCGTTGGGACCAGATAACGAAGCCGGACGCTCTCCTCGCCTTCGTCATGCATGTCGAGCATTTGCCCTTGGCGGCTGCCTAGGATCTCGACGACGGTGCCGAGCGCAGCGCGCGAGGTCTCGATATAGACCTCTTCGTACGGCTCATACACGCCGCCGTCCGTAGAATGCATGATGACCTCCGGACGTGAGACTTCAAACTCAAAACCTTCCCGGCGCATGTTTTCCATCAACACCGCCAGGTGGAGTTCGCCTCGTCCGGAGACGATAAACTGCTCGGCAGATTCAGTCTCCTCAACACGCAGGGCGACATTCGTTCGCAGTTCATTGAACAAGCGTTCGCGCAGTTTGCGGGAAGTACTCCATGTTCCTTCGCGGCCCTGGAATGGTGAGCTGTTAACGCCAAACGTCATCCGGACGGTCGGCTCTTCGACGTGGATAGAAGGAAGGGCTCGAGGCGATTCATTGTCTGCGACCGTCTCGCCGATGGCGACGTCGTCGAGGCCTGCGATCACGACGATCTCGCCGGCTTCAGCGGTTTCGATCTCTCGCTTATCAAGTCCGTCAAAAGCGTAGAGATATTGGGCGATATCATCGAGCGTTTCGCCGGAAGGTTTGATTCGAGTGATCGGCATCTCGCGGGAGATGCGTCCGGCGGAAATTCGGCCGGTCGCGGTCGCGCCGCGGTACGAGTCGTAACCGATCGAAGTTACAAGCATCTGGAACGGACTGTGGACATCGCCTTGTGGTGCGGGCAGGTGGCGCAGGATTGCTTCAAAGAGCGGCTGCAGATCATCACCCAGGTCGGTCGTCTCGCCGGCACGGCCGGCAACGGCGTTCGTGTAGATCACCGGAAAATCCGCCTGCTCGTCACTGGCTCCGAGCTGGATGAAAAGATCAAAGGTCAGGTTGAGCGCTCGGACCGGATCGGCACCTTTGCGATCGACTTTATTGATCACAACTACAGCTCGATGCCCAAGCGCGAGCGCATGCTTTAGTACAAACCGTGTTTGCGGCATAGGCCCCTCGGCAGCATCGACGAGCAGCAGCACACCGTCGACCATATTCAGCACGCGCTCGACTTCACCGCCGAAATCTGCATGCCCGGGGGTGTCGACGATATTGATTTTGACATCAGCGCCCAAACGGTCGTCATAAAGTGAGATGGCGGTGTTCTTGGCCAGGATCGTGATCCCGCGCTCCCGTTCGATGTCGTTGGAGTCCAGGACACGCTCCGCGACCTGTTGATTTTCGCGGAAGATGCGTGCCTGTTTGAGCATCCCGTCGATCAGCGTCGTTTTACCATGGTCGACGTGGGCGATGATGGCGATATTACGAATGTGATCTTGCTTCATTTTTGCTTTTACCTATAACCAGCACATCAATAGACAAACAAAGACCCCGGCGACGGAATGCCGAGGCGTTCGAGGTCGTATAAATAGAATCTTATCAGTACGGGTCTGATTTGTGAAGGATCCCAGGCATTTCTATTAATGGATCTCTCTAGTGAAGATCTAAAACGAGTCCGATGCTTCACTTTCCATTTCATTCTTCGAGCCGGGGATCGCAATCTGTTGATCAAGGATGTTAGCCTGATGTATTGCAGGTGCCGTGGAAGATCGGGTAGCATTGGAGTTGAAAATTGCTCGCCAGCATGCACAAACAGCTGGATGCTAAAAGATTGAAACGAGGCGATTGATGCAGGACCCATGTGCGCACTTACGGGAACGGGCTGCAGACGCTCTGGAGGAATTGACTCAGGCCAGCGAGGCAATGGCAGAATTCTCGGTCAGCACGCCTTACGAATCTCGCCAGGCCCGCGAGAAGATGGCTGAATACCTCCAGTCCATGCAGGCAGTGTTCGAACGAGAACGTGTCGCGTGGGAAGCCTATTATGCGATCAACCTCGAGTTGCTGGAATGCATTCGCGACGCATACCGAGAGCAAGCCGCAGGAAGATGAAATTGGTCGGGTGCGGAGAATGAATTTTTCCAGCTTCATCCATGCAGGCTATACTTGCCGCTGAAGTAAACGATGTGATTTGAAGGAGGCTCGCATGGCGCGTTCTGTTCTTATAACCGGCTCCGCTGGTGGGATTGGTGCGGCCACGGCAGCACACTTTCATAAGATGGGTTGGAAGACCTTTGCCACGGATCGGCGTGAAATCAGACCGGATATAGATGAGATCGGGTTCTTTCGCTGCGATGTTTCGGTACCTGATGAGGTTCAAGCACTATTCAACTGGCTCGGTGAGCAAACCGATGCGCTCCATGCCCTGGTCAATAATGCTGCCGTTCAGATCAGCAAGCCGATCACGGAGATGGAGGTCGAAGAGTGGGATATCACCATGGCATCCAACCTGAGGCCTGCGTTCCTGACGATACGCTATGGCTACGAACTGCTCAAAGCGGCTGAACGAGCGGCGGTCGTCAACGTCAGCTCCGTCCACGCCGTGGCGACCTCGGCGAGCATCGCAGCCTATGCGGCCAGCAAAGGTGGTTTGCTGGCGCTTACAAGGGCTCTGGCGATCGAGCTCGCCGATGATCATATTCGTGTGAACGCCATCCTCCCCGGAGCTGTCGATACAGAGATGCTGCGCAGCGGGTTAGGTAGGGGACACGTGGCGGGTGATGGTGTGGAAAATCGTCTGAGAGATCTGGGGGCACGCACGGTGATGGGCCGCGTCGGGGAACCGGATGAAATCGCTGCGGCGATATACTTTCTGGCTGACGAAGAACATTCTTCGTTCGTGACCGGCAGTGCGCTGATTGTGGACGGTGGTGCAACAACGCGCTTGAGCACGGAGTGAGCCTGGCTTTAGGAGACTAGAGGTGGAGCGCTCTGACAGGTCAGATATCTCGGAAGCGTCAGATAACATTCCTCACAGATCGAAAGCCTGTGGATACACTGTATAGGAAGAGCAATCTCGCTGATCGGGGGCATGATGACGAATAGATTTGGGATGAGGGCATTGGGGCGGACAGGCCTGCAGGTCACGCCGGTGGGTCTGGGGGTGATGCAGTTTGCCGGGACGACCGGGATCTGGCGCTTTATCTTTGACGATATGGACCGCCAGGAAATGCATGCTATTGTCCGGGCTGCGTTGGATGGTGGCATCAACTGGTTCGATACCGCTGAGATGTATGGGCGAGGGCGATCGGAGCAGGGGCTGGCAAGCGGCCTCGCAGCGGCCGGTAAAGGAGATCGCGAGGTGCATGTGGCTACGAAGTGGATGCCGCTGCTGCGCACCGCCGACAGCATACGCAAGACGATCGATGTTCGCAAGCGTTTTCTTGACCCATACAGCATTGACCTTTACTACGTTCACAATACGAGCAGCTTTTCATCTCCCGAGGCGGAGATGGACGTCATGGCTGATCTCGTCGAAGCGGGCGATATCGGCACCGTCGGGGTGAGTAATTTTGATGAGGAACGTATGCGCCGGGCTCAGCGTGCGCTGCAAGCTCGCGGCATTCCGCTTGCCGCCAACCAGATGGAGTACAGCTTGCTCAACCGGGAGATCGAGACCAACGGCGTGCTCGAAGCAGCCCGTGAATTGGGCATCACGATCGTGGCCTATTCTCCATTGGCGCGCGGGCTGCTGACCGGCAAGTTTCACCGCGATCCGGAGGTGCTTGCGAATACACCGGTTGGCCGACGCCTCTATTTGCGGAGGAAGATCGATGATACCCGCGAGCTGATCGAAACACTCGACTCAATCGCCGGATCCCACGGTGTGTCGACATCGCAGGTGGCCTTAAACTGGTTGATACAGATCCAGGGCGAGGTGGTTGTTGTGATCCCGGGTGCGTCCAGCGTGTCGCAAGCCGAGGAGGCGGGCGGGGTCCTGAACTTTAAACTTACCGAAGCGGAGATCGATTACCTCGATCAACTCACGAAGCAATATCGAGAATGAGCAGCGGGTAAATTCCCAGATCGAATTTCAAATGCCTCAGCTTTCTCCGGCTGGGGCATGTTCTCTTTGTTCCCCCGGGTGTCGATGGGCGATGCGGAGCAGCAGAATCCCAAAGAGGGTGAACAGCGCAGCTGCGGGAAAGATGTTAAACAAACTCGCTTGGGTGATGCGGGTCCCGACGGCCGCGCCAACCATAAAACCGACATTGACAGGCATGTAGGCGAAGGACATCACCCGACCGCGTATCGCCGTCTGGGTTGAGCCCGATAAGACTGTAAAAGAGAGGGCGAAAACCGCCGATACGACCCCATTCAAAATGGACCACAGCACGGCGAAGGGGATCAACTCTCTGATCCAGAAGGGCAGCGGCCAGAGGATCAGCGCGATCGCTGAACCGACGAATAGCACCCGCCAGCTGCCATGCCGGTCGCTTAAAGCGCCAAGCAGCGGGGCCAGCACGAGTGTTGTCAGGCCGCTAGCGCCGATGACCACACCGATGATCGCACCCTGTTCGGGTCCCCGGTATAGCTCGCCGATCACGAGCGGGATATATGTGAATGCCAGCATCCAGCCGCCGAAAAGTAGAAACAGGGCGGGGAAAAGTGCCCGCAGGCGCCGGCTGTCCCAGATCAGTCGCAGCGATTGCCATGCCATTTGTGCAATGGATCCTTCTCGCTTTGCATCGCCGCTGTACTCGTCCTCGTAGCCAAATGCCAGCGCAAGGGTCACGAGCGTGAGCACAATCACGTTGATCGCTAACAGCGTGCGGAAACCATACAGGTCAAAAATCCATCCACCGGTCAGCGGGCCCAGGAAGGCACCGATCGGAGCAGCGCTGTTCATGATCGAAAATGCCAATCCGATGCGGTTCGCGGGCACACGTTCGGCAAGGCTGGTCATCATCAAACCACTGTTTCCGAGTGCAAAACCGGTGAGGCTGCGCGCCAGGAAAAACATCCACAGACTCCTCGTAAAAAACGCCATCGCTGCAGATAGCAGCAGCACGAGATATGAGCGCAGGATAATCGGTTTTCGTGCGTAGCGGTCTGCGAGCGCTCCCCAGAGAGGCAAGAACGGGATACCCACGCCGTTTGAAGCCGCAGTGATCAAGCCTACCAGCAGCAGGATGCGCTCGGGATCCATGACCCCCAGCTGGGGCAGGTACAGCGGTGTGAAAGCCAACAACTGGCTATAGAAAACGGTTTCGATCAAGCTTGCTGAAGTCATTAAAACCAGCAGTTTGATCCATGGTCGCTCTTTCATCAGAAATCCTTGTCACGATTAACCCCGGGGTGGTGGGGTGGGTTCGAACCATTTTATTCGATCTCACGATGGCGAATGCCAGAATGACGCGAGAACAAATATATCGATATACACTTGACAAATATTTGACAAAATGTATAATGGACGTGCTTGCGAGATTTTTACCAACACACTGATAGGCAGAACAGGAGTCTAAGATGCAAAACGAGAAAACCATAGGGGAGAACAACCCGGAGCGAACGCAGAAATTCAGCAGCCTGCGCCGTTTCAACGTGATCATGGGCTTCCTGCACCTCGTGCAGGGCGTTTTCATGATCATCGTCAGCAATGACACCACCTACCCGATATTCACGAACTTCCTGACGTTCAACACGGAGACTTTCACCCTGGCACCCAACCCCGAGCTGCTCTATGAGCTGCGCTTCGGACCGGCGGTGGCGGCATTCTTGTTGATTTCAGCGTTGGCCCACTTCTACCTGGCGACGATCGGGTACAACCGCTATGTTGTCAACCTTAAGAAGGGCATGAATCCGATCCGCTTCTACGAATATGCCTTCAGCTCATCGCTGATGATCGTGCTGATCGGGATGCTGACCGGCATCTGGGATCTTGGCGCATTGATCTTGCTGTTCGGCATCAACGCAACGATGAACCTGTTCGGGATCATGATGGAGTATCACAACCAGTACACGCAGCGGACCAACTGGACTTCATTCATCTACGGTTCGATCGCCGGTTTGATCCCATGGATCGTGATCGCGGTCTACTTCCTGGGTTCTATCAACTCCTCGGATGCAAAACCGCCGGATTTCGTCTACGCCATCATCCCGACGCTCTTTGTCTTCTTCAATATTTTCGCAGTCAACATGGTGCTGCAGTATAAGAAGGTCGGACGCTGGGCGGATTACCTCTTCGGTGAACGTGTCTACATCATTCTCAGCCTTACGGCTAAGACAGTGCTCGCGTGGCAAATCTGGGTGGGGACGCTCGCACCTGTATAGATCGTCGTGTCGTAACCACACAAAGATTACTTTTCCGCTAAGGGCGCCGATTCAAACCGGCGCCCTTTGTGATTCTTCCAAGAATGTCAAGTCACGGATTTGTAACAGCTCGTAGCAAAAGCAGAACCTCGCCGCAATGATGCTGCAACCAGGGATGTGCATACTGCTACTGAAGAATGAAGTGCCGAACTGGTCGGTATCTGTCTATAATATATCTCTAGGTGAGGTGAACGTATGAGAATACCATTTAGTGTCCGTATCAAGTGGATTCGCTTTAAGTCCTGGTTGTTGGATTTGCTTTCGATTGAACGTGAGCGCCCATTCATCGACCGCAGTCACGGCAGCCGGGTAGGTCTACTGTTTATCGCTGCTTTCCTGCTTACCGCATGTGGCGTCGTTCAGGTGGGCGTAGAACCCAACGCGACCCAGAAAGTCGGCTCGGCGCCAGCTCTAACCCCCACATCAGAACCCGAACCAACGCTTGCAGAACAGACCACTCCCCCGGTGGATGTGGATGGCCCTGGACCGGATATGTTCTGGATGCCTTACGGTGCCGGGCTCTATGAATCGGACGATGTGCTCATGGTGCAGGAGGGTATTGTTGGATTTTCGAAAAGTCCGGTGTCCTTCGAAATATTCTACGATTACAGCCCGGTCAGCGGTCGCGTCGCCTACGGATCTGAATTCTGGCACGCAGCTGAGGGTTCCAATGTTTCTGTTTCCGATTTGTGGGTCTATGACTACGCCTCCGGGCAGGATCGGCAGCTGTTAGCCGATAATGTCGGTCGCGCCGTTTTTTCTCCGGCTCTTTCCGCGGAAGCAGGTTCGGACAAACTCGCGGCTGTTGTTTACGACACCGGGACGGATCGGTTTGATCTGGCGCTCGTCGATGGGCAGGGTAATCTGGATGTGCTCGCGTCCTGTACATCGCATAGTTTCTCCTGGTCTCCTGATGGGAACAAGATAGCGTATGAGGCGCGTGATTACACCGAGAGCAGTTCTCCTGCGGAAGAGTGCACAGGTGTCTTCGTGATTTCGATCGAGGATAGGTCGGTGGCCAGGATCTCTGAGGCGCCACCGTCCGTGGGCGGCTGGCATGGCGACCAGCCGATCTGGGCGCAGGGCCAGGATGCGCTCATCCTTACCTTTGCCTCTCCCGAATCGGCATTTGCGGTCGTGCCTCTAGATGGTTCCGGAACGTATCAGGTAGAAAAGGCCGACTCAATCTCGATTGAATACCTTCCACATCCGATGCTGAGTCTCTGGTCTGAGCCTTATAACAGCGTGGTTGGCCAGACGGAGGGCATGGGCCCAATGGGTGTGTGGGTCTATCAATTCTCTGAAGATATGCGTACGGTCGAAGATGCTTACAGCATCGAAATTGATGGTCGCGCTCTCGATCTTCAGCTGATCGGGTGGTGGGAATACGGCGAAAGCGTGCTGTTGCGAGATCTTACCAATCTGAGTGATTTGAATCAGTTCGGTCGAGCGATCGTTTGGTCGCTGGGAAGTGAAGACTGGGAGCTGGTGGCGGATAACGTTGCTGAAATTGAAGTCAAGGTTCATGCCGACACTGTGCGCACGGGTGTGCCTGCGGTAGACGGAGTCATTGAAGCTTTCCTGGCTGGCGAGCAAACAGATCGTCTGGAAACGTTAGAGATGATTTCCGCGGCTTGTGTCAATGAAGATTTCGAAGTCGGACCGCCACAATGTCCGGAAGGCACCCCGCAGGGAACGGAGTTGGTGGTTTTCCCCTACCGGTTATACAGGGCGACCGAATTTGCGGCTCAAGAAGACCTGGCTGCGCTGGTCGATTTCAATATCGAGGGGTTGTACGCTGTACAGCCGATCAGTGGCGGGTTCGAGGAATCATGGTGGCCCGCAGGTTACTACAACATCGTCTTTGCCTCCATGGACGACGAACACGCCGTTGAAGTCATCGTCGACCAGGATGGAAGCATCGTCCGGATCGAGTTTAGAGAACAAACGCCGGTAGAAGTGCTCTCCGGCTACAGTGGGGAATTCATCGTCGCTCCGGTTGAATGAAACGAGATTTCCTATCGCCTTTTTCAAATGAGCCCTCTGCCATGGCAGGGGGCGATTTTTATATCCTGTTCTAAGGCCGACCGGTCGCGTGCTCAGACTCAATCTGCCGGCAGCGCTTATCGGATAGTTTTGGCTTCAAACTTGCAATCTATATACTCACTATGGAGAAATCAGAAGAAAAACGCTCAAGGAATCGACTGAGTTCGAAAGAGATGTTTGATACTCGTCCAGTTAATGGTAAGAGTTCAGGCGATTTAGTGCGCTCCAGCCAGAGCCAATCCAGTACGGAACTGAAGCAAGAAGAACCGTCGTTGAGGGAATGGCTCGATCTGGCGGTCCATTGGATCAGGGAGCTGGTCTGGCGCACCCGATTCTGGCGTACAGATACGCGCGACGAGAAATAAACCCTCGGATCCGTATTTATAGCGTTGCGGCGATTATGTCAGATCGTATTCCACGAGAACTGGCAAGCTAAAGCTCAGCCAGTCATGCTGCTGGTTAAATCATTGACTCGACGTCGTCTCCATTTGAAAACCTCTTGCTGCACTGCGCCTCTAGGCTTCGCTTTCTACACAGATCGAATCTAGAATAATCCCCTGACACGAGCCGGCGGTAATTCATGTTCTGGAAAAATCTGCTGTGGGTGTTTGCATATCCGATCTACCAGGTGATCGGCACCTTCCGGCATGAGACCGGGCACGCTTTAGCTGCAATCGCTTTCGGAGGTGTGATCGAGGAATTCGTTTTCCTCCCAACGGAAGGTTACTGGGGCTACGTTCGCTGGGATGGCCCCCATAATTTATTCACCACCGGTGCGCCTTATCTGCTCGATCTCCTGACGTTCCTGATCTTCTTCGTATTATGCATGCAGCTGTCGTTTCGTCGGCGCTGGATCTGGCTCAACCTGGTCATCATCGGCGTCTTCTCGCCATTGATCAATTCTGCATACAACTACCGCCCAAACCCTGATCGGATCAACGATGTTGATGTCCTGCTCAGAGATGGGAGTGCAATCATGGTCCATGCCTACTTTATCCTCACGCTAATACTCTACTTTGCAGGTCTTTACATCCTTTTCACACGGGCGAGGATCCACAACCGTCAACCGCCGGTGAGCCGTACATGGACTGTCGCGCCGTTGCTGCTAGGGACGACTCTGCTCATCTCGGCATGCTCTTCGACCTTGATATCGAGCTTCGAGCCTGAAGAGCTGCAAGCGCAAGCGACTACGACCGAACCACCAGATCCTTCGCCAGCAATTCGTTCGGCGACAAAGACACCGACGATGACCCCCGAAGAAACCTATGAAACGATCTTCCGACAGGTGGTGACATATGTAGCCGGGCAGCACCCCCAGCGCGCTCCGATCAATGATCTGGAGTGGGATGGTGGGTTCCGCATAGGTTCGCGTGATCCGGATACGATGGAGGGCGACCTCGTCTCCGGGGACTGGAAATTCCGTCTGTTCGACTGGGATGCGGCTGACCCCTCCGATGCGGTTGACGTTGGAGTCTGGAATCCGACTACCTTCTTCACCTGGACCGGATCGGCCACTTTGGAGCACATCGACGGACAACTCCGGGCCGGTGGACGCGTTCCGAAACCGGACTCACCGACAGGTAAATGGTTGACTTACACGAATTCACGCTACGGCTATCGATTTGAGTACCCATTTGATGTCGATGTCATCGAGCATGGCATCTCCTCGATTGAGATTAGCGACATTCCGGAGGGTATGACGTATCGGGAGTACATGCCGATAATTATCCGAGAGATGGGACCGAACCTGTGTGCCCAGGTTATCCTTGGTGAAGGGTATATCTGGATCGATTCCCCAGAGAATTTCGTTAACCAGTACAATTTCTGTCAGCGTTTGGGACCCGGTGCACCTGGATGGAGCTATGAATCCCGAACAGAATCAGTCTTGATCGAGGGGCAAGAATATGTTCTGGAAGGGAAGAAACTCATCAATCTAGAAGGACCCGACCATGATGAAGCCCTGCGGATCGAATTACCCTCCGGCTTGCGTATCGAGGTTGGTGCATATACCCAATCCGAAGAGGCCTATCAACAGTACCGCGGCGAAACGCTGCCGGTGTTGATAGCGATCCTGGAGACGTTCGAGACCATTCCCGGAGCTGAAATACCCTAACCGGATCCTTTTGAATGTCCCTCCATCCTTCAAGACCAATCGGATGCTGATAGAATCAAATTAATTAGCAATAGGGCAGCTCGCTGCTGATGGTGCCGAAAACCTGTTTTAGGATCGCGCATCATATGGTTTGATGCATAAATAAGGAGCAGAATTTATGACTATTGAAGAAAATAGGGTTGTCGGTTTTCATTACACGCTGAAAAACGAAGAAGGTGCTGTGCTGGACCATTCGGACGAAGATGCTCCGTTGCATTACCTCCACGGTCACAGCAACATCATCCCTGGCCTCGAAGAAGAGATGGAAGGCAAAGAAGTGGGTGACACTTTCACGACTGTGATTCCGCCGGAGCAAGCTTATGGTCAACGCAGTGATTCATTGGTCCAGGTGGTGAACCAGGATGCGTTTCAGGGCGTCGATGAGATCCAGGTCGGGATGCAGTTCAGCGCCCAATTGAGCGGTCAGACGCGCATCATCACGATCAAAGACGTGCAAGGTGAGGAAGTCACCTTCGATGCCAACCATCCGCTTGCAGGCGAGACGCTGCAGTTCGATGTCGAGGTGGTTGAGGTCCGTGAAGCGACCGAGGAGGAACTTAATCACGGTCACGTTCACGGCGAACACGGGTCTCACTAGGTTGGCGCAGATCCGAGATTAGAGCGCCGCGCACACTGCGCGGCGCTTTTTATTTCGCTTCAACAGATGGCAGGAGTCGGAAATTGTCTAGAAAGCTCATTCTATTGTAGACTAATAATGTCTCGTTTCCCTCTCGCCAAGGAGGACGGCATGGCTATGATCCGACTTTTACTTGATAAGAAAGGGCACGAAGTGTGGTCCGTGCCGCCGGATGCGACCGTCTACGACGCGCTCAGGCTTCTCGATGAACGCGACATCGGCGCTCTTTTGGTCATTCAAGGCGAAGAACTCGTCGGCATCATCTCCGAGCGTGACTACGCCCGCAAGGTGGCTTTAAAGGGCAAGACCTCGATGAAGACGCCGGTGCGCGAGATCATGACCGATAAGGTCGTCGTGGTTGAACCCGAGCGGACAATTGAGCAGGCGTTGGCGATCATGACCGAGCGCCGGCTGCGCCACCTACCGGTCATCGAAGATGATCAGGTCATCGGGGTGGTCTCGATCGGCGACCTGGTCAAGGAGATCATCGCCGACAAGGAATTCATCATCGAGCAGCTCGAATCGTACATCGCCGGTGAGCGAAGTGGGATGTAATTGTTCTCCAAGTGGGTTGGAAGTAAAAAGCCGTTCCCGGAGGAACGGCTTTTTGTTTGGTCTTTTGGGACTAGATGCTTAGTTGACTCCGGTTCGAAACTCGATCAGCATCAGGCTGACATCACCCTCTCCCTCTGCAACAGGAAGCGACATCCCGGAGAGGTCTATTTGGGCAGATTTAGTGACGGTTTGCAGCAAGCCGACACCGGGTGCATACCATTGGCTCTCGGCGGTGGTGAATTCTGCGGTGAAGCTTGAGCCGGCCATGTCAATGTTGAACGCCATCTCGCTGGTAAGGTCCAACTTCAGGGCTTCGAATTCACCCGCGATAACATCAATGGTTTCAAAGGCGTCATCACCAATTCCGGCGGTTGACCAATCGAAGACCAGAGGGCTTTCCTGCATTGAGGCCACGAATTCCTGGGTGTCGTCGATCACCGTACGGATCTCACCAGAGAGCAAAAGTTCGGTTTGCCAGTTGTAGTCCCAGTTATTCGCCTCGAGCGTTTCCACGCTCGGCAGGAAAAAGCCGGATCCACGTGCATATTCAAGATCCGCGGTGCCGAATTCACCGCCACCGAATGCCAGGTCGAGCGAGACAGAAGGGAACGTGAGTATGGCTCCATCCTCGCACTCTACCGTGTAGGTGGCCGTGAATGAAGGCTCCTCAGAGCTGATCTCCAGTGTGGCTTGCGACTCAGCCACATCTACAACCGTCCAGGTAAACGTGTCGAAATCGGATGGATCTGGCTCCGAAGCTTCCAGCAACGTATCAGGCGGGTCGACCGCATAGACCCACTGATTGCCGAGTTCCAATGGGAACAGGCTGTTGGCGCATGCGCCTGCCGGGAGCGGCAGTGCGCCCTCATCGTCAGCCGCTCCACCCGTTTCGCCTTCAACTGGGCCCTGTTCCTCTTGAGAGCCCTCATCTGCGGGTGGTACGGTTGGCGTCGGCGCAGGCGCAGGCACGTCGCTCGGGGAAGGGGCGCATCCTGAGATTACCAGTGCAAGAACGGCCGCGATCAGGGGAAGCCCCCATCGTGAATGACTAGATGACAACATCGATCTCCTCCGTTATGTGCTCACATTAAATTTGGACCAGTATGGTCCAAAAGTGAATTATATCGGGCTATGGCGAGAGTTCAAGAGGAAGCATTCTGTGGGCATCTAGCTTTATTGAGCTCTGTTCTTCCATAATAAAGACAATTACGGTAATATTAGTTTATATAGTTCACAGTCATCAACCCTGTGTGGGGGATTCGAGCGGAAACACAGGGTTGCAGTGGTTGTCTGACCTATCGAGGGATTTCGCCCTTTAAAGAGTCAACCCAGTGGGTCTATGACTTCATTGACGGATCAAAAAACCGAAACTCAGCTGCTGGTTACAGCACTGGCGCCTTATGTGGCGCTTGATCGCCGCAGGACGGGCACGCTCAGCGAACGAGCGCCGACACATGACTCGGGCGCGGTCTTGTTTGCTGACATCTCCGGTTCGACTGCGCTCGCCGAGACGCTGGTCGAGGAGTTAGGCCGGCGCAGAGGGGCCGAAGAGGTCACCCGCCAACTCAACCTGGTTTACGAAACACTTATTCTAACGCTGCACCGACACGGTGGCAGCGTTATCGGTTTCAGTGGGGACGCGATCACATGCTGGCTTCCTGGCGATGATGGCGGACGGGCGATCACCTGCGCCCAGGCTATGCAGGATGGTATGGTCGAATTCCAACAGGTGGAGACCCCGGCAGGTTCGATCGTCGAGCTGGCCATCAAGATTGCAATCACGGTAGGCCGCGCCCGTCGATTTGTTGTGGGAGATCCGAAAATCCAACTCTTCGATGTGTTGGCGGGATCCGTGCTCGATGAACTGGCGAACGCCGAGCACCAGGCTGATCGCGGTGAGATCATCCTGCCTCTCTCGCTGACGATGGAATTCAGCGGTCGGGTCAACATCCTCGCCGAACGAAGAGACTCCCAATCACAAATGCGCTTTGCCGTCATCGAGGCGGCAACGGTGCTCCCGGGTGACATTGGCAGCACCGTCGGCGAACTGGAGCTGCCACGCGATCATGAACTGGAACCCTGGGTTCAGCAGGATGTGTACGCAAGGTTGAAAAATGGTCAGGGAGAATTCCTGGCGGAATTGCGTCCTGCCGTGGCGCTGTTTTTCAGCTTCGGAGGCTTCCAATTCGACACGCAAGATGATGCCCCTGAGCGATTGGATAGCTACATCCAGGCTGTTCAACAGGTCGTCCAGCGATATGGTGGAAATCTTATCCAGCTCACAATGGGCGATAAGGGTAGCTATGCTTACGCAGCCTTTGGCGCGCCGATGGCGCACGAGGACGACGTCGACCGTGCCGTAGCTGCTGCTCTAGATATTCAGGAGATATCCTCTCAGTTTGTCGGTCCTGTTCACATAGGGGTCAGTCATGGGCTGATGCGCACGGGCGCGTACGGAAGCAGCGCGCGTCGAACATACGGGGTTCTTGGGGACGAGGTCAACGTCGCTGCCCGGCTCATGCAGGCTGCAGGCCCTGGCGAGATTCTTGTCACAGAGTCAGCGGTGAAATTCGCAGAGCAGCCCTTCGATTGGGAGGCGATGCCAGAGGTTGAGGCCAAGGGAAAAAAGGGAACCATCCGGGTGTTCCAGCCCAGGCGAAGCTTGAAGTCTTCTCCGGAGGTTTCCACGCGGCACTATGCACTACCCATGGTCGGACGCCTCGCTGAGATGGAAAGGATGCAGAAAAAGCTCTCTGCGGCGCGGGGTCGGCAGGGAAGTGTGATCGGGATTACCGCACCTGCGGGTATGGGCAAGACTCGGCTTGCATTCGAGTTGTTGGGGTCCGCGCGCCGAGAAGGTTTTGAGATTTATTCCAGCGAGTGCCCATCATACGGAACCCAATCCAGTTATTTGGTCTGGCGCTCGATCTGGCGCTCGCTGCTCAAAATTGATGATGTCCAACAACCGGAGCAGGCGGTCAGCTGGCTGGAAGCAAAGATTGCCGATACGGATCCACGTTTAAGTAAACGACTGCCACTGTTGAGCGCCGTTCTAAATCTTCCGATCGAAGACAACGAACTCACAATGGGTTTTGACGCCAAAATCAGGAAGAGTTCTCTTGAAGCGCTGCTCATCTCTCTGCTGCGCGCAGAAACAGGTAACCAGCCGCTGCTGCTTTTTCTGGATGATGTACAGTGGATCGATGAGCTCTCAGCCGATTTACTCAAGGCTCTAGCACGTGCCAGCGTAAATCTGCCGGTGATGATCCTGTTGACATATCGGGATGAGAACCCGGGGATCAGTGAGAAACTCAGCCTGGTTGAGCTTTCACACTTTGAGGAACTGCAGCTCTCTGAGTTTAGCTCCGAGGAAGCGCGCGCGCTGCTCGACTTGAAGGTCGGGCAACTTTATGGTGAGGGCACGAGCATTCAAGGTGAACTGATCAGCCAGGTCACAGAAAAGGCTCAGGGCAACCCATTTTATGTCGAAGAACTGCTCAATTACCTGAAAGACAGGGGGTTGGACCCCCGTGATGAGAGCGGCATAGACGACATCGCGCTCCCATCGTCGCTTGCCAGCCTGATCTTGAGCCGTATCGACCAGTTGGATGAAAACCAGAGAGTCACCCTTCGTCTTGCGAGCGTGATCGGTCGCATTTTCCGTGAGACATGGCTCACTGGCGCATTTCGGGATGCGTTGCCCTCCGAACAAATCCGGTGGGATCTGGAGCAGTTAAACCGTCTGGAGCTGACACAATTCGATAAACCAGAACCAGAACTCACATATCTTTTCAAACATATCATCACTCACGAGGTCACCTACGATAGCCTGCCGTTTGCCACCCGGGCTACACTGCATGAAAAGCTCGGACGATATATCGAGGAAGCGTACAAGGAAACTCTCGATCAATACCTCGATTTCCTTGCACATCACTACGGCTTGAGTGAGAACGAGGAGAAAAAGCGGACCTACCTTCTGCTTGCAGGGCGGGCGGCTCAGGAAAGGTACGCTAACGACGCGGCAATTGAGTACTACCTGAGCGTTCTTAATCTGCTCGATAGCGGCGATCGCGTTGAGGTGCTCGGTAATCTGGCACACACCAAAGAGCTTATCGGTGAGTGGGATGAAGCCCAGGATTTCTACCTGGAAGCGATTGAGAAAGCGGGAGAATCGGGTGGTCTGAAAGAGCAGGCTCGCTTTCAGGCGGAGTTGGGTGAGTTTTTTCGTAAGCAAGGGCTTTACGACGAGGCCGTCAGTTGGTGGGATCTGGCCACGCATACTTTCTCCCAGATCGATGATCAAGAGGGGATCGGTCAGGTACTTCATTACCAGGGGACACTGGCAGCACAGCAAGGCGAGTACGCCAAAGCCCGGCAGCGTTATGAGCTCAGCCTGGCAATCCGGAGTGAGCTCGTTGATCTAGAGAACATCGCCAACCTGTACAACAACATGGGCGTTGTCGCTCGCATGGAGGGGGACTATGAGCGATCACTCGAGTATCAGCAAAGAGCGCTGGAGATCCGCCGCGAACTGAGTGACCCGCGCTTGATCGCCATTTCACTGAATAATCTTGGCAATTTAACCGTCGACCGTGGTGATCTTCAACAGGCGCGAACCTACCTTGAGGAATCTTTGGTCCTGCAGCGCGAGGTTGGGGACCGCTGGGCGATCGCCAATTGTCTCAACAATCTGGCCAATGTAGCCCGAGCTCAAGGGGATTTTCACAATGCCGCCCATATGTACAAGGAGAGCTTGCTCACCAATCGGGACCTGGGGGATCTCTGGGCAATTGCGTACCTGCTCGAAGACATCGGCAGTTGGGCTGCGATGCAGTCCAAACCACTGGCTGCAGTAAGACTCTCGGCTGCGGCGAACGCCCTCCGGGAACGGATCGGCGCGCCGAGATCGAGCGCTGAACAGGTGAAACTGGATCAAATACTTAAGCCTGCATGCGCGGCGCTTTCCGAGGCTGATATCCAGGGTGAGGACGAGATCGGGAGCGCGCTTTCAATGGAAACGGCGATCGAGGATGCACTGCGATTGCTTGAACACTCGCATGAGCAGCAAGAGCGAAAAAGTGGCCACGATTTGAGCGAAGCAAAGGTAAGTAACTGATGTTCCGAAATCTTCGTGTGAGCCGTGAATCACCGCAAGTACCGGTCGAGCCCGGGGGTATATCGGTTCGCGAACTTTCCAGGGACGCAACGCTTCCCATCGCCATCCGGCAGATCAACGAATTGCCAGTAAATGCCAAGCGCAGAGTTTTTCGATCTCTGCTTCCACCGGGCTTGTTAGCCAGGCTCGAGATCTCGCCTGTTAGCTGGCGAAGCCTAAATGGCGGACCGAAGATCTCGCTTCGGGCAGATGAAGGCTCTGGTGTTGTGAACCTCTCGATCGCTGCACAGGTGACCGCCCATGACCCCTTTTTCTCACTCGAACTGCAGGACAACATCTTCCAGGGGATCGACTTGAATTTACTGATTTTGGGAGATCCCGAGGGTGATTATTTCAGAACAGACTTTGATGAAGAGGGCAACGCCACATTGTTTGGCACCGTGCATCGGCACCACGAGCAGGAATTCAAGGCGATGCAGGCTGGCCTCGCGCCCGGTCAGACGCGTAAAGGTCTGGGCGTGTCGAAGCTTGTGCTCAATCAGTTGGAAGTCTTCTTATCGACGCTCGGCCAGGAAGCATTTTTCCTCGAGCCTTTAACCTATGCGTCGGCATGGCTGTTCGAGCGACGTGGCTTTGCTTACGTCCGCGGCCATCAACTCATGGATGAAATCCAGCGTGAATTCCAAACCGGCGGCAAGCTGCACAAGGCGCTGGATGGGAGCACACAATTTCGTCAGGATGGGCAGGCAGAATCGGTGCGGGGTAGGGCGTGGGCGATTCATGACGGTATTCTCGAAGCGATCGATGCCCGTTGGGATGGTCTCAGGATGGTCAAGCGGCTCGGATTGCAATCGGGGGTGAACACCGCCCCGGGATTGGAATATTGAGCATGCTCTGTAATTCCATGGACCATCACTGTCCGCTTACAAGAGCAGGGATCCGGGACCTGTGATGGCATCGTTTGCGTTCGCCGCAGAGCTTGAGTCCCTGGCAAGAATTCGGGAAAGGGTCAAGCAGTTCAGCGACAAACAAGGGTTCTCAGAAAAGTTGACCTACCATTTGCTCCTGTGTGTCGATGAAGCCTGCACGAACATCATCACGCACGGCTATGAAGGCATGAACCCCGGTTCGATCTTGCTCGATATAGAGCGCGTCGGGGATTCTGTCGAAATCACGCTCACCGATTTCGGTCATTCATTCGAGCCAGCACCGCCGGCAAAGCCGGATGTCGCTGAGGCATTAGGAGGCGATCGAGTGGGTGGATTTGGACTTTACATCATTTACGAGGCGATGGATGAAGTCGATTACGAAGCCACACCGGCCGGGAACCACTTGAGGCTCACAAAGTATTTGAATCGATAACACAGCATTGCAGACCCCAGGAGATGGACAAAGTGAATGTAAGTGATAAACAGCAGGGAGAGACCTCGATCGTTTCAATATCGGGCAGCGTCGATGCCTTGACCATCGACGAGCTGGTAGGTGTGCTGGATGCTGCGATCGCAGGCGGACACACACGCATTGTCGGCGATTTGTCAGAGGTTGATTATATGAGCAGCGCCGGCCTGCGGACTATCTTGAGCACGTTGAAGGCATGCCGGAGCGCCGGCGGGGATTTTCGGTTGGCTGCGCCGAGTGAAGGGGTCCGCTCGCTGCTAGACATGAGCGGATTTGCCAGCATCGTCCAGATCTTTGACGACGTCGACGCAGCTGTAGCGAGCTTCGACGGCGGCTAGGCTGGTTTGGCGGATTTTGCTCATGGATAGTCAGCAGATGGTTGAGAATGCGAACACTGGACGGATCGCTCTGGTCATTGGATCAGGAGGTGTGATGTGCGCTGCTGCGCTCGGGCTGCGACAGGTGCTGAAAGAACATGCTATCGAAATTTCCATGATCGTTGGCTGCAGCGCCGGCAGCATTTATGCCGGCGTGCTGGCGATGGGCGATCGGGTGCAGGATGGTGAACAGCGCTCTAAGGAGTTCTGGACCAGCGAATTGATGGCTGGATACACCTCCAACCTCAGGGCAGTCATGCGCGGTGAAGCGCGTTTCACGGAGCATTCAGGCCTGGTCGACGATGTTGTCGCGATGGACCGCATAAAGCGAGTTTTCGGAGACACCACCTTCGATGAGCTTGACGTTCCGCTCAAAGTCGTCACGACCGATCTTTACAGTGGCAATACCGTCGTCCTATCGGACGGGAAATTGATCGAAGCGGTGCGAGCAAGCATCGCCATACCGATGATCTTCTCGCCCTGGGAAGTCGATGGACAGCTGCTCGTCGATGGGGCCGTTTCAAACCCTCTTCCTGTAGACGTCGCCATAAAACAGGGTGCCGACATCATCCTGGCAATGGGTTTTGAATTGCAGACCAGGAAAAGAATGCGTTCCTATAGTTCGGTCACGGCCCACTTCAACACAATCTATATGAACAACATCTTGAAGTCGTCCTTCGCGTTCTATAACCTGGCGCATCATGCCGAGGTGATCCCGATCATCCCCACTTTTAACCAGGATATCGGAACCTTCATCGGTGATGATGTCGATCAAATCATTGAAGAAGGTGCCCGGGCGACTCGGCTGCACATCGATTATCTGAAAAGGCTGATAGCTCGTCAGTCTCCCGGCCTGCCCGAGGGCGGAGCATGGTGAATCCGGGCTGCATTACGGGCGACAGGTGAATCTGTCGAAGAAGGGTATTGGTCGTAACTTGGAATTATCAATAGATCGGATAACAGAATTAGGATACCTCTATTTTGAAACCAGTCAGGATGGTCTCATCACCAGGGTGAACCGAAATTTCAGCAGTTTGCTGGGGTATCCAGAAGATGAGGTTACCGGCCAGCATTTGCGCCGGGTATTAGCGGCCGATCAAATCGGAACATTTGCAAATGCTTTTCAGAGTGCGTGCGAAGGGGGCGGCCCGCAGCAACTCACGGGTGTCGTGCTGAAGGACAAGGTGGGAACGCAGTGGATCGTTGAAGGCACGATCGCGTCCATCGAGGCAAAAGGCGAAAGCGAAGATATATTTGCATGCATGCTTCGAGATTCCAGCGAGCGCGCCCGCTCAGATCAGGTCCTTATCGAAGCCAAACAAACGGCGGAACGAGATCTCGAAATCGGTCGCGATATTCAGGCGAGCTTCCTGCCAAAAGAGCTGCCTGAAATTGAAGGCTGGCAAATCGCGAACTATTTCCAGGCAGCACGCATGGTGTCAGGCGACTTCTTTGACGTGTTCAAGCTCAACACGACCAAGAAGGTCGGCCTCGTCGTCGCCGATGTCTGCGACAAGGGCGTTGGCGCGGCGCTATTCATGGGTCTCTTCAGAAGCCTTATACGGGCTTTCGCTGACCAGCCATACACACTGAGCTGGATGGATGTCCTTTCGGATGACGCTGGAGAAAAATCTGGAAGCAGTGCGCTCGACCGGCGCAGATCGATGCTTTCGGCGGGGACAGCTGCGCTGAAATCCACCGTGCAGCAGACCAACGATTACATTGCCAAGAACCACGGCGAGACCAGTATGTTCGCCACGATGTTCCTGGGAATGCTGGATCCCAAATCCGGACAGCTTATGTATATCAATGGGGGCCAGCACGCTGCCCTGCTGCTAAACCCTGGGGAGCAGCTGCAGCGTCTTTCAAGCACCGGTCCGGCAGTCGGTCTGATGCCGGGTATGTCATTCCGAATTGAGACAGTTGCCATTCGACCAGGTGGGTTGCTGCTCGCTTACACCGACGGTTTGCCCGACGCGATGGACACTGAACGACGGTTTTTCGGACAGGAGAATGTCGAGCGCATCGTTAATGAAAGTGCTGGATCGGCGGAAGCGATGATGACGAAGCTGGGATCTTCCGTAGAGGCGCATACGGCCGGTGCGGACCAGTTCGATGACGTCACGTTCATGGTGGTGCGGCGTGAAGCGTGAACGATCATCGCGATCCACAGGATTTGTCACGGGGCGAAAAGCTGCTTATGGGTGAGAACCGCAATTCGTTTGATTTAGGCATGATCCCACTGCTGCAAGGTGTGCCGGAGGAGATCCTGCTCCAGCTCCGGGAGAGGGTTGGCCGGGTGCAGCTGGCAAGGGACGAAGTGCTCTTTCGGCAGGGTGATCCCGGCGACGCGCTTTACATCATAAAGCGTGGGCGCGTCAAGATTATTGCGGAGGGTATCCGCGACCAGGATTTGATCCTGAATACCTTCGGAACAGGCGAGATCGTCGGCGAGATGTCGATGATCGATCAAAAACCGCGCTCGGCTGGTGTGGTGGCGACAGAGCCGACCGATCTTTTACAGCTGAAACGCGAAGATTTTCTCACGATCGCTACTCATCAGCCCGATCTGGCTTTGCGCGTGATGACCAACTTGAGCGGCCGGCTTCGATTCTCCGCAGCTTACCTGCAGCAAGCCGTGGCTTGGAGCGAGAAAATCGCCACAGGAAACTACGATTCGGCAATCAAGGAGATCATGGGTGCCCAGGGCAGCTCTGAATCGGAAGGTGGCCACGGGGTTGATCGCGCTAATGAGTTCCTGGATGCGTTTTTCAAGATGGTCAAGGACCTCAAAGCGCGTGAAGAAGAGCTCAGGAATCAGTTAAATGCGTTCATGATCTACATCGATGATGCGAAGAAAAATGAAGAGGTAGATGATCTGGTGGATTCGGAATTCTTTAAGCAGCTCGAAGAGCTCACCCAACGCACAGAACGGTCGACATCCAGATGACTGAAGCACAGATTTTATCGGTTCATTCCTATCGCGGCGGGACTGGAAAATCCAATATCACCGCTAATCTTGCGGCGCTTATCGCCAGGCGTGGCGCGCGGGTAGGTGTCGTGGATACGGATATTCAGTCGCCGGGGATCCATGTGCTGTTCGCCTGGGAGCCGCCGCAGGAATCCTATTCGCTCAACGACTACCTGTGGGGGCAATGCGAGATCGAGCAGGCTGCGTATGATGTCACCCCCGGGGTCAGCGGAGAGGGCGGTGGACGTGTCTTTCTGATCCCTTCCAGCGTCAAAGCCGGTGAGATCACCCGCATTTTGCGAGAGGGATTCGATCCAGGATTGCTGAGCGATGGATTCCAACGTGCATGCGCTGCGCTCGAACTGGATTTGCTTATTATCGACACTCATCCCGGACTCAATGAAGAGACTTTACTTTCGATCGCCATATCCGATGCACTCGTCGTCGTGCTGCGACCCGATCATCAGGATTATCAGGGCACCGGGGTGACAGTCGATATTGCCCGGCGGCTCGAAGTGCCACAGATGAAACTGGTTGTGAACAAAATACCGCCCGTCTTCAACTTTGCAGAAGTCAGGTCTCAAGTCGAGTCAGCTTACGACAGCAAGGTGGCGGCGATGCTGCCTCATTCAGATTCGATGATGGCGCTCGGAAGTCGCAGCCTGTTTGCGCTCGAGTTCCCCGAGCACCCTGTCACAACGGCACTCGACAATCTCGGCGTAGGTCTGGTTTCTGCGCACGCCAATATTGAATGATGTTTAACTTGCAGACGATGAGGAGAGGGTGAGGATTTGATTTCATTATCCGCATTTGAACGGGCGCTCGTCGCCCACCTTGCTGCCGATTGGATCTTTCAGAACGATTGGATGGCAGCTAACAAGACCAGCTTGAAGCACCCCGCCGCCTGGGTCCACGCAGCCATTAACGCACTTTTCCTGGGTCTTGCTCTCGGTTGGGTTGGGGGCGCGGTCTTGGGCATCGTGCATGCATTGATCGACACGCGTGTCCCGTTGAACTGGTGGCAGCGTGTCTACCGGCAGACCAGCGAAGGATACTCAGCCGACATCACACGCATCATGGTGGATCAGTCGATGCATATCCTCTCAATCGCAGTGTGGATCGCTCTGGCGAGCTGGTTCCAGATTCGCTAAATGTCGATGCGATGCATGAGTTTTGTGCGGCGAATTAGAGGGGTTCGTCAACTTTAAGCTTGATCTGGTGTTGTGTGGGGACCCCAAAAATTAATGTGGGCAATTTGGTGGTAACGGAAAGTCAAAATTAGGCGCCAAAGGAGAAATTATCGTGACTATTTTTGCTATTCGAAGGTCTAGACCAGCCAGCATGCTGCGCATCGTGGTGATCGCACTGCTGGGAGTCCTCGTGCTCGCGGTGGCGGTTGGGATCGGGCAGGCGGAGACGACGATCGTCGTGAACAGCTTTGTGGATCGCATTGCTAACGATGGAGAGTGCACACTGCGCGAGGCGGTGCGGGCCGCTAACGAAGATAAGCGTTCCGGACCAGATGATGGCGAGTGCGCAGCCGGATCGGGAGCGGACACGATCGTGCTGCCTCCCGGCATCTATGCTCTGGATCGTTCGGACAATGGTAAAGAAGACGCCTCTGCGACTGGCGATCTGGATATCGTCAGCGATGTGACGATCATTGCCGAGGGGCAGGGATTGAGCGTAATCGAGGCTGCACCCGGATTCGCCAACCGTTTACTGCATGTTCTCGAAGGGGAGGTCTCTCTTCAAGGGGTAACACTCCGGGCTGCTTCGACAGCTGATCAAGGGGGCGCACTTTTCAACGAGTCCACGGTTTCGTTGCGCCAGGTAACTGTCACGGGCAACAGTGCGGAAGGTGAGGGCGGCGCGATATACAACGCCCCTGGTGCGGCGCTGATGGTCGTCAACAGCACGATCAGCGGCAACCAGAGCCTTCTGGCAGGGGGTGGAATCTACGACGCGGGTGCATCGACTGTAGTCTCGTTTGTGACGATGGTTGATAATGAAGCGCCGACGGGTGCCGGTCTGGCCGGGCCTGGTGAGGGTCTTCAATTCTCCAACAGCATCGTGCTTGGCAACCCGTCAAACGATGTTGCCTTCGATTGCTCTCTTTCTGCCGGCAGCAGCGCAGGCTTCAACCTGCTGGCCGATGGAACGGATTGCCCGAGAGTGGAGAGCGATGAGCTTCTCGATCCCGCCCTTCTTTTCAGTGACGTGCTCGCGCCGTTAGCGCTGAACGGTGGCACATCCGAGACACACGCGCTGCTTGCCGGCAGCCCGGCAATCGATGTGGGGCCTGCGGCTCTATGTCCAGAGCCTTTCGATCAGCGCGGCGCCGAGCGCCCCGGAGGGGCTGCATGCGATGCCGGATCCTACGAGGACCCGGACCCAATCCAGGTCGGCCCGCTGTTCAGCGTGAATACCGGGGATGATCTGGATGACGGCATTTGTACCTTCAATCATTGTTCATTTCGTGAAGCGATCACGACGGCAAACACCCGCCCGAACGACGCTGGATCGATCGATAAGATTCAGTTCGACCTGCCGCTTGAGGGCGGGGTGGCTGAAGTTATCCGACCAACCACCGCACTTCCGGCGGTGCAGGACCCGGTTTCGATTGAAGGGGCATCGCAGCCAACAGGGGTGGTCATCCTGGATGGTGGCGGGCTCGAAGCGAACGGCCTTCTGATTGAGAGCGGCTCTGCGATTGTCTCCAATATCACCGTACGGGGTTTCGACGGAAGCGGGATCTTGCTATCGAGCACGGGCGAAAACGAGGTGCGTTCCAACAGCGTGACATCCAACGGTGGCTCTGGAGTAAACATCGAGTCCGGTGACGGCAATCTCGTCGTCGCAAACTCGATCAAGGCTAACGGCGAGGCTGGCGTGCGCGTCGTGACCGGCGTCGGAAATACGATCACGGCCAATGCCATCGATGACAATGGAGGACTCGGCATCGACCTGGGCCCCGAGGGACCTTCTGTGAACGACGTCCTTGATCCCGATGAAGGTGCGAACGAAATGGTCAACGCGCCCGTCGTGTTCCGTCCGTATGTATCCAACGGCACACTCTATGTGGATGGGCGTATGAACAGCGTTCCCGAGAGTGAATTTGAGATCGAGTTTTTCCTGAATTCAAGCTGTGATCCTTCCGGCGCCGGGGAAGGTGCAGAATTCATCAACATGGATTCATCCCCGCTGCTCGTAACGACCGATGAGAACGGGAATGTGTACTTCTACGGTGTGGAACTTGGATCCGTCGATTCAGACCGTGCAGTCCTCACCGCCACCGCCACGGACGCGATGGGCAGCACCTCCGAGTTTTCTGACTGTGCCATTATCGGCGCCGGCAATGACAGCTGGCCGCGCGCTCTGCGGATCACTGAACTAGACTCAGGCATATCCGTAGATCAATTTATTGACCGACAGGGGCAGTCACGATGGTTCAAGATCAGTGTCGAACCCAACAGCAAGGTCACGGTCACACTGACCAACCTGGCTGCTAACTATGATCTATTCATCTACAAGGACATCGCGGCTGCGTACCTGGATATGCTTCAAGCAGATTCGAATGAAGATCTCGTTGAGCTTAATGCCGAGTTTGCGCCGGACGTGTTCACGCCCGATGTATTCACGCCGGATGTTTTTACCCCCGACGTGTTCACGCCGGATGTGTTCACGCCCGATGTCTTTACACCGGACGTATTCACACCAGATGTCTTCACGCCGGATGTGTTTACGCCGGATGTCTTTACCCCGGACGTGTTCACGCCCGACGTGTTCACATCGGACGTGTTCACCCCGGATGTGTTCACGCCCGATGTGTTCACACCGGACGTCTTTACCCCCGACGTGTTCACGCCCGATCCGAGCGCGTTTGCGGCTGCGCAGCGCAGCACGCTGATCGGCGTTTCCGCCTTCGGCGGCACGACCTCCGAAGGCATCCGCGTCAACACCTGGAGCAACAGCGGTGATTTCTACATCCGTGTGCGCGGCCGCAACGGCGCGTTCAACCTCGACCAAGCCTTCAAGCTGACCGCGCAGGTTCAATCTCAGCTTTGCGCCGGTGTCAGTGAAACGGGAGTGGAATCAACGTTCGTGGCACCCGGCGATGATTACCGCACGCTCATCCTGGCTGATTTCGAGCGGATGGGTTTATCGGAAAGCGAACGCCTGGCATTGCAAGATAGGTTGAGCACGTTTGCGGATCGCGCCGAAATCAGCGGGTTGGTGCTGGATTTAGGAGCCCAACAGGGATTTGAAGGTGTCCATGCGGCAAACACCCAGGCTGATAATAAGTTCGAGTGTCCACCCGCAAAGAATATCGTTGCAGGTGAGATCAAGGAGATCGTCGATCGGATCTGGGGACAGAATCCTGATCTTGAGTATGTCGTCATTGTCGGTAACGATGATGTGATCCCTTTTTATCGATATCCGGATCAAGCTGGCCTGGCAAACGAGGTCAACTACGTGCCCCCGGTGAAGGACAGCACCAGTTCGCAGGCCAGCCTGAAGCTGAGCTACGTGCTCGGGCAGGATGAATACGGCTCGAGCCGCACGCTGAGCTGGAAGTACGGCTCACTGCCGATTCCCGATCTTTCCGTCGGCCGGCTGGTGGAAGGCTCTGGAGATATCATCGCCATACTGGATGCTTATTTGGCAACCGATGGTGGTGTCATCACCCCGACCGGTTCACTGGTCACCGGGTATGACTTCCTAGAAGACGCTGCGAATGCTGTTGCGGACGAACTTTCTGCAGGTATCAATTCGCCCTCGGATGAGCTGATCACCCCGGCGACAATCTCGCCACAGGATCCACGGTCATGGTCCGCTGACAACCTGTTGGATCTGCTCAATGGGAATCCCTACGATCTGATCTTCTTGGCTGGACACTTCAGCGCCAGCAGCGCGCTGGCTGCAGATTACAGCACGCGGCTTCTCACGTCTGACATCACGGCGATGTCGCCGGATCAGTGGCAGAACGTGCTTGTCTTCAGCGCCGGCTGCCACTCCGGATACAACATCGTCAATGAACACGGCGTGCCGTTCGTCACGCGCGAACCAGACTGGGCGCAGACGTTCAACAGCCTGGGCGCCACGCTGATCGGCGGCACCGGCTACCAGTATGGTGACACCGATATCATCGAGTACAGCGAAAGGCTTTACCAACTCTTCAGCCAGGAGCTGCGCCGGGGAAGTGGTCCGGTCTCGATCGGCGAAGCGCTGACCCGGGCGAAGCACGTCTACCTCGCAGAGACGCCGCAGCTGCGCCCGCTGCACGAGAAGGCTGTTCTGGAGGCGACGATCTTCGGTCTGCCGATGCTGAGCTTCGACATGCCTGGAGCTCGTTTACCGGCCAGTACCAGCACGAGCAATATCAACCTTTCCAACTTTAACCAGGATCCGGGTCTTAAGCTCGAACTCAAGTACGCAGATATGACGATTCGTCCTGATTTGCAGCTCCAATCGGAAGTGCAGAAAATCCAGGCGGTCATCGATGATGGTTCAGGGAATCGGATTGTTTCCGAAAGAGATGAAACGGTCAGCTATCTTACGGGCCAGGATGGTATCGTCAGCAACACTGCCGAGCCTGTCCTTCCGCTCCATCAGGTGCCGGTCGGGGTTTCAGGGAAGGTGCTGCGTGGGGTGGGATTCCGCGGTGGAACCTATGAATCGACCGGAAGTTTGATCCCCTTAGTCGGGTCGGCGACAACTGAGCTGCGCGGCGCGCATGCCCCTTTCCTCTCCGATGTTTTCTACCCGATCGTCTCCTGGTCGGTGAACTATTTCGAAGCGCTGACGGACGGTGGCGGCACGACTCTGAACGTCTACCCGGCACAGTTCAAGTCCGATGGCCCGCTCAGTGATTCCGGATTCTTCCGGGAGTACTCTCGTATGGACTTCCGTCTGTACTACAGCAGCTATCTGAAGCAGGAAGGGAACAATCGACCAGGTCTGGCTGCCGGTCCGGCATTCACGCGCATCGACGCGACTTCAGAAGGGATAGGTGTGGACTTCAATCTGCGCGTCGTGGGCGATCCCTCCGCGGGCATCCAGGAGGTCTGGGTGGTCTATACGAGCGTGAGCGGTGAGTTCGAGGGTGAGTGGTTGCCGCTCGACCTGGTTCAAAATCTACAGGACTCGACACTGTGGACAGGGCACCTGGATCTGAACGGGATGGATGGTCAGGATCTGCGCTACATGGTCTTTGCAGTGAACGGTGTAGGCATGGTCTCCAGCGATTACAACTTCGGCCAGTATTTCACGCCGGATGTCGATCCCGCACTGGGTGGTGGGACAGATACGCAAGTCGTCTTGAGCGGGGATGCCAGTGGTACATACGCTGAAGAAGCCTCCTTCTCTGCCAGACTGACCACAACAGATGGTGGGAGCCTGGAGGGAAAGGTCCTCGTCTTCTCACTGGGCTCGCAGCAGCGTCGTGCGCTGACCAACTCAACGGGGACAGCAAGTGTTTCGCTTCCGATCTTCGCTGAACATGGAACACGAGAAGTGAAAGTTACTTTCGCCGGCGATGAGCTGTACGGTGCTTCGTTTGACGCGCAGGCTATTGAGATAGCCAGCCAGTCAACGACGATCACGCTCGATCCAGTTAATGCCATAGGGGCGCCTGGTCAAGCTGGCCTGACGACAGCCACACTGTCGGATGGAACCGGCAGGTTGCTTCGTGAGAGGACGGTTGTATTCGTGGTTTCCGGTGCGAACGAATCGACCAGCCAGACGGTCATCACGAACTACCTTGGTGAGGCGCCGCTGGAGGCTTTGGACCTTCCCGCTGGTGAGTACGACCTGAAAGCTTACTTCGGCGGCTTTGTGACGCTGGATGACAATCAGACTACGCTCGATCTTACAGATGTGCGGTATCAATCCTCCAAAGCGGTTGGTACAGTCGTTCTGAACAAGGCGCCTGATTGCTCGGAAGTCTATCCCAGCGAGGTCACGATCTGGTCGCCGGACAAGAATCTATACCCAATAACGATAATGGGCGTCATCGATCCGGATGGAGACCTGCTCCAGATCACGATCGATAGCATCTTCCAGGATGAGCCCGTGGGCACGAATAAAAATAGCCCGGATGGTTTCGGGGTAGGTACCGACACCGCCGAAGTTAGGGCTGAACGTGATGGCAATGGCAACGGCCGAGTCTATGAAATTAGTTTTACGGCTACCGATCCCTACGGTCTAACCTGCTCATCAACAGTCGAACTGGGCATAGTGCCCCACGATCAAGGCGGTGACCTGGATGCCGTAAACGGTGGTGCGATCTATGACTCCACTGCGCCGGAAAATTGACCCAGGTTTGGTCCGAAAGGGAGTTCGCTAGGAACAAGGCTCGCCGGGAAACCGGCGAGCCTTTGTTTGCGAGGGACTGTATCTGCAGGCTTGAGCCTGCGCTGGGATCCATCGGCGGAAAGGACCAACCGTTGGAGCTACAGCACGAATGCTTCGTACCAGCACGGGCTGAAACCCGTGGCTACATGGGGATATCCGCCGGAACAGGTAGGGGCGGACCCGTGGATCCGCCTGCATGCTGATTGCTTTATCTCTTCGTGTAATCGCGGGGCAACCGCACAGTGAAACAGGTGTGCCCGGGTTCGGAGGTGAAACTGATGTCGCCCTTGTGCTTGAACGTGACGATGTTGAAGCTGATGTCCAGTCCCAGCCCGGTGCCCTCACCAGGTGGCTTGGTCGTGAAAAACGCGTCGAAGACGCGATCCTGGATATCTGCAGGAATGCCTTTGCCATCATCGATGATTTCTACGACGACATCGTCCTCTTCAGCGCGTGTGCGGATCGCGATCGTGCCACCAGGTTCGACGGCATCGATGGCGTTGTCAAGCAGGTTGGTCCAGACCTGGTTTAATTCGCTTCCGTACCCGAAGATCGTCGGCAAATCCGGATCATATTCTTTCTGGATGCTTAACTCAGGCTTATCTTTGATTTTGGTGGCCATGATGATCAGCGTGTCATCCAGACCTTTGTGGATATCGACTTCTTGCGAAGGTGCTTGATCCAGGTATACGTACGATTTCATGGCGCTGACGATATTCGATATCCTCTCGGCACCGGCATGGATCTCATAAAGCAGTCGCTGAATGGAGCTTGTGGTCAAGAGCCAACGCAGGAGCGTCTCGCGCTGCTTCGGTTCAAACGGATCCAGTCCCTCTCTTAAGTGATCAGCCGAGATGCTCATGTCCACCAGATCGGGTGAGATCGACCAGGGATCCTCGATGGAAAGTTCTTCTAATTCGGCCTCTATCTCATCCTGAATGTCACTCCGCAGGAGCACGTCCATTTCTGGCGGTTTAGTCGCCTGTTCCTGGATCCATGACTCCAGTTTGCTGTGAGCAGAGGCTTGCTCCTCATTGAAATCGATCTGGTTGAATTCTGATTGGATCTCCCGCAATTCCTGGAACAACTTCTCCAATTGGCTCGAGCCACGCCGTACGGCGGAGGCGGGATTGTTGAGTTCGTGAGCCACACCGGCGGTCAGCGTGCCCAGTTGGGCCATCTTCTCGCTCTGGCGGAGTTGAGACTGAATGTTCTTCATGCGGGATAGAACCGTGTAGAAGAGTTTCTCGGCCACATGCCGACTGGTCTTGACGAGCTCATCCAGCTGTTCGCGCGAGATCACAATTAAGTGGGTTGGCTCGGCGGCGCGCACGCTCGCCGTCCGGCGAGTGTCTTCGAAAAGCGCGATTTCACCGATGATCTCGCCGGGACCACGGTTAGCCAGCAGGATCTCGCGTGTGCCGCTTTGCTTGTAGATTTCGAGTTCGCCACTTTGGATCACGTAGGCGCGGTCACCATGCGCGCCTTCTTCAAAAAGTAGTTCGCCCTCTTCGAGGTCGACCTCGGCCACATCTTTGCATATCCGCAGCAGATCTTGATCGGACAACTCGGAAAACAACGGCACACTGCGCAGGAATGTCTGCATCAGACTGTCCGCAAATACTGGTGAACGAAATTGATCGTCGCTGCGCCGTCTCCGACGGCGGAGGCGACCCGGCGAATGGCGTCTTTGCGTACATCACCGGCGGCAAAGATGCCGGGGATGTTTGTTTCCATCAGGAAGGGGTCACGATTCAGCGCCCAATTTTTGGGCTGCGTGTCGCGGTACAGGTGACTCATGCCGGTCAATATGAAACCCTGTCGGTCGCGCTCCACGACACCTTTCACGCATTCGGAGTGGGGTACCGCACCGATGAAGATGAACATCGCCTTGCCCTCCAGCGTTTTGGTCTTGTCCTCATTTAAATCCCGGATGGTCACCGCTTCAAGCATCTCCTCACCGGAGACCGATTCGACGACCGTGCGTGTGCGGACTTCGATCTTGTCATTAGCGTGGATCTGATCAATGAGATAAGCCGACATGCTTTTTTCGAGGGAGCTGCTGCGCACGAGCATGATCACTTTTTTGGCATAGCGTGAGAAATACATCGCGCCTTGACCAGCCGAATTCGCGCCTCCCACGACAAACACGACTTCATCCTTATAGTTTGCCGCTTCGGTCAGTGTGGCCCCGTAATAAATTCCGGCGTTCTGCAATCGATCGATGCCGGGCTTATTCAGTTCGCGTACGGTCACGCCGGTGGCGATGACCAGCGCCTTGCATCCGATTTCTGTCCCATCCTTAAGGCAGATGTAGCGATAAGGATCTTCAACCCGCACGGTTTCGACCTCGCGCGCCGTCAGGAGTTCAGTGCCGAGGCGGATCGCTTGATCGGTGGCTCGGCGGGCGAGGTCCGCACCGCTGAGGCCCTTTGGGAAGCCGAGGTAATTTTCAATGCGCGAACTTGTGCCCGCCTGGCCGCCAGGGGCTTCGCGTTCGATCATCAATGTGCGGAAACCCTCTGAAGCTCCGTAGACCGCTGCTCCGAGGCCAGCAGGACCAGCCCCCACAATGATCAGATCATAGAAAGGCTCAGAGGCTTCTGTTTTAAGCCCGACCTTATCAGCGATCTCCCGGTTGCTCGGCGCAATCATCGTGGATCCATCCGGGAAGAAGACCACTGGCAGCGCGGTCGTCCCGTCCGGCTCGATCTCGTCGACCATCGCTTTCGCTTCCTGGTTCACCTCGATGTCCATCCACTTATAGGGAATGCGGTTGCGGGCCAGGAAGTCTTTGAGGTGGTGTGATTCAGCCGACCATAGTGTTCCAGCAACGCGGATGCCGTCGTAAGGCATCTCAGCGGAAGCCCACCAGTCGCTGAGCAGGTCATCAAGCAGCGGATAGAGATTTTCTTCGGGTGGATCCCAGGGCTTCATTAAATAATGGTCCAATCCGATGCTGTTGATGCTCTGGATGGCCGCTTCGGTGTCAGCATACGCAGTCAGCAGGACTTTCCGGGCGTTCGGATAGAGCACTTGAGCTTCAGCCAGGAAATCTGTTCCGCTCATTTGAGGCATGCGCTGATCGGCAAGGAAGAGCGCAACGGGCGTATCGCGCTGCTTAAGTTTGTGGACGGCTTCAAGGGCTTTCACCCCCGAACCGGCTTTCATGATGCGGTAGTCCTTTGCGTAATGGGCGCGCAGGTCGCGTTCGATCGAGTTCAGGACCGGCGCTTCATCGTCGATCGTCAAGATGATCGGTTTTGCCATGGTTACACTCTCTAGTTCCCTCGCATGGTATCTCGGATAGATCTTTTTACTTGGAGACGAAGACTGGATGCGGAAGTCCGTTAAACTACGGTTCGTTGGGATCCCCGATGGAAAGAGTCTTAAACTCCCTCGCCTGGATGCCGTGCGGATTTTCATTCACTGTCATAAAAATGGAGGATTGACAAGTTCACCGCAGCCGTCTCGATATGGAGACCATTTTAGTCTCAATACTAATTTTAACCAATACGATTGCCAATGTCGAACGTTCTTCTTTAATGCAGGAGGGTTGGGAGTTTGCCTGGATAGTCGTTTACATAAGCGGAGCGATGTAGATGTATCCAGACTTAGGTATGGATGTATAATAATATGGATAATTTCCATCCTGATTTGTGAGCG
>CBFDDM010000023.1:0-35905 GCA_965603565.1 uncultured Anaerolineales bacterium | reverse complement strand
TGTTCAGGAGCAGAACGACGCCGGCCCAGATCAAGAACGCAGCGGAGGACATCGCGCCTAACGGATCCCTGCGATCCTTTTCTTCTTTCTCCTGCTTCTCACTGTATGAAGCCTCAGGCTGCTTCAGGGCACCTTTTCCCTCTTGCTGCTCTGAAGTTTGCTTATCCTTTTCTTGTTCCATTGGCAGACTCCCATCTTGAAAATGAAAAACTCTGACCACGAATCTATTGTACATAATAATACGCAGAAAGCTGAATTACGGTCGCGCCGAATATATTGAGAATAATGCCAACGACGTAGCGTGGACGCATGCAGTGTGCTTGCCTGATAGAATAATCAGGGGAGGACCTGTGAAGATTGATTTTCTATACTATGAAGATTGTCCCTCGCACGACGATGCGTTGGAACGTCTAAAGAAGGTGATCGACGAGCAGTGCATAGAGGCTGATATTTCGGTGAGGAAAGTTGAAACCGAGCAGCAAGCTCAGGAATGGAAGTTCGTCGGTTCGCCGACGATCCGTATCGAAGGCCGTGACATCGACCCTCCCGCTTCAGATGCATACTATGGGCTTACCTGTCGAGCCTTCCGGCTGGAAAATGGACGTATCTCACCGCTGCCATCAGAGCAGATGATTCGTGAAGCACTGAAGATGGCAAAGACAGCGTAGATATAAGCATTGCCCCGTACTTAAATCGAATTGACAAGGAGTATTCAACATGACAGCTTTATCGATTGGCGAGAAAGCAAAACCTTTTTCATTGCCGGCGACGAATGGTGAAGAGTATTCACTTGCCAGCTTTGACGGTAGTTCGTTGTTAGCGGTCATTTTTAGCTGCAACCACTGTCCCTATGTCCAAGCTTGGGAAGACCGGATGGTGCAGATACAAGCCGACTACGAGGATAAAGGCGTACAGCTTGTAGCAATCAATGCCAATGATGCATCAAAATATCCGGATGATGATTTCGAATCGATGAAGGCACGTGCTAACGAAAAGAGCTTTAATTTCCCTTATCTGCGTGATGAATCACAGGAAGTTGCGGAGGCTTATGGCGCCGAGCGTACCCCTGAGGTCTTTCTCTTCGATTCGGACCGAGAGCTCGTCTATCATGGCGCCATCGACGATAACTACGATGATCCTGGGTCAGTCAATGCGGCATACATGCGTGATGCCATAGAGGCTGTGCTCACTGGTGGAGAACCGGAAGTGAAGAATACCAGTCCGGTCGGCTGCACGATCAAGTGGAAATAAACCAGCGAATACCAACTTGAAACCGTAAAGCGCACCGCTTCAAGCGGTGCGTTTCTTTTCTCTCCATTTCTCGCATTGCTGCTGTTTCATCAAAGGCGGCAAGTTGAGATCCTTGAATGGGATGAAACTTTAATCCAACACCCTGCGTAAAGATTGGTAGATAACGTCTGTCTGGAGGCTTGAGATGCTGCGAAAATCACTGCTAATTATTGGAATATTGACCTTGTTGTCTGCTGCATGCACGATTTCAGTGCGCTATGAAGAGGGGTCAGGGGTAGTCATCGAGGAAGAGCGCTCGGTCTCTGATTTCGACCGTGTTTCCTTTGAAGGTATCGGCAGAGTGATCATCGCCCAGGGCGATGAAGAGGGCCTGGTCATCGAGGCAGAGGACAATATCATGCCGAGGATCGAAACGCGGGTCCGTGGCCGCACATTGGAAATTAGCTTCGATACGGATCGTTGGGAAAACATCATCCGTCCGACCGAACCGATTCGCTTCCATATCACGGTGACCGACCTGGAGGCTGTATTTCTTTCGGGCTTCGGAGACATCGATGTACAGGACATTACGGTTGAGAACTTGGACGTAACGCTCAGCGGTGCTGGATCGATATCCATTTCGGGAACGGCTCAGCAACAGGACGTGAACGTGAGTGGCGCGGGGGCTTACGATGCGGGGGACCTTGAGAGCCAGGTTGCCGATATCAACCTGAGCGGCGCGGGCAGCGCAACGTTGTGGGTGACGGACAGCCTGGATGTGAATATCACCGGATTGGGCAGCGTCAGCTACTATGGTGATCCTGAACTGGAACAGTCGGTCTCGGGTCTTGGAAACGTAGAGTCGCTGGGGGAACACTAACCCCATTCATTTATTGCCTATAAGACGCATGCAATCGAAGCGTCGTTTGCGGGAGATCACGCGGACGACGCTTTCGCTTTTAGATACTCAGCTGCAGCAGTGCTTCGAGGTGGATTGGTTTGGCCCCGTGCCCGGGAAAAGTCTTTGCAGGGCGCAGTTCTTGAATGAAGTGCAGGCTGCGCTCCAGCGCAGACCAATCCTGAGCATAATATCGCTGGGGATGAGCCGCGCCGGTCGTCGACACCAGATCCCCGGCGAACAAGTGGCTCTCGTTCACGAGCAGAATGGATGATCCGAGCGTATGACCAGGAGTGTGTATCGTGGTGATCGTGATATTCAGATCCGGGAGATGAAACCGGTCACTGAAAACCGCATCTGGCTCGATGGGTTCAACCGGGAATAACCGTTCGGCGAGCGGGAGCAGCCACGCGCTGAGTCGACCCCGGCCGCGAACCTCACCAAGCTCCGATTTCCCGTTCAGCAATGACGGAACATCCTGCTCCTGGATCAACACTCTGGCGTTAGTAACCCTGCGAAGTTGGGCTGCTGACCCGACGTGATCAAAGTGGGCGTGCGTCAGGATGATCCAATCCAGCTTTTGAACTCCAATATTGGCAAGCGTCGCGAGAATACGGCTCGAATCACCCGGAGAACCCGCGTCCACCAGCAGCGATTGCTGGCCAGCCTGGATCAGGTAGGCGTTTGACAGCCTGAGCGGTATAGGATGGATCTGAACATGTTCTTCTTCGGGCATCGATCAGTCTTTACTTCCGGGCATCCTGCAGCCGATCGTTTTCGTCGCGCTTGCTAGCCTGCACCGAGGCGTGACTTAATCTCGCGTTCGTAGTCAGGGAAATAACGTTGGATTGTCATTAAGTCGAATTCACGCAGGATGCTCGTGTTCGATTCCCGCTCAAGAAGAAATAGAAATGATTCCTGCAGCAAGTCTTCGTGAGAAGATTCTCCGCCAGTCAGTCTTTCGTAATCATCGGGTCGGATTGTGACGAGGTGTGAGGTTTCCGTGCCCTTATTCACGGTTACTTTATACTGATTCCCCTGAGTTGGCGTGACCTTGATCATCGAGCACTCCTTCGCCGTGCAATTTAATTGAGGATATCACAACGATCTGGACCAAGCACAGTTGTCTCAAGAGGCTTGTTTGTGCGAATTTTGATGGATGGTTTTGCTTGGGGTATTTACTTTGATGAGGCGCTTAAAATCCAGATTTGCTCAACCGATGCGATCGCTGGCGAATCGCTGGTTGTACATAACCACTCGGCCTCGAGCTGCACACATTCGTATTTATGTTGCCCTTGTGCGGAAACGACCAAGGTCAGCCCATTGAGCGCCTCTTCGCTCACGAAATTTGCCATTTGGAACGAGACGCTTTTGATATTGATGGGGTTTGCAGGATCGAGGTTGATCTTCACATTGGAGGCAGGGATGGGGGCAGTTCCGAGAAACTCGTGATGCGCCGACACCTCCTGAGGGTTTGATGCGATTATCCCGGCCAGGAGTATGAAAATAACGACGAGAACGCCAATTTCCATTTGTCGATTATGCATAAATTGGTCTCCACGATTGCCCGGCTAATAAATCTGGCTTTCAGCGGGAGCCTGTTAACCCAAGTGAAAGTCCATGGCGGGCAGAGAGTTTACGTCTCTCACGCTGCTTGACTGTGAAAAATCTTCGTGTACGGATGCAGGCCATCCAGAGGATGGGGAACTTTTTTTTCGGACCCTGGTTCTGGTTGATTCCCAATTGCAGAGAAGAAGGCCTTACACAGAAACTCATCAAATGATGCAGCCTGAATTGTCGAAATATTACGGATTAGATCTGGCTCAAGGTTGAAGTCCCAAAGGACATTGGCGATACATCCTTCGTAATACGCACGCTCAATGTTGGGATCGAGTGTCGTTTGCCCTAGAAATTGATGGATTGCATGTTTACGCATAAATACTCCTGAGATAAGAAAGATGGCAGCGCCCCCCTAGGGCTGCCATGGGACCTTCATGAAATAAAACTGAGTACCTGCTAGCCTCCGCCGGTGCCACCTGTGGCAAATGGACAACGGGATTTCATCTGCCTCGCTCTCCTTTCAGAAATTGTTGTTCAATGGCTAAGGTAGCAAATACGCCTCAGGGAAATCTAAGGGAGGAAAATAGACTTCAGGACATAGGGGAAAGATCGGTGCTATGTGGGTTGGGCGAGAGGGTGGGGCTTACTTGATCAGTTCCGCATACAACTGGCGTGTCTTCAGGGGGGGATCCAGACCCAGTTCGTCGCGCAGAAGTCGGGAATAATGCTGATAGTGTGAAACGATCTCACTGCGCATGCCTAATGCGCCAAGGATGCGAAGGTATTCATGATGCAAACCGTCATGCAGCGGCTCAATTTCCAGCGCGGCTTGCAGTGCGCGTCGGGTTTCTTCAGGGCGTCCCTTCGCAAAGGCCGCTTCGGAAAACTGGCGTAAAACGTCGACCTGTAGCATCTCCAGGCCTCGCCGGCGTCGGAGTATCCAATCCTGGGTGAACTCGGGTAAAAAATCACCCCCATAGAGCTGCATTGCTTCACGGAGCGCAAAATAGCCCCGGGGATCGCCGATAGGTATTGACTCGGCCAACGTGACCAGGCGTTCAAACTCGGCTGCGTCATAAGCTATCGAAAGGTCAGGGTTGATCTGGTAAAGCGATCCATGGGTATCGAGAATATCATCACCTAAAGCTGCCCTGATTCCATGCAATGCGGTATATAAACTCGCTGTTTGTCGTCCTGGCGGAAAATCAGGCCAGAAATCTTCAAGGATCACATCTCGATCGACGGGACCGAATTCCATGAGGTAATAGAGCAACCGACGATGCAGCGGTTCGAGATCAGTCGAGTGGAAACCCGCTCTCTCTACTAAACTTTGCCCTAATGCGTTCAGGACTAGAGACGTTGTTTGGTCTTGCCTTCCCTCTGGAGGGGTCCAATTTTCCGAAATTACGGATAAATAACCGATCCTTCGTTCAAGCTCCACCCATTGAGGATGTGGGAATTGTTTGTTCTTTAATTGTTCATAAAAATTTTGATGGTGATACAGCTCAGCTGCCAACCACTGCAGAGAATGCCTGTCGAGGGCACCCCGCAGCAAACTCGAGAAGATACCCTCTGCAAGACCGCTGTCTTCCAGGAGTTGGTGAGCCACAGATTGAAGAAATATTGTCTTGGCGAGGGGGCCATTCTTCCCCGCATCTGAGAATCTTTCAATCAATTCATTCAAGTAGGAAATAGTTGTTTCAGGATTACGGTAGCATCTGAGGGCCAGTTCTTCGATGACGAATTCAATAGGCTTATCCCCTATAGAATATTGCTCCGCAGCGCGGGACAGCCACTCCTCGGCGGAATCAAAGGCAGCATTGCGACGATGAAGAGCCGCCACCCGACTGTAGATATAGCCGTGGAGTCTTGGTTTGTTCGTGCTGCTCGCGGATCGGAGCGCATGGTCATAGAGCTCACCAGCAGCCTGGATTACGCCGGCATCGTTAAAAAGATCTGCCTGGCTCGTGAACAGAATCGCCTGGATATTCAGATTGTTTGCCTGATGCGCGTATTTGAGGCCCTCTTGAAATTTCTTCAGCGCTGCGTCGTAACTTCCCGTAAGGTATTCGATCATGCCCAGGTTATTTAGAGCAGTGGCAAGATCGTCTGGCGATCCAACTTCTCTGAAAATATCATAAGCCCGTTGGCTGGCGCGATAAACATTGTGCTCTTTTCCCAGTTCCATTTGAACCGCACAAAGATCCTGGAGAGTGTGCGCAAGCAAATAGCTGTCGAGGCTTTGTTCTTCTATCAGGGAAACAGCCTGCAAGATCAATCGTTCGGCTTCTGATATCGAAATCGAGCCACGATAATATGCAAGACCTTTAATCCTAAGGTGACTGGCCCGGTATTGAGGCGGGGAGTTGCCGTCGAGCAGTTCATCAAGTTCGGCTGCGACTTCAAGCGTTGCCTCGATGTTGGATCTGTGCAGCTGAATCCATCCTTGCAGGATCATTACTCTGACGGCATTTACTTTTCGGTCACCTTGGGGCAGTCGTCCGATCACCTTTCGGATCAGATCAAGCTCGGCATCGGCTTGCTCCAACTCGCCTCGATCGATATGCATGGCAGCTAGTGCCAGGAAAAGATCCGGTGCCAGTTGCACTTGTCCACGAAGTTGACCAGCCCATTCCTGGAGGATACGAAGCCGTCCGGTGTGATGGAATTGGGCTGCGGATTCGTTTATTATTGCCGCGCCGGATTCCAGTTGACCTGCGTCGAAATATAAGTTGACGGCATGCTCGACCGCCCCGATGTCCTTTAAGAGTTCGGCAGCTTGGATCCGCAGCGTTTCTAAGCGCTTTGGATCCTTCTTGTTCAGGTGCTGAATCAGGAAATTACGGAAAGATATCTGGAAGGTGTAACTTGTGATGTCATCGCCAGCGCCATGGATAAAGAATCCCTGTCGCAACAATGTGGCTAGCCTTGACTTACTATCTTCGATTCCGAGTAAGCGATCACACAGGTCTGGATCCATAAAAGGAAGGACAGCAACGCCCTCCATGAATTCCTGCATGTCTTCAGGTAGATCGGCAAAGACCTCGTTGGCCAGATATTCGTACATTAAATCCCGATCGTGGCTGACATCCTTCAGGGACGTTTTTCGGAGCAGAGCGGAAAGGCGCAGGCCAGCTATCCACCCGCCGGTCTCGGCTAACAACTGATCGAGTTGGTTATTGCTGAGTGGTTCATTAGCTTCGTTTCTTACGAGAGCCTGAATTTCAGCCCGGTCAAATGCCAATTGAGCCGGACCGATCCCTGTCATCTGCCCTTCAACGACGAGCCTTCCCAATTCAATCTCAGGAAGGCTGCGCCCCGCGATGATGAAGGTCATGCGGTCATGGGCTTCGAGGACAAGCGCATTCATAAACTCCAGAACCGGATCATTTCGATTGATGTAATGGATGTCATCAATCATGATGACGAAAGGTTCGGGGACATGCTCATCGAGAATGCTGTGGAGAGATCGCGCGAGGCCAATTGGGTGTTGTGGAGCAGAGAATGTGGCATCAATTCTTCCCGACAGTCTTCGGAAGCGACGTCGGAGTGAAGCCGAAAGCAAGCGAGCCAGCTGCTCTGGATCTATGTCGACTTCAGAGATTCGAAGAAAGACGATCGGGATCTCGGAGTGTTTAATAAAATCGGCAAGCAGGGAGGTTTTACCGTACCCGGCTGCGGCGATGATGGCGATTAGTTTGCGGTCCAATGAGGAGAGAATGTGATCGACAAGCGTTCCTCGATGAAGCAATGCGTCATCGAATTTTGGAGGCGATATCGACTGAAGGACTGGATCGAGGCTGGAGGTCATCGCGAACTCCAGGCTCTAGCCATAATTTGATTCCATCCCCAAGACTTCAAGTGATCCCCCATAAACCAAATGCATTATCCCAGTACCTTTTCTCAGCGGATCCATCTAGACGGTGGGGATTTAATGTTGCGTGGGCCTATTCTCCGTTGAGAAGCGACCAGGTCCGGCCGATGGCGAGGACCTCGGGAAGCGCTCCATCGAGGTCTTTGAGATACGCTTCATCGGGCTGGGTTCCAGTGGCGTCAAGAGTGTGACCGAAGAAACAACGGGCGGCAGCCGCGAGAATGACGTCGAGGATCGCCTCATCTTTCAGCCCGAACGAACGCAGTTTATCGATGTCCTCCTGCGCGATAGAATGCGCCGAACGCACGACCTTCTGGGCGAGTGACATGACGGCGACTTCTTCGTCTGGCAGGCCGGCCTGGGTGAAATCATCTACGATGGCGGTCAATTCTTCTTCATTGAAGAAGTTCTTACGGAGCACCGCTCCGTGCGCCATCGTTCAATACGTGCATTTCATTTCCAGGGCAGCTGCCAACGTGGCTAGCTCATACCTTCGCAGGCGCATATTACGACGTATGCTGTCCTGCAAATTCCGCCAGGCCGTCAGCACTTCTGGCCGTAGGCTGAAGAGGTGAGTGTAATTGGAGATGTAGCCTTTTTTCTCCTGATCGGACTCGAACAGTTCCTGGGCCTTACCTTCGGCTTGCTCTGGAGGGATTGACTTTAGAAACGACATAAAAGATGGTCTCCCTGAATGTGTGCAGTGAATTTGTGTGCGAAACGCGCAGGCCTCCCTCAGCGTGCCTGATAATCAATGCGGTACTCTACCCCGGTCGCTTCTTCTCCTACTGCTTCAAAAGTGACCTCAAAGCCATCGAATTCGCCTTCCGCCACGCCGATCAGTGTGCCAGGCGAATCCGGGCTCACATCGATGCTTGTAATTTCTCCGTTAGGCGCCTCGACCGAGATACGTATGGTGCCGCTTTCGACCGAGGCTTCGACGCGAACTTCGACCTGATCGCCGCCGAAGATGAAATCATCTTCGATATCTTTCCCATAGGTGCCGTTTAGCCGGTTAAATTTGCCCTCGCAAAATCCGACGCCACCATTGATGCGGCAGCTCTCTCGTCCCCCGACGACGCTTCCGGAGGTGCCACCCGAGCACGCGCCAAGGATGAACGCCGCCACGATCAGCAAACCAAGCATGTTATATTTTCGCACTGACCCGCCTCCTGGATAATGCCGTATGATTTCTCGAGACATTATGCGTGAGTTATCTGAATGTGCAAGCCGAATTGCTCACGGCAATGGGATTCTAGTTCATATCGACAGGAGTAACCAGGAAGCCCGATGGGGTTAAACTAAGTGAAAGCAAGGAAAAAGTGGGATGGGAGAAACTTCTGGCTCAGGGAATTTGACCTCGAAAAGGAGCGCTTTATGCCTGATGTGTACTCACAGAAACGAGTAAACAAAAGCCTGTTAGGATCGTGGGAGAAACCGATCTTGCTGTGGATCGCCGCGCATACACCGGCGAGCATCGGTTCGGACACGATGACACTGGTTGGCATTGTCGGAACCGGAATTATTCTTGTCGGATATGCTCTAAGCCATCTGCACCCTGGATTCCTCTGGCTGGCGAGTGCCGGCTTCATCATCAATTGGTATGGCGATAGCATGGATGGCACGCTCGCCCGCTACCGCAAAGCAGAACGACCGAAATATGGATTCTTTGTGGATCACCTTGTGGATGCGGGAAGCCAGGTGGTGATCTTTGTGGGTATGGGTCTCTCACCCTACGTTCAGCTTGATTATGCCGGCCTGGCGTTGGCGGGCTACCTGCTCATGTCGATCTACGCATACGTGACGGCGTTCGTGACAGGGGAGTTCCGGATCTCATACATTAAACTGGGACCGACGGAGATGCGTATCATTGCCATACTGTTGAACTCCGCAGTGTTCTTCTTCGGTAACCCCATCTTGCCTATTCCGGGATCGCCTACGAGTGCCTTTGACGCGTTTGTGCTCTTCATCGCCGGGCTGTTGATCACCGTCTTCACGGTTGTCTCTGTACGAAAATCGCTTGACCTCCGCAAAGAAGAAATGGCTTTGCTCGGATTAAAAGTGCCGGATGAGGTTGCTTGAGACGCTGCCTGATTAAGGGTAACCTCATTACTTGCAACCTCGGCTCGTATCTGTGCGTATAGACTGACGAGAGCACGGGCTTTTGCTATCATGGTGATGGTGAAAATCGGCGCGCAATCGCTTATGAGATTGGAATACAGCCTGGAGGTAAATCATGGTTGATAAACGTACGAATCGGGCAAGTCTGATATTTGGTTTACTGCTGATCGCCCTGGGAGTCCTTTTCCTTGTCGGTCAATTCTTTCAGGTGAATGTGTGGCAGTATGCCTGGCCGCTGTTCATCCTGGTGCCGGGGATCATCTTTTTCGGAATCACGATGTCGGGTGGGGCCGATTCGGCGGGCTTTGCCATACCCGCCAGCATCCTCACCACGGTGGGGCTGATCTTCTTCTTCCAGGCTTTGACAGGTCATTACGCCAGTTGGGCGTATGTTTGGACACTGATCTTCCCGACCGCAGTCGGCCTCGGAATGTTCATCATGGGCAGCGTTGGTGATGACGACTCAATGCGGAAGCAGGGCAAGGGCTTCTTACGCGCCGGGTTGGTCATGTTCGTGGTTCTGGGGTTCGTTTTCGAAGCGATCTTCCGCCTGGGCGATTCGCTATTCAGCCGCTTGTTCTGGCCCGCGATGATCATCTTGTTTGGGTTATATCTCATCCTGCGGCAGACCGGTGTCTTCGGTGGGTCGAAATCGGTCGATTCCCAGGAGGGGGAGGTCGTCGAAGTTGAGCAGATCCCCTCGGTTCATGGGGATGAGGATCTTGAGAGCGAGTCAGAATAAACATTGCCAGAAGTCAATAAATTATTGGAGGGTTTAAAGTGAATAATACAGATAGATATCGATCGATATTTTGGCCGGTGCTGCTCATCGGATTTGGGATTATCTGGCTGATGGTCAATCTTGGTTTGCTTCCCGGATGGAGCTGGGCAGGACTCTGGCGCTTGTGGCCGTTGTTCTTGATCGCAATTGGGCTGGATTTGCTCATCGCCCGACGTTCGGCGATTGTCGGCGCAGTTGTGGCGTTGGTCACGTTGGCTTTGATCGTGGCGCTGATCTTCGCCGGAGGGTTGCTCGGGTACAGCTCAAACAGAGTGGAGGTCATCACCGAGCAATTCAGCGAACCTTTAGGGCAGGCAGAGTCGGCTGCGATCGAACTGGATCTTTCGGTCGGTCCTACCACAATCTACGCGCTGGATAATGAGGATCTACTCTTCGATGCACAGGTGACGCACATCGGTGAGCTCGATTTTACGGTGACCGGGGAGGAATTGAAGACGATTGTTTTGGATGAACAGCAGGTAAGTGTGAATGAGGGCTGGTTTGATTTCATCGACCAGGATAATCTCGAATGGGATATAGGCATCACACCCTTGATTCCGATTGATCTGAAGATCCTTGGGGGTGTTGGGGAAACCGAGTTGGATTTAAGCAAGTTGCTGCTAGAAGCGGTTGTGGTTGATGTTGGGGTAGGTGATCTGACACTGTCGCTGCCAGGTAGCGATGATCTGTATGAAGTGCGTATTGATGGTGGTGTCGGTGAGACGAACGTCGAGATCGAACGCGGGGCAAACCTGACGCTAACAATCGATGGGGCAGTGGGGGATGTGACCGTCGATGTCCCTTCGAACGCTGAAGTGCGCGTGGATGCCTCGATTGGCGTGGGCAACATTCGGCTCCCGTCGGGCTTCGAACGCTTAAGCGGTTCAGACGAAGGGTTTGTCGGCGATAGCGGCATCTGGGAGACCTCGGGTTATGGCAACGCTGATTTGCAAATTACGATCAGCTTCGAGGGTGGTGTGGGCGATTTCAGCGTTCGCTGATAGCATCGATATGATCAGGAGGGGGCTTCTGACCTCTCCTGCGTCTATCCGGCATGCTGCTTAATCTCGGCAATAGGAGCCCTCATCCCGGGGAAATTCACTTAACATACTGGAGGAAAACATGAAACTGCGGGGCGAGATTCTCGTCGGTGTGCTTCTGGTGGCGATTGGGTTTCTGGCTTTAATGAGCACGCTATTCAACGTCGATTTCGGCCTCATTTGCTGGCCGTCGTTTTTCATCTTGCTTGGTATCTGGATCATCATCAGGCCGAGGATGGTCTCTGAGGGTACGAATGTCCATCTGATCTTTCTCGGTGATTTGAATCGCTCTGGTGAGTGGGAGGTTTCCGATCAAGAGATCTGGTCCTTCATAACCGATACCGATCTCGACTTTACGCAGACGGACATCCCCGAGGGCGAAACGGCGATCAAATTCTACGGATTCGTTGGAGACCTCAATCTGGCTCTGCCGGCGGAGATTGGTTTCAAGCTCAATGCATATGGTTTCGTGACAAACACGCGGATCCTGGGTGAGAAACAAACCGGATTCTTCCTGCAGCCCGTGCAGGAGCAGAGTGAAAACTACATGACAGCTTCGAGGAAGGTCAATATCGATCTGCTTGCTTTCATCGGAGAGGTAGATATTCGCCGGGCTTGAAAAATCGGCAGTCAAATTCAGCAGGCTTAGGTCCCCGGCACTCGTCAGGTGCCGGGGACTGTGCTGTTTCTTATTGTGCTTGTGGTTCGGGGGCACGGTTGCGATTGGCGTTGACGAACTGCATAGCCTGCCGGGGGTTGAATGACTCAAATTCCTGCAGTTGACCCCACGAGGTCATCACGACTGGGACGTCGATGCTCTCCCAGGGGAAAGCGATGACTTTGAAATTGTCAGCGCGATCCATCGTCGCTTGAATGTCTTGCTTAAGCTGGTCACACGATTGGACATCCAGCTCTGAGCAGTCGTACCAGAAAATGACGTAACCGTGTTCGAGATTATGGACCAGATAGCCCTCCGGGTAAGGGGGCAGCTCGGCAAGATCCTGCTTGTCGAAGAACCCGGCGCGCAGGCTGGTGGCAAAATGCCGACCTCCGGTCGGTGGGTTCGAGTTATAAGGACCGGGATCTGTGCCATCCGCAACGTGGTCAGCCGATTCGACCAGGATTGATTGCCCTGCAGAGGGGCGCACTGCATTCCATACCATCAAACCGACGACAGCCAATACCGCCGCACCGAGGGAGCCCCATATCATCATGCTCCTGCGCCGCTCACGACGCAACCGATCTCGTCGAATTTTTGAACCGCTTTGTTTGCTCATTATCGCTCTCCAAGTTTTCCTCAGGCCAGAAATTAACACCAATTCTATCTGAATTATACATCCGGTGGCATCGTACAGAGGATTTTCTGCTGATCTCGCTGCCGTTATAATGACCGTTATTGTGGATGAACAATCGAAACCCGATGAAGGTGAATTGACGCTATTGGTCGCAGAGGGTGACCGTCAGGCGTTTCTCGAGCTCTATGATCGTTATGCTTCCAGAGTGTACGGTCTTGCGCTCAAGATGCTCGGCGATCCAATGCGCGCCGAGGATATCTCCCAGGAAGCTTTCATACGCCTCTGGAAGCGCGCCGAGACATACCGGCCGGAAAAAGGCGCATTTTCGACATGGATACTCACGATAACGCGCCGCATTGTGATCGATCGCTTCCGTAAGCAATCACGTCGACCGGAAATTACGACATCGATCGACAAGCAAAATTGGCACGAACCCCCTGATCCAGACAGCGGTTTCGAAAGCGACCGTTGGCAAACGCTCCATTTCCTGCTCATGGAACTCCCTGCTGAGCAGCGAGAGGTCGTGCAACTGGCATACTTCTACGGCCTTTCCCAACGGCAGATCGCGGAGCACACGAATACGCCTCTGGGGACGGTAAAGACACGCGCCCGGCTCGGGATGGACAAACTCCGTGATGCGTGGTTCCGGAAAATGGATGAGGCGGAGAACAGATCCAAATAGAAGCGTAGTTTCGTATTACCTTAATGAAGAGGCATAGATTTCATGATCCAAGGTAATCACATCGATAAGGATACTCTGGCGATCTACTCGCTTGGCGCACTCGACCCGGGTGAGGCCAGGCGTGTGCGCGCACATCTGGATGCGTGCGAAGTTTGTCGGAAGGAACTTGACGACTATGAGCAGGTAGTCGATGGGCTGGCACACACCGTCCCGCCAGCGCAGCCCCCCGCGAGATTGCGGGCGCGCTTAATCACGGCCATATCGGAGGAACAGATCGAGAAAAACGAGACGCTCTGGCATAGGCTTCGCTCGCTGCCGCTCGCGCCGGTCGCTTTGGCGGTGAGCGCGGCGTTACTGGTAGTGAATGTGGGCTTATGGATCCAGGTCCGGGAAGTCCGCCAGATTGAACAGCAGCTGCTCTCGCAGGTAGGCGAGGATCGCATTGCACAGGGTTTGTACGCTTATCCAGATGTACAGCGCGTTTTGATCGAAGGCGAGGACGTCTATGGCTCGGCGATTTTCGAAGAGTACCTGCATTTCGCAGTGCTTTACGTCTGGGGCCTGGATCCACTACCGGAAAGCCAGGTGTACCAGGCCTGGCTTATCGAACCGGATGGAGAAAGGGTAAGCGGTGGGTTGTTCGAGGTCGCGGAGGGTGAGGATTTCATCCAGGTCGTCGTGCAGTCGCCGGAGATCATCAAAGGGTTCGATGGGATTGGCGTAACGGTCGAACCGGCTGGAGGCAGTACCAGCCCGACCGGACAAAAGGTGCTGGGAGTGGATTTGTAATTGCCCCACCTGGCAGCGTGTAGTTTTGCCGCTCCGCTCGGAGCGGCTTTTAATTTAGAGAAGATACATCCAAATTTCTTCTACTCGACGTATTAAACTATGTAATGAGGGTCTATCCCTCTCTTGTGCCTAGCCAAAGTAAGGAGAAGCAAGATATGTCACGCTTAGTGCGCTCAATTTCAGGGCTGGTTTTGATATCAGGGCTGTTAATCGCAGCATGCAGTCCATCGCCAACGCCAACCGAGGCACCCGCGCAGCCAACAGAGGCTCCGACGCCTACGGTTGAAGCTCAAGCCGAGGAGCCGGAAGAAGAGGCTGAGGCAACCGTTGATCAGTCCATTTCGGTCAGTGATCAAGATGTCAGCAGCGCCATGGTCGTCATTGACCGGGTGGTCTCCGACGGTCCAGGCTGGCTGGTCATCCACATCACAGCGGATGGCAGCCCGGGACCGATTATTGGCAGCGCTCCGGTTGAACCGGGTGAGACAACCGATCTGAGCGTCGAGATCGACGTCCAGCGGGCCACAGAGCAGCTGTTTGCGATGCTGCATGTCGATGCCGGGCAAGTTGGCGAATTCGAATTTCCGGATGGACCAGACATACCCGCCATGCAGGATGGTGAGATTGTGAATGTACCCTTCAACGTCGTGCGGCCGGAAGTCATGTCCGAAACGCTTGTTGCAACTTCGGAATCATCTCTGGGTGAGATCCTGGTGGATGCAGAAGGTATGACGCTCTACCTGTTCACGAATGACAACCCTGGCGAGAGCACGTGCTACGGCAACTGCGCTGCAACCTGGCCGCCGCTGATCGCGGATGGCGACTTTATGGGTAGCGAGAACGTCGATCCGGAACTGCTGGGTACAACCTCGCGTGAGGACGGAACGCTACAGGTGACCTACGACGGCTGGCCGCTATACTATTATGTGATGGATGAAGCTCCTGGGGATGTTAATGGTCAGGGTGTTGGCGGGGTGTGGTTTGTTGTATCACCTGCCGGTGAACCTGTTACCGCCACGAGTGGGAGTGGTGGATCCACATACTGAGGCACGTAAGGCACCCTGATACCAAGCAGCAGTGCCCTTTTCGTCTGCGTCGAAGGACCCCATCGTGGTTAACTGGCTGACAAAACGAAGCCTCTGGAGTGCAGTTTTGGGGGATTTGGTGATCTATTTATTGGTCACGATCACCGGTTTCGGCTCGCACGACACACTGGCCTGGGATGCGATCCTGCGTATGCTGGCCACGTTTCTGCCCTTTACAGTAAGCTGGTTCATCATCTCACCCTGGATGGGAGTTTTTCGGCCAGGGATCATCTGCAGCCGCTCGCATCTCCCGCGGGTTCTGCTGGCAGTTATCTTTGCCGCAACAATGGGCGCGTTCCTGCGCGGTCTTTGGTTGGGAGCTTCGATCCTGCCGGTCTTCGTGCTTGTAATGGCGGCGGTCTCCGCGGGATTCATGATCGTGTGGCGTATTGTGCTGCAGGTCATCTATTGCCGGTCAAGTTGATCGTTGCAGGTGGGGGAAGCGATTAATCGGTTGAAAGTCACAGTTACGATCAATCGGTGATCCAGCTTCTTCTTCGGATGCTGAGGAATACCCAGCGGGCATAGAAAGACCAGCATTATCTATGGCTTTCAGATGATGCTGGGTAATGAAATTTCAGCTCTTAAAGAACTAAATGGCTGAAAGGATCAGGACACCATATACAGCCATACTCAATACTCCATCGATGACGCAATAGGCAAAGAAGAATTGAACAATAGGTTTTTCTTCGCTTGATCGTGTGAATCGCCATGCTCCGATCAGGCCAAGGGAGAGGATGAAAATCGGAACCGCGATTCGAAGTATGGCTGCGAGTGAAGCCGGAAGAAAGGGTATCCATGCCGAAAAAGGCACATACGAAGTGATGCCAGGCAGGATCCCGAACTTGACCACCCAGAGCAGAATGATGGCCAGGGAGAGCGAAGCATACTTGACCCAGTCAGCGTGCAGGTCAAGCCAATCTGTGATTCTCAGGCTCAGAAAAAGACCCACTGAGCTGGGAAGGATCCAGGCGATCGCAACCGGTATCAACGCCGCCCCGATCACCAGTCCGAAGAGCACCTCGACGGCAACGCGCCCGATGTCGTCCAGGCTCAAACCACCGAAGCTCTTCACGAATCCAGGTGCCGAGCTGGCGAAGTAAATCGCCCAACCCGGGACTTCGCCTTTTTCCAACCAACTCAAATGTAGATAGCCGCGCTCATCGCTGATGACAAAAGGCGAGCTCGATTGAGATTGTGAGAATGAAAGCTGCTGGTATGAACTCGTGCTTCCATCGTCTAGAAAGGCGACTGACACCTGGGATTGGACTTTGCGCATCAGGTAACCCAGGCGCGCCTGGAACGAAAAAACCAGCTCGTCAGCGTACCGGTGGTTGGGATTGATCTGGATGAGGTAGCTGCCGCCACCTTTAAACCCGGGTTCAAGAATCACCCGGCGACCAGCTTCAAGCGCGGCCTCAGCAGGCTCTTCGGAGTCAAGATCATAAGACCATGGCACACTCAGGTTGCGAGCCGTAGATACAGGTCCATACTCACCGCGTGGTAAGAATATATATTGTGCCCGGACAGTACCGGCCTCGGGGCCACTATAGAAGGTAATCGACCAGAAGACATAGGTGTATTCAGCATCTACCCCGAGGTGAGGGCCTTCCAATATGTTTGTCCCGTACGCTGCCGGTGAAATTAAATCCCGGGACAGACCAGGTTCATACATACCGGAAGGATAGATCCCGTAGATGAAGTCGTTTATACCTCCTTCATTTAGTCTACGTGCCCAGATGGCGTGCAGGGTACCTTGATCATCGTAGATGAGCTCTGGATCGGTCCCTTGGGAATCGACAAGCTCGAGTAGTGGTGTTTCCAGTGGGTCACGAATCGAGAAAAGGCCTGGCTGTTCGAAGGGCTTTGAGAACCACACACTCAAGGATCCATCCCCGTCGACGGCACTCGCCACAGAACCGACCAGCTCACTTCCGGAAATTACAGCTGGTGTATCAATCCATTCGCCGTCTGTATCCATGCTGGCGCCGTAAAGATGGTAGTCATCAACCCAGAAAAGAAGCAGCTTGCCACCGTCCCAGGTGATCTGAGGCTCTGCGGGAAGCTGCAAATCATGCTCATCGTATGAACGGTCCCAAATGAGTTTGCCATTGTCTGTATAGGCAATCACTCGCGGAAAAGGACGGTCGTCTCTAGATTGGATAAAGAAGAGATATGTGGAGTGGTTGTCATCCGTGGCGACATGCACAGGGTCGTTAATACGTGTGTTTCCAATGAGTTGCGCTCTGCTCCAATCAGGGGAATTGAGCCACAATCGATCCGGCTGTGCTACACACCCGACAAGCATGATGGAGAGAAAGACGAGTGCAATTGCAACCTTGGGTGCTTTCATCAATCGAACCTCTTTGGACATTGAGACGTAATCCGCATAGGGGTTATCTATCTGCTGAACGTAACGCGTCTCGTAGCATAACACTATCCATACCATTCTCGAAGAGCGGGGGTTTAAGATAGAACGGCTTCTGGTTCTCCACCAGCATGGATTCTGGGTGGAGAAAGAATCCAGGTGCAACTAGAGCAATGTTGGGTATAGAATAGTTCATCCAGAAATTCCGTCTCGGAGTTCGATGATGAGATCCGGGACCGGTCCAGTTTGTAGTGCTTAGCCTGAGCGGGATTTACTGAATGCGCAAAATATTCGCAGATCAAGCAAGTATGAGAAGAACTCTGAGGATCGGTGATTTGCTGGGCTACTTCATCGCCGTTCTGGCTGCTGTGCTGGTTGTTCCAGGATATATGCCTGTCGCCCTTCGCACGGTCGTGGAGATGTATTTACCTTTCGCGTTGGTTTGGATGGTCGTTGCCCCATTCGCGGGCTTATTCAGGGTTTCGATTGCGCTGCAGCCCCGACAGCTCTGGCTTGTGGCAATGCTGACCATAATCGGGACTCCATTGGGTGCATGGCTTGTGGAGGTTTGGATCGGAACCTCGATCGAACCGGTTTTTGTAATTGTCCTGACGATCCTGGCGACCTTGATCATCGTCGGTTGGCGGTACGCCTTCATCCTGTTGGGGAGCGACAGCCAGGACAATCGCCTTTCTTGATCAGCCTCTCCCAAAAGGTTATTATAGCTTCTAGATGGACGAGACTGCACTCATTCGGGATGCAAAGCGAGGCGACTTAGATTCATTCAATCGCCTCGTGCTTGCAAATGAAGGGATCGCCTACCACGTTGCCTTCCGCATCATGGGAGAGCAGCAATCTGCTGAGGATGCCACTCAGGATGCGTTTATATCCGCGTACAAATCACTGAAATCATTTCGGGGGGGATCGTTCCGTTCCTGGCTGCTGCGTATAGTAACGAACGCATGTTACGACGAGCTTCGGAAGCGAAAACGTCGCCCGGTCTCATCGCTGGATGATCTAAGCGATGCTGGCATCGGCTTCGACAGCGAGGAATCGAGCGGGCTATTCAGCCAGCAGCAGCGACCCGATCGAGAAATCGAATACGATGAACTGCGAGGCGCAATTGAGCGCTGTCTTGAGTTGCTGCCCGGAGAGTATAAGATCGTGGCGGTGCTCGTTGACGTTCAAGGATTTGATTACAGAGAAACTGCGGATGTGATTCAGAAACCATTGGGTACGGTGAAGAGCCGGCTGGCCCGCGCTCGCAGCCAATTGAGGGATTGCCTGCAGAACAGCGGGGAACTTTTACCCGGTAAATATCGTCTGGAAGATGAGACGAGATGATGGATAAACGACGTAAGATTCCGCAGCGTGACCTGGAGAAGCTCTCCGCGTACATCGATGGTCAACTAGACGATCGACAGACGCAGAGGCTGGAGACGCGTCTACGGCAGGAACCAGAGTTGAGGCGGGAACTGGAATCGCTGCGCGTGACGATTCGGGGCCTGCGCGATCTTCCGGCACCTCGAGCAGCGAGGCATTTCACACTCACGCCCGAGATGGTCGGCCAGCGCCAAACACAGCGTGCCTTCCCCGTGCTGCGTTTCGCCACTGCGTTGGCGGGTCTGGCATTTATTGCACTCGTCGGGCTGGATGGCCTGCAATCCATGTCCGCTTCACAATTTGCGGCACGTGCACCAGAGATGATGCAGGAAGCAGAGGTAGCTGAAGATGCGTTTACTTTGGACGAAGCGCCCATGGCCGCAGCACCGGCGGAGGAGCCCGTCGGCGAGTCGGAGGCGATGGAAGTTCCGGCCGAGGAATCTGCGGAAGAAGAGCCTGAAGCGCTGATGATGGAAGCACCAGAATCGGAGCAAGCACCAGCAGCCGGTGAGGATCAAGCACAGAAAATCACCGGCACGCCTGACCCAACCGAGGCTACCGCAATGGCAGCCGGGGAAGACCTGGAGCAAAGGTCCGGGCTGGATCGTGAGATGGAGGGTGTCGATCAGCTGCCGGGTGAGCAAGAGACTCCAGAGGAAGCGCCGCTCGAAGTTCCGAATGCAGCCGACGTGGGGGTTGAGGGGCGCACAGCACGCGCACGATTATCCGCGCTTCGTTGGCTCCAGGTTATCGCTGGCACGATTTTCATCATCCTGCTCGTCGTCTCCGTTACCTTTCGCAATCGGTCCACCTGACCGTGGATGAGTTGATTAGATATTGCCCTGATTGCGGGACCGAGGTCGAGATCGAAACTCACTTCGGCCGGCCGCGCGCCGTTTGCCCGGCGTGTGATCGGGTGCATTTCCAAGATCCAAAGGTCGCTGCCAGTGTGCTTATCGAGCAAGCCGGCAAGATTTTGCTGGTCAAGCGTGTGATGGTGCCGCTCCAGGGCACATGGACGCTTCCAGCTGGTTTTGTGGATGCAGACGAGGACCCGCGTGCGGCTGCGGCGCGCGAGGTGCTCGAAGAGACCGGGCTAATCGTCAAGATCGGTGAGTTGTATGATGTGATCTACGGGCGCGAGCATGACCGCGGCGCGAGCATCGTGATCGTCTACCATGGTCATGTCAAAGGGGGCACTCTCCAGGCGCAGGACGATGCCGAGGACGCGCGCTTCTTCAGCCCGGACGAGATTCCCGAATTGGGATTTGAAGCCACCAAAAAGGTTGTGAGATGGTGGGCCGAGAAGTCAAAGCCGGCCTGATCAACTGAATTTGCTTTCACGCGCCCTTTATCCCCGGTCAGCCGCTGCTCAGAACTTCTGTCGAGTCGTCTTTCAACGTTATAATCGAGGTCAAGATTGAGACGCTGACCCGTCTGCGTTTCAAGAATCCTTCTGAGACCAGAAAAGGATCCACATTTGAGATTCGACGTCTTCACCGTGCTGCCCGAGGTCATGCAGACTTACCTCTCGGCCAGCATCATCGGCAAGGCTCAGGAAGCCGGCCAATTGCAGATCGAGCTTCACAACCTGCGCGAATACACCTCCGACAAACATCGCACCACGGATGACGTACCCTACGGGGGCGGTGGCGGCATGATCATGAAGCCGGAGCCGGTGTTCCATGCCGTGGAGACCGTTCTAGGTGAACAGATCGATGCTGTCCCGGTCATCCTGCTGACTCCTCAGGGACGCGTCTTCGATCAATCTGTTGCTGCCGAGCTGTCCTCCGAGAAGCGCTTGGCGCTGCTCTGTGGGCGTTATGAGGGGGTCGACGAACGCATCCGGGAACACCTTGTCACCGATGAGATCTCGATCGGAGATTACGTGCTGACAGGCGGTGAGCTTCCCGCGATGGTGATCATCGACGCGGTAGCGCGCTTGCTGCCTGGAGTGCTCGGCGATGCGCAAGCGACGCAGAAAGACTCCCATTCGGAGGGCATTCTAGAGCATCCTCACTACACTCGTCCGGCCGAGTTCCGCGGATGGGAAGTCCCCGAGATACTGCGTTCTGGTGATCACGCACGCATCGAACAGTGGAGAAGAGCAATGTCGCTCAAGCGAACGCACCAGCGGCGACCAGATTTGCTGGAGATGTTTCCATTGAGCGAGGAAGATCGCGCCTATCTGGAGGATGAAGATTGAAACCAACCAGGTTCAACCTAAAGGGGGATCAGGACATGGCATCTATTCGTAAAATTTCTCCATTACCGATATTAATCGCAATTTCGATTGGATTGCTGGGAGCATGTCGACCATCAGATTCGACTGATATCCCGCTCACATTTCAACCTACGGAGCAGCCGACAGAGACACCCTTCGTGCCGACACCGCTGCCGCCGGAACCGAAGACGTTGATCGTGTGCACAGCCGCGGAGCCTGAGTCGCTTTTCATCTACCACCCCGATGTGCTTTACGGTGAGAGCAGCGCGGTGACGCACACGATTCTACAGGCGATTTATGATGGACCCGTTGATCTGCTGGATTACGGCGTGCGGCCCGTCATCCTCGAAGATATGCCGACATTTGAAAACGGGGGCGTCATTTTGCAGGCGGTCACACTGGCCGAAAACGAAGTTTTCTTTAACCCGCTTACACTTCAGCCTGAGAACTTGCGGGTGGGGGACCGCTACCTTCCCAGCGGATGCAACGCTGCGGATTGTATGACAACGTACTCTGGGGGTGAAGTGCAAATGGACCAGATGAGAGTCGAGTTCAGGTTGCTTGAAGGCCTCATGTGGTCTGATGGTGAGCCTTTATCGGCATCCGACTCACAGTTTTCTTACCGCCTGGATCGCAGCGGGGATTTGCCCACGACTAAGTTTCTCGTCGATCGAACGTCGGATTATGGCGTGATCGACAACCGCACGACGCGTTGGGTCGGCATACCCGGCTTCATAGATAGCGATTACATGACAAATTTCTGGACACCGTTACCGGAGCATGTTCTGGGAGCTTTTCAGGCTGGGGAGCTGCTGGGTGTTGAATCTGCGAATCGCGCTCCACTTGGTTGGGGTGCATACCGGGTGACGGCATGGGATCCCAGTGGGCTGACGCTATCAGGCAATGAATTTTACGCAGGTGGTGGGACTCCTCCCCCCGCATTTGATCGCCTTATCTTCCGTTTCCTGGATAGAGGCGGTGACAACGCCCTTCAACAAATCCTGACGGATGAGTGTGACATCGTCGATGCGTTGCTGCTCGACATGGTCGACCTGCCCATCGCCGAGGAACTGCAGGATGAAGGCAGGATAATGACCTGGTCTGACCCGGATGCGCAGTTAGTGCGTCTGGATTTCAATCTTTCCCCGGTCGAAAACTCACGACCGGCATACTTTCAGGACGTGCTCACCCGGCAGGCGCTGGCGCAGTGCATCGACCGGGCTGAGATCCAATCGGTTCTGGCGGGAATATCCAGAGCTTTGCCCACGACGTATATTAATGTAGAGCATCCTACAGTATCTGCCGATGTGACGCTTGTATCCTACGATCCAGAGGCGGGCATGGAGGCCTTGAGACAGATGGGTTGGGCACTGGATGAAGACCATCCGGAATCTCCCCGGGTGGCTTTTGGTATTCCGGGCGTGCGAACGGGAACGCCTTTTTCGGTTTCGCTGCTTACCGCTGAAGAAGACGTGATGTTGCAGATCGCTGCCCTCGTAGAAGCCGATCTGGAGGCTTGTGGCCTTGCGGTCGATGTCAACGCTTTGCCGATGGAAGAATTGGCTGAGCCCTGGCCAGATGGTCCTGTTTTTGGAAGGCATTTCGACATGGTCATCTGGTCCTGGCCAGAGTGGATTTCCCCTCTGTGTGAAATGTTCGCTGGCTGGGAAATCCCTTCAAGCACCCAGCCTTATGGAGTCAACGCGACAGGTTATCTTTCGGAAAGGTATGACGCTGCTTGCAAGAAACTGTTCCTTTCCACGCCGGGCATGAACGGATATCAAGAGGCGCTCGTCGAAACTCAAGTCCTGTTCAACCAGGATCTTCCGGCGATCCCATTAGTCCAGCCATTGCGCTGGGCCGCGTCCGATACAGAGATATGCGGTATGGATGTGGATGGTCTTGCGACAAGCATATTATGGAACATAGAAGTGCTTGACTCCGGCAATGGCTGTCCGTAAGATGGAATGGGTGAAAAGTGGAGTTGAACCCGAAGCCTTGCCCGGCAGTAGGTAGGAGATAGGACAAAAAGACACAAGGTGGCAACCTTTGAAAGAGATTGACGATCGCGAGCTGGTCCTACGGTTACAAGCGGGGGACCTGGACTCATTGGGTGATCTGTATGATCGCCATCGTCACCTTGTCTATCGAACGGCGCTCGCCATCTGCGGCGACCCGGAAATGGCTTCGGATTTGCTTCAGGAAGTCTTTTTGCGCTTGAACCGCTTTGCGGATCATATCGACCCTGAGCGGCCGCTGGAGCCATGGTTGTACAGGATGACGTCAAACCTGTCATACACATGGCTCAAGAAGCGCAATCGTTGGCTCAGGCTGGTCAGGGATATCACCGATCGGTTTGTGGTCGATAAGCGGCCTTCACCGCACGCACTTGCCGAACGGGACGAATCTTGGGAGTGGATCCGGCAGGCGATCATGACGCTGCCGATCCAGCAAAGGCTAGTCGTGGTCCTTTATTACATCAACGATCTCTCAATCCAGGAGATATCCGAAGTACTGGAAATCCCCGCTGGTACGATCAAATCGCGTTTATATTACGCCCGGAAACAATTGAAGAAACAGCTTGGTTCCCATGAGGAAGCTTTGTTAAGGGTTTTGTATGAGAATGCTTGAGTATGATCCTTTTGACAAATATATTTGCTGCTGGCTAAAGAATTGGGTAAGGCAGTCGCCGCTGCCATCAGGGGGCAAGGAGCGGTTATTGTCAGAGCTCAGACAACCCGCTCAGACAACTACGACGCTGATTGTGCGTCTGCTTCAAGCCACGCTATGGCTGATCCATTATTTGGTGCTGGTTCCACTGGATTATCTGTTAAGTTTGTTGGCATATTCAGCAGAAAACGATGTTCAGCTTGATCTATATCATTCGCGGCTTGATCTCTCCTTGGCCGTCCGTGCGATGACGAATAACACGATCTCGCATGGCATGGAGATCTTCACATATATAACTTAACCTGTTCAATTGGAACCGTACCATCAGTAGAAGCCGTAGATGGCTCGAGGGCCGTTTAATTGAATGAACCTGAGCCAGAATGATTGAGTATGTATAATGGAGAAGAAGCGCACGGTCATGCATACGGCCATCTTATAAATGCTGAGATTGTTAATGCAGATAGGCTTGTATTGAAGGCAAGTTTATAATGGTACCCATGCTCAAAAGTCCCTCAACGCAAACAAGAATAATCGAGATGTGCTGCGACGTGATCAATTGGTTCGACTGGAATCGGAATTATCTGGTTGGTTTTCGACCTTGCTGACTCGACGTGCCCTGGAGAGGGCATGTCTTTTTTATGTAAACAACGTCACAGGGACTGAAGGAGCAGTTCCTACCAGGGATTTCAGGAGAAGAGGTGTGCGGAACGTCTGCTCCGCACAAAAATTTCATTGACCGTCACCTGGTTTCGTGTATAATCGCACCACTCATATGACGGGACAGGTGATTGGCGGCAGGGCTTTTTGGATGAAGTCATGGATTTCATCCTGCCCACTCATCCCCCGGATTTTCCTGGAACTCAAACAAGCGAATATTTTATTAAATTGACTCATATTTAGGGGGTTTAGCTAAACAGAGGAGATGCTCTTGGCGCCGAAAGTTTTAGAAGTCAACGATCTTAAAACCCGATTTAACACCCAGGAAGGAACGGTTTTTGCAGTGAATGGCGTCTCCTTCCATGTCGATGAGGGTGAGACGTTGGGAATCGTAGGTGAGAGCGGTTGTGGTAAGAGTGTCTCCGTGCTCTCTGTGATGCGTCTGATCCCTCAACCTCCAGGCGAGGTACACGCGAGCAGCGTGTACTTCGGCGATCAAAATGTTATGGCTCTGAGTGAGGAAGAGATGCGCCACATTCGTGGCAGCCAAATCGCGATGATCTTCCAGGATCCGATGACTTCTCTGAATCCGGTCCTGACGATCGGTTTTCAGATTATGGAACCGCTCAGGGTACATCTGGGAATGAATGAAGATGAAGCCCGCGACCGGGCAGCGGAGCTGCTTTCGCTGGTCGGCATTCCTGAGGCCAGGGACAGGTTGGATGATTACCCCCATCAATTCAGCGGCGGTATGCGCCAACGAGCCATGATAGCCATGGCATTGGCCTGCAACCCCGCGCTGCTGATCGCGGACGAACCAACAACTGCACTGGATGTCACGATCCAGGCGCAAATCGTCGAACTGGTGAAGCGGCTTCGGGATCGCTTCGGTATGTCATTGATCTGGATCACTCATGACCTTGGTGTGGTTGCGGGGCTTGCTGACCGGGTGATCGTGATGTATGCTGGCTTCATTGTAGAGGAAGCTCCTATTGAACAGGTGTATGGCGATCCCCGCATGCCGTACACATTCCAGCTTCTCAAGAGCCTACCGCGAATGGATGGCAGTCCGGGCGAGAAGTTGATGTCCATCGATGGCATGCCTCCTGAGCAGTTCAACGAGCCCAAGGGATGCCCCTTCGCGCCACGCTGTATGTTTGTCAAAGACAAATGCTGGGAAGCGAATCCGCCGCTTGAGGAAGTTACGCCAGGCCACCGTATCGCTTGCTGGGTAGATATCAGAACTGGGGAACTTCGATGAGCGAAAACGGAATACTGATCAAGGTCGACAAACTGACCAAACATTTTCCAATCACCCGTGGGATTATCATTCAGCGAGAAATCGGAGCCGTGCAGGCTGTTGATAAGGTGAGCTTCGATATCCGTAAAGGAGAGACGCTCGGGCTGGTAGGGGAGAGTGGTTGCGGAAAATCCACAACCGGGCGCACGATCTTACAGCTATACCGTCCTACAGACGGCAAAGTGTATTATGGAGATCAAGACCTGACCGAACTGAAAGGTGAGAGTTTGCGGAAGATGCGTCGCAACATGCAGATGATCTTCCAGGATCCGTATGCTTCATTAAACCCACGGCTGACCGTTGGAAACATCATCGCCGAGCCGCTCGAGGTCCACAACATTGGAACTGCTAAAGAACGGCGCGAACGTGTGCGTGAGCTGCTGCGCCTCGTCGGTCTCAGCCCACATTTCGTGAACCGCTATCCGCACGAGTTCAGCGGTGGTCAGCGACAGCGCATCGGCGTGGCACGCGCTCTGGCGCTGCAGCCCGATTTCATCGTTTGCGATGAGCCTATTTCGGCTCTGGATGTGTCCATCCAGGCGCAGGTTGTGAACCTTTTAGAGGAACTCCAGGAGACTTTCGGGCTGACCTACCTGTTCATCGCTCACGACCTGAGCATGGTCCGCCACATTTCAGACCGCACGGCGGTGATGTACCTTGGCAAAGTTGTCGAGCTTGCCACACGTGATGAGCTTTACGCACATCCGCTGCATCCTTACACACAGGCATTGCTCAGCGCGGTGCCCATTCCAGACCCAATGAAAGAAGGTAAACGGCAGCGGATCATCCTGGAGGGCGACGTGCCCAGCCCGGCAAATCCACCCAGCGGTTGTCGTTTCCACCCGCGTTGTCCGTTGGCGATTGATGTGTGTGTGGAAGTTGAGCCTGAATGGCGTGAGGTCGCACCTGATCATTGGGTCGCATGTCATTTAGTATAAATAATTCACAACAGGAGATATTCTTCGGTCGGATGGATTGACCGAAGTTACATGGGGATAAAACTATAATCGAATTCTAAAGGAGGTGGTGCTATCGGGATGATTATGTAAGGTAAGACCATATCGTCGTAAGAAGATGTGCTAAACAATTCGTTGGAAGGAGAAGAGGGCACATGAAAAAGTATTTTAACCTTCTCGGCCTCCTCATCATCGCGAGCATGATACTTGCCGCTTGTGGTGCTGGTGGAGCTGTCGAGACCGTCGTTGTCACTGAAATCGTCGAGGGCGAGGTTGTCGAGCGAGTCGTTACAGCCGTCCCAGAGCCCATGGAAGCCGGCGCAGTGACCGTTTACTACAACTGGGGCACCGAGCCACCAACCGCTGACCCCGCACTGACGACGGACACCACGTCATCATCCGTGATCGGCTCGATCTTCAGTGGTCTGACCGACATTGATGATGAAACCAAGGAAGCGGTCCCTGCAATTGCAGAGAGCTGGGAATCGAACGAGGACGCCACAGAGTGGACGTTCTCCCTGCGCGATGATGTGCCGTGGGTTCAGTACGATGTGAGCACCGGCGAAATCAACCAGATCCTCGATGACGAGGGCAACCCGCGCATGACCAATGCGCAGGACTTCGTCTACGGCATCAAGCGTGTTTGTGACCCCAGCACGGGCTCAGACTACGCCTGGCTGCTGTACCCCATCGCTGGTTGTCAAGAGCTGAACACGACGGATCCGGAAGCCGAGAATTTCCAGGAAGTCTATGACGCCATGGGTGTCGAGGCACTGGATGACTACACCGTCAAGTTCACGCTTGCGTTTGGCGCAGGCTTCTGGCCCCAGGTCGTCACGATGGCGAACCTGTACCCCGTTTACCAGCCGGTTGTCGAGGAATTCGGCGATCGCTGGATCGAGCCAGGCTTCATCGTCACAAACGGCGCCTACGTCATGGAACAATGGGTGCATGGTGATTCCCTGACCCTGACAAAGAACCCCTTCTGGCCCTACTGGGGCACAGATTACGGTTCGGGCAACATCGAAAGACTCGTCGGGTATACGATCGAAGAGGCCTCCACCTCATTCGCATTGTATGAGAACAACGAGCTCGACACCGCTGGTGTCCCCTCAGACCAGATCGACCGCGTGAAGGCCGATCCGGTGTTGAGCGCAGAGTTCGTAAATGCTCCGGATAACTGCACCTATTACTACGGCTTCATCATGGAGCGCGATGCTGTCAGTGACGTCAAGGTCCGCCAGGCGCTCTCGATGGGCGTCGACCGTGTGACGCTTGTTGAGCAGGTGCTCAAGGGCGGCCAGATCCCGGCGAACACGTTCACCAACCCGCTTAACTTCGGCCACCACGCCGAGGATCCCGACATCGCCCCCTGGGCGCTGACCGAGGAAAAGGGCGGCACGGGCTACGCTGCGGCGGTCGAGATGGGCAAGGGTCTGCTCGAAGAAGCCGGATACCCCGATGGCGAAGGGCTTGACATCCTGCTCATGCACAACGTGAGCGAGGGACATGCCCGAATCGCCCAGGCGATCCAGGCCTTCTGGCAGGAAGCCTATCCCAGCATGAACGTTTCGGTTGAGACCCAGGAATGGGGCGTCTACCTCGAGACCATCCAGGCGACAACGGATGTCAGCCAGGTTCCGGATGTATTCCGACTTGGTTGGTGCGGCGACTACCCGCACGCCAACAACTGGTTGCACGAGGTCTTCAACCCTGAAGAAGGTGCCAACCGCACACGCATGTCTGTAGATGACCCGCAGGTCGGCGACCTGATCGCTGAATACACAGAGACCACGAAAACTGCACAAACAGCCTCTGAAGAGGAAGCGGCAGATCTCTATAAGCGCGCTGAGAAACTCCTCAATGAGGAAATTGCAGCGATCATCCCCATCTACTACTACACGGTCGTGAACGTCACCAAACCGTGGTTGACAAGGTCATATGACCAAATCAAACTCCACCTGTTCCAGTGGGAGCTCGATCAGGCAGCACAAATGGAAGCAATGCAGTAAACGTCGATAACTCGACGGACTATCTGGTGGTCATGGGGCAACCCATGACCACCAGAGTATGAAGCACTCATTTAATAAACAAATCATAATTCCTTGACTGAAGTAGCTAAACTGTCGAAACAGGGAGCGCTATGTCCAGATACATCATCCGCAGAATCTTATGGTCTATCCCGGTGCTTTTTGGGATCACTCTGGTCACTTTCGTGTTGGCCAGAGCTCTACCCGGAGGTCCGTTCGATTTCGCAGGCGATCGAACGATCCCTGCCAGCGTCGTAGCCAATCTCGAACGGAAGTACCATCTTGATTGGCCGGTTTGGAAGCAATACGGAAAATGGGTACTGGACATGTTCCGGGGAGATTTAGGCCCCTCTTTTCATTATCGATCACTCTACGTTCAGGATATCCTGAAACAGACGTTTCCGGTCTCATTCCAGCTAGGCATGCTATCGATGGGTTTGGCGCTCGTGATCGGGATCCCTCTCGGTACGATCGCAGCCCTGAACTCATTTCGGCACTTTTCGAGGAAGACGGAGGAAGTATTTTTGATGTGAGGAAGGCAATTCTAGGTCATATTCAGCAGGGAGGCAATCCCTCTCCGTACGATCGCAGCCCTGAACCACAACACGCCGGTTGATTACGGCAGCTCTTTCCTGGCAATCCTGGGTGTGTCGATACCGAACGTCGTCCTGGCGCCGTTTTTAGTCTTCTTCTTTGGCCTGAAACTCGGGTGGTTTCCCGTAGCACGTTGGGGAGCAAATTACACGGAGTTCATCTTTGGTATCCTGCCGCCATTGACGGCTGATTTCTGGACGCATGCAGTATTGCCCACCGTTGCGTTAGGAACGGGTCTTTCGGCTTCGATTGCGCGGCTTACGCGGGCGAGCCTGCTCCAGGTGACGCGTGAGGACTATATCCGGACGGCGCGTGCAAAGGGCTTGAGGGAGCGGGTTGTGATCGCGATTCATGCGATGAAGAATGCCCTCATCCCCGTGGTAACGATCCTGGGTCCGCTTTTTGCAGCGATCGTGACGGGAACATTTGTCATCGAGCAGATTTTCGGCATCAGCGGGATGGGGCAGCATTTTGTCGACAGCGTCAACAACCGGGATTATCCGGTTGTGATGGGCGTCACCTTGCTTTACTCCGTTTTGCTCGTGTTCGCCAACCTGATCGTTGATATCACCTATGCGTGGTTGGACCCGCGGATTCGCTACGACTAAATTTCGACCAGATCGTGATATGCACTACGCTAAGCATCCTGGTATGGAGGCATAATGACGGTTGCTGAAGGTTCGAAAGACTTGAAAGCGCCACTGACTGAAGAAGTGCGGAAGGGTCGCAGTCCATTAGCAGACGCGTGGCGGCAGCTTATACGCAATAAGCTCGCGGTTGCAAGCGGGATCTTCCTCATCCTCGTTGTTCTCGTGGCTGTTTTTGTCGATGACGCAATTGTGGCAGTATTCCTCGAACGCGACGCAGAACCGTTAATTGCGCCTTACCATTTTGCGAAAACAGATTTTCTAAACGTCAATCAACCAATCTTCACGACGACTGCAGATGGTAATTTCTATATCTTCGGAACGGATTACCTTGGGCGTGATATCCTGAGCCGGACTTTATATGCAGCAAGGATATCTCTCTCGGTTGCCGTCGTCGCCGCGACTGTCAGCCTGATTGTGGGCGTTGCCTATGGTCTGATCTCGGGTTTTTCCAGCTCGCGCGTCGATAACTTGATGATGCGTTTTGTGGATTTCCTTTACGGGTTTCCGATCATCGTCTTCATCATCTTGATGCAGGTGTACTTCAAAGCGCTCTCACGAACGGGTGAGGCTACGGGCATCGCAGGTGCGCTTATCGAAGTTGATAAAGCCATGGGAGGGATCTTCTTCCTCTTTATCGCAATCGGCTTATTAAATTGGCTGGGCATGTCTCGTATCGCTCGCGGACAAACACTCCAATATAAAGAGATGGAATTTGTCGAATCGGCGCGCATGATCGGCGCTTCCAATCGCCGTATCATCTCACGCCACCTGCTGCCGAACATTCTGGGACCTTGCATTGTTTACGAAACTCTGCAGATCCCTGCATACATCTTCCTCGAAGCGTTTCTGAGCTTCATCGGTCTGGGGGTCAACCCACCCACGCCCAGCTGGGGAATCATGATCTCGGAAACCTACCAGGCGTTGCGGACCTATCCTCACGAGGTTTTTGTCCCTGCTATCGCATTGACATTGACTACGCTTGCATTTAATTTCCTCGGAGATGGGTTGCGCGACGCGTTCGATCCCAGATTGCGCGGCGAGTAAGAGCGCTTTCAGTTCTGTCGGTGGCTATCGGTAAACTGAATTCAGGTATTAAACCAAGGCTCGGGGACCCACGCGGAATCCCGAGCCTTTCATATCGGAAGGTAGAATATGCTCCAACGAAAATTTGCATCGCTCCTACACTTGCTCTCGCTGGGAGCTGTACTTCTTGGCGGATGCGGGGTTATCCAGGGCTACCCGGGAAAGATCGTATTTGAATCCGAGCGTGATGGCAATTCTGAGGTCTATCTTGTCAGTGCCAACGGTCGGAATCTGGAGAATTTGACCCAGGATCCCGCCTATGACGGCACCCCGGCATTTTCCCCGGATGGCTCGACCATTGCCTTCACATCCGATCGAACCGGCAATCCGGAGATCTATGTCATGGGGTCGGATGGATCGGAGCCGGAAGCGATTACTTCAGGCGGCGGCTATAACGTCGTGCCAAGCTTCTCGCCGGATGGATCAAACATCTTGTTTTCATCCAATCGGACCTATCGCTTGAGCGCGGAGGGTGGTGCGATAGAAGTGCCGGATATGACCAAGCTCTGGGAGGTCCATTTAGAAAGCGGTGAAACCAGACGCTTGACCACCGCGATAGGGCTGGATATGTATGGATCGTACTCACCGGATGGCAAACAGGTCGCATTCATGACGGTCCGCGACGGCAATCCGGAGATATATATCCTCACCGCTGATGCCCGCGAGGTCAACATAAGCAACAACCCGACACTGGATATGGTTCCGGACTGGTCGCCTGACGGTACGAAGATTCTCTTCATGAGTGATCGCGAAGATGGGAATAAAGAAATCTACATGCTTGACCTGAGTGGGGATGGTGAGTTCGTCAATTTGACCGATCACCCGGCGAACGATAGTGACCCGGCCTGGTCGCCAGACGGCTCGATGATCGCGTTCACTTCAGACAGGGATGGAAATGTCGAGATCTATGTGATGCGTGCGGATGGAACAGGAGTCAAGCGAGTGACCGAGCATCCGGCTGATGATATCCACCCTGAATGGAGACCAGAATCTTAAGAACTCCAAACCTGGATTACCCTCCGGGGTTTCGGTTTGAGGTCCAGCAGCATGCAGCACCTGGAAACGTGGAGGCGTCTCAGCATTGATCCGGATCGATGAGCTCGTAGTAAAAATACCAAACCAACTAAGTTAGGTCCCGACAGGAAAACAACGTGGCCGTCCGCGAACGTACAGATCCAAGAAGTCGTCTAGAGTTTTTGCAGGATAAGCAAGCCTGGTATGAGGGTTGGCTGGCAACCCGCGAGATTGCGCTGCTAATACTGCGCCGGCTCGCGGTCGGCATTCTGATCCTTTTAGGGATCGTGTTCCTGACCCATGCCGGTCTGAGTATGGCTAGAGACCAGGCATTGGGAGTAGCATTGCGCGATGGTCTTGGTGGAAGTCTCGAGACCATCCTTCGCCTGTTAACCGGAGATCTAGGACTCTCCTACGCCGCCAGCAGCACATTAAACCCACTTCCAGTGGAAGAAGTCGTGCCCGAGATGCTCGGGCGCAGCCTGGGTTTGCTTGGCTTGACGCTGCTCTTTTCAACCTTCGTTGGCGTGATCCTGGGCTTGATTGGTGCTCGGGTGCGTGGTAGCGGCGTCTCCATGTTCGTGTTGATCGGCTCGATCGCTGGCGTCTCCGTCCCCAGTTTCTTCGCTGCTTTTTTCCTTCAGCGGTTGGTCATCAGATCAACGCAGACACTGGGCACCCGCATCCTCCCGGTTGGTGGATTCGGGTGGGATGAACATCTGCTCCTGCCGCTGCTTGTGCTCTCTGCCAGGCCGATTGCACAGATCACACGCGTCACGATGAATTCCATCAAGGATGTCATCGATCAAGAGTACGTCCGAACCGCGAGGAGCAAAGGGCTATCACCTCCCTGGATCACCTACCGGCATGTGCTGCGCAATGCTGCAATCCCGATCGCAACCACGGTCGGCCTCTCGATGCGTTTCTCTTTGAGCAGTTTGCCGGTTGTGGAGGCCTTCTTCGGATGGTCCGGCCTCGGTTTCTATCTGCTGCGGGGCATCTCTCAGCAAGATGACAACCTGACCGTCATCTTGATCCTTTGCCTGGGTGCGCTTTTCATCCTCATGAATCTGGCCCTCGATATGCTCTACCGCTATATCGATCCTCGTCTGAGGAATGAAGTAGATCGGATGGGCCGGACGGAAAACGTCAATTTTTTCGATGTGATTAGATCCACCCTGATCGGATTTTGGGAAAGCATCCGTAACAGCCGCCTCGTACAAAGGATTATCAGCACCCCGGAGACGAGCGCTCCTGACTCCTCGCTCAGCCGGTTGTCCGAGCAGGCTGAGGATGAGGAGGATCGTGGTGTGCTGTACCGCGCTCGCCGCAATCGGAGCGTCTGGCGCGGCATTTTCTCCAACACGCTTCTACTTACGGGTGGGATCATGGTGCTGGGGTTGATCGTGATTTCCGTGTGGGGACCCAACCTGGCACCTCACAACCCTTATGCTACTCAGGGGCTGCGGATCGAGGACGGCGAGTTCTTAATCCCCCCGTTTGAGCCCAATGAAGAGTATCCGTGGGGTACCGACGTTCTCGGCAGGGACATGATGAGTCTTGTGTTCGCAGGCGCCTGGCAGACGATCCGGCTCGCGTCGGCGGTCGTGTTGGCTCGATTACTCGTGGGTTTCGTCTTAGGGGCGGTTTCGGGCTGGTTTGAAGGACACTGGCTGGATCGGTTCTTGTTGGGCATCTCCGAAATGATCGCGGCCTTCCCTACACTGCTTTTAGGCATGCTTATGATTCTGGCGTTGGGCATCCGGGAGGGATTTGCGCCGTTCGTCATCGCACTATGCTTCGTGGGTTGGGGAGAGGCGATGCAGTACGTGCGTGGTGAAGTGATCGCGATGCGTCCTCAAACCTTCATTGAGAGCGCGGTGTCGGTCGGTCGACGATGGCCGGGAATTATCAGCAAGCACATCTTACCTAACCTTGTTCCAGCCCTGATCTCACTCGCTGCACTAGAGATGGGCGCCGTTCTGATGCTGCTCGGTGAGCTTGGATTTGTGGGCATTTTCATCGGTGGAGGTGCTTTCGCTGAACTCGACATCGACATGCCTCCTTACCACTATTCCGACGTGCCTGAATGGGGCGCACTGTTAAGTAATGTGCGCCTCTATGCCCAAGCTTATCCGTGGACGGCAATGTATCCGGCATTGGCTTTCTTTATTGCCATTCTGGGATTCAACTTGTTTGGAGAGGGCATCCGAAAACTTATCACTGTCTCAGGTGTTCGTCTGGGACAGATCTTCAATCGCTACACAATGCTTATCGCAGCCGTTGGGATCGTGGGGATTACCTGGTTTCGTGGCAATACGGGGATGCTATCCATTTACAGAGAGCAGGCAATGGCAGTGGAGGGCGAATCGGCGATGGCATACGTAGAGGCACTCTCGGAAGAATGCCTGGATGGTAGAGCGCTTGGCACGGTAGGTCAAGAGGTTGCTGCTGAGTGGATCGCCATGCAGTTCGATGAACTCGGGCTTCAACCGGCAGGGAAGGATGGCACGTATTTCCAGGTCAGGGAACGCGACTACGAACTCTTGAGCAGCCCGCCTGTCCTGGCCTTGGACCATGGCAATATTACCCCCAAGTACAGACAGGATTACACGGAGTTTCCTGGCTCCGTTAGGAATAGGGGGCGCGCCATCGGAAACGTTCGTGTCGTCGCGACCGGTGAGTTGAGTCAGGTCAGCTGGACAGGTGATCTGCCTGCTCTCGAGGACCTTGACTTCTCGAACGAAATCATACTCGTATTATCCCCCAATCAAGTGCCGCAAATACGCCGGATCCCACAAGCCGGAATGCTGGTCGTTGTCGAAGACCCAATCGATGTTCAACGGCGGTACACATTATCGGCTCAAGATCCCCATTTCAGGCTCTATGGCCTTGGACCTCGCCGTGGTCAAGATGTACCGTCCTTGCTGATCACGGAGATGTTGGCAGATCATATCCTGCAGGGCACTGGCGAGACGGTTGAATCGTTAAGGGATCAAGTTGCAGAACTGAATCGTGATCAGGTCCTGGAGTTCGAGACCGATTCAGAAGTCGCCTTAGAAGTGCTTGGCGAGGTCAGGGAAAGGGTTCCTGTCAAAAATGTTCTCGCCTACTGGCCGGGTCAAGCTGCAACTGGACAGGCTAAGCTTGACGATCGGATGATCGTCCTCATGGCGAAGTACGATACTCCAGCCCCGTCACCTGAGGGCGATATCCCGCCCGGCGCCGTCGATAATGCCTCTGGCGTGGCCGTAATGCTCGAAGCCGTTCGGGCGATGAAGGAGACAGGCTATGAGCCCAACCGGACCATTCTGTTCGTCGCTTATTCAGGAGAGGGTGAAGAGGCCGGTGGCTCTGTAATGGTTCCAGAGGTAGCGAAGCTGCTGCAGGCAAAGGCTGGCTTTTCAACGGGGTTTGAGATCGACGCGATCATCGATATCCGTGGACTCAGCAGCGATCGAGGGGACGCACTCGAACTCCTGACTGCTGGGAGCCTACGCTTAGGTAATCTGTTCCAGGATTCTGCCCGGCGCTTTGGTGTTGCAACCGTCAGAGGTGGTGAGGGCCTTGACCCAAGCGTGATCTACCAGACCGGGAACAGGTATGACAGCGGTGAGGAAG
>CBFDDM010000022.1:0-35936 GCA_965603565.1 uncultured Anaerolineales bacterium | reverse complement strand
GCGGGACGATCGGGCAGTCCGGATCTCCCTCCGAGCACTGTGCCCAGCCTGGCGCCGCAAAGACAAACAGCGCGGCGAGCAGGGCCAATGCGATGACGATTCGAAAAGATTTCATGACGGCCCCCTGCAAATTTATGAGGGACAAGAGTAGTACTATGGTGCTAGTTGGTTTACTGTAGCATAATCGGGTTGTGTGTGTCAACAAGTTGTATCTGTTCAAGACATATGAGGTATCTGCTTTTTCGGAGGTTTGTAACGACGCAGAAGATATATACCTGCAAGGAGCGCGGCCAGTCCCTGCCCGAGGAAGAGGAGTGAAGGCTGGCGCTCGCTGAAGAGCGCCAGCATCCTAATGATCGCCGGGTTAGTCGAGAAGGTTTTCCGATCGGAGATCATCTTTTAGCTCTTCTCCGCAGTTAATGGGGATCCGTTTCCACCACCAATGCTTTTCAACATCGATTATTTCTCTAAGTGGCTTATTTGCCAGATCAGTTGATGCGATGAATCGCTGATCCAATAGCCTTATCTCCGCAAGGATCTCTTGCTTTGTTTTATCTGAAGCAACATCAATCAATTCTTGTATCAGATCTCTCCTGTCAAGATCGTTGAGATAGTCATAGATCGAATATTCATATCCAGCTTCGATACCCTCAATAGTTTCTTCCCATGCATTGAGTAAGTAGCGAATGGAGATATTATGTTTCGATCGCTGTGAGAATTCTTCAAGCTTCTTCTTGACCATTGGATCCGATGTTATTGACTTCATTTCAGTTCCCTAGCCCAGTTTGCTGCAGCCAATAAAGAATACCGTCATCAGGTGCAAAGTAGGTCCGCATGTATCCATCAGGGCGAAGAACGGCGATTTCGTTCGTTGACGGATTGTAGAAGAGAGTATCACCGTTCCCTCGAACGAAAGTTTGGATTTCAGAGCCCCCCTGAAACAGTCTATTCGCGCCTGCTAGATATTCATCTGTCGAGCTCGCACCAAGCCTGGCGCCGTGCTTTGCAAAGTGTGATGATAAAGCCTCTTCTGAAAGAAACTGATGAGGCATGATTTGCCCGGTGGATCGACCAACCGGAAAGGCAGAATTGATCTTGTTCACAGCACCGGATGATCTAGCTGCGGAGTAGGCGCCGTAGATCCCGATGAGGCTCAAAGCTAGCTCTGCGCCAGGCAGTGGAACATCCATTTTACTGAGTGAAATATAGTCAATTTGATCCGTTTGGATTATGATCGAATTTAGACCGGGGGCATGAGCTATCATTACCGGAAGCTTTGAATTTTGAGGACCCTTCGAATCAATTTTATAGCCAGTTGAATATGAAGGTTGACGTATGGGTGTAAAAAGTAATAAAGGAAGTGAGGAAGTTCTGATAGATGCGATGAGGCGTGTCGCTTTAGTCGATGATCCTGATACCAGAAAAATTCTTTATAAGACAATTCTCAAGTCAAGATTTTTTGTGCCTGTGCCTGGAAGGGTCGATATTAAGAATCTTGGAAACAATAATCGTGTGCAGTTCGAAAAAGGTGATCAGATCCAGCTAATCACCGGTGTAGACCCCCATGGTAGACCGGCAATTCTTGTATTTACGGACAGAGATGAATTACTTAAATGGCGTCCGTCTGGATCTCAGTTTGTCATCCTCGAATCTCAATCGCTTTTTAGATTGGCAGTACACAATGAGTATCAAGCAATTATTGTAAATCCCGCTGGTCCTATTGGCGGCATGCTTTCTAGAGCAGAGTTTGAAATGTTGGCTGAGGGGTCGATTCCAATAGGCTTAGTAGATGAAAGAATTATGACGTTTCATTCACCTAGTTCCAAATCCCTGCGGCCAGGACCTCTGAGCAAGCTCCCGGCCGAGGATTTTATTAGAGCGTTGATGAGTGAGTGCAGAAATATTGGTGCGATAAATCGCGTCTACTTGTTTGAAGCATCTTCTAAGGGAGGCAACAATAGATTGGTTATTGCGATTCAACTAGGAGAAACCCTCGACGGGTCTCAGGTGGACTCGTTAGTTAAACAACTGGTAGACGTTGTCCAATCGAACTCAAATATTCCCAGATACTTCGATGTCATGATCTTAGGTGATGATGATTATTCACAGTCGGTAATAAAACAGGCGGATGTTATCTACTCTCGATCTGCTGAGTGAAGTACGTTTTAGCTTCTGTGGAATCGATACTGCATTAAGATTTCCCTTGCATGTCTCTATAGTTGGGACGTCCTGGCTTCACCTACCAGTGAGAGGATGTCCTCGTAAAATTTCGATTGCAACTCAGCATATCTGAGCGCTAGAGGATCATCCAGGACGCAACCAAGTATACGAGGTATGTCCTTAGCCTCAGCCCAAAACCTCTCAACATCCTCCGGAGATTTAATTTCTTGCAGCTCTCGTTTGAACTTGATGACAAGTTCTCGATCTCTTAACACCCACTGCATAGATCGGTTTGATTCCGGATCGTAGGCGGCAATCATTTGATCAAGAAGCCCAATAAATTCCTGGGCAGTATTTATCGCCATCTGCTGTGGCTTCGAGGGTATCATGGGCTTCCACCTGTGATAATATTCCATGGCGACCGACCGGTTATGACCCAATCCTTTAGGATCGATCCGGGCTTGATGAAGACTTGTTCACCGCCGCCGATATAGAAATCATCAACGTATCCAGCGAGACCCTTAAAACCTTCGATCGTAGTCCCTTCTGGGACTTCGAGTATTGACATTTCTGCTCCGGTATTCCATTCTGGTTTTACTGCATAGTCGAGTCGAAATTGTATTTCGCTCTTAGGTGCTTCTGTTGTCCACCACGGTCGGAATGGGCTGCCACCTTCTTCTACTGCTGTGTGGATTCTATATAATCTCGTTCCAGATCCAAACTCCGAGTGTTCTGCCTGCCATCCAGCGAACGATGCGCGATGTTCGAGGGGTATTTCCGTGCCGTAGTGAGCTTCTAGGATCGGCTGTCGGATACTATTTATCTGCTGCTCCGCTAAAGTGTTGATGCGACTGCTCAAACCAGAAACATTCATTAACCCGTAAGTCGCAGAAACATCCCCTGCAACCATAGATCCTGAGAATACAACATCCCAGGCTCGTCCTTTGCCTTCCGAGCGTTCTTTCAGAGCCCTATAGAAATTCGGGATAGATTGTGTTATTAGGCGGTAGGGTGTCGTGATTACACCCAATGCGAGGGCTCCTATTGCTTTCGCCTGGGCGATGACAAGCTCTTTGGCTGAAGCTGTGCCCATTTGAGTCCATCCGCTTAGTGCACGACCCGCGTCGGTCCAGCGACGCTCTTCAAGTGCAGATTTTGAATAATCCCAGAGCGCAGCTACTGCAGAGCCTGCTTTTTTGAAACCGTTGATTGAATTATTAACAGCACCAATTGTGTTGGATCGAAATGCCGCTGTCTGTGGATTGCGTTCAGGATCAGCGATGCTCTTCAACGAATCCGCAGCGGACCCTAACGCGTTGGCGACGGCTTTCTGTGACCATGGAACGGCTTTGTCCAGTGCTTTATTCATGGCAACAAAGGGCGCTGCTGCAACTTTTCTCGCTGTTCCTTCGACCCGATCTGCCACTCGTCTTGCGGTACTCTCCATGCGGTTCACAACGGTACTTGCCGTTTGCCTGATACGTGAGGCAGTTCGCGCAGCTGCAGAGCTGACCCTGTTAACTGTCCGGCGTGCCGTGGACTTACCTCTTTCTACGGTTGAGCGCACTCGCGATTGGACGCTTCTGGCTGCACTGCTAATTGTGGAAGCTACATTGCTAACCGTCCTGCGCAGGCTTCTTCCTGCGCTGCTCACCGCGCTGGCGACACGGTCGAACAGACCCTTCTTTGGCGCGGGAGGAGCCGGCTGGCTGCGCCAGGTCGTGGCACCCACGGAACCGGCGCCCAATGCGCTTGTGCTGCGCTTGCCTGAGGTTAACGTTTTGTTGCGGTTTCTTGTAGCGGTAAGCCGGCTTGCCGTGCTCCGCACCGCGCTCGTCACGCGCTTGGCGGCACTTGAAACCGTGCTCTGCACCCGGCCTGTCAGCGATCTGACCGCGCTGGCTGCACGGCTGGCGGTGTTTTGCACCCTCCGGGTTACAGAACTCGTTGCCTTGGACACCGCGCTGGCGACTCTGCCGAAAAGGCCTTTCTTCTTAGGAGCCGGCGGCGGCGTGGTTTTTGCCACCGCAGGGACCATTACCGGTTTTGACTTCGGCTTTGACTTCGACTTCGGTTTGCTGCGCACCCTCGATTTAGGTCGCGGTTTTGGCTTTGGCCTGGGTCGTGGGCGGGGTTTGGGCTTGTATGTCCGCCTTGGTTTAGGACGTGACCTGGGTCGTGGTCGATATGAATAGCGGCTGGAGCTGCCCCGCGAAATGCGACCGCCGATGCCGGTTCGCATCCTTCCGAGCGGCGAGGTGCTGATCAAGGCCATCATGCCGGCGGCCATGGCGATATAGGGCGCGTAATCGATCGCGATGCCCGCAACCTCCGCCGGCTCGGCCGCGATGGAGACGCCGGAATTGCCCTGCAGCGACCACAGTCGCTCAAATTCGGCGCGCGACACGACCTGTTTCCCTAAGGTCGGATCGTTATAGGCCACCCACTCGCCATCCGCTGAGATGCCGGTGAGCGTCACGAAATGGCCCGGCTCGCCGGCGCCGTTCGATCCGAGCGTCACGACGACGGGCTTGCCCTGATCGAGCTGCGACTGAAGGGTTTCGATGGAGGCGCCGTGAAACGGAAGCGAACCCTTGTAGCCGAACGACTGCGCCGCGTGAGCCAGCTCCTCCACGCCCGTGCCGAAGTCGTACAGCATGCCCTGGCCGCTGAGAAACTCGAGCAGTGCATCGGGTTTCGGGGCGCTCCCCTCGATCCCGGCCAATGCCATACCCAACGCCTGCACACCGCAGGATACATCCTGCGGGTCTTGGAAGTACATCGGCAGATCGAGCGTGTCGAAGGATGCCTTCGTTAGGGATGTGTCTTCGGAGGTCGCCGGGCTGGCTAATGAAGGCGCATCGATCTTCCCGGGCAGCGGCATCGGGAATTGGACCTCAAGCGAGCTGAGATCGCCGTATTCCACGGCCTCAGCACTCGAATCGCCGGTCGTAGACTTCTCCGAAACCTGGCGCGATTGGGGCGGGACGATCGGGCAGTCCGGATCTCCCTCCGAGCACTGTGCCCAGCCTGGCGCTGCGAAGACAAACAGCGCGGCGAGCAGGGCCAATGCGATGACGATGCGCAGAGATTTCATGACGACCCCCTGCAAATTTATGAGGGACAAGAGTAGTACTATAGTGCTAGTGGGATTACTGTAGCATAAGTGGATTTGCCCTGTCAACAAAAATGATTGTTTGATTCTGTGATACCGGTGCTTAATACCTATCTGAAAAAGATCCCACTCAGTTGAAGGCTTTGTTTCCAGCCTGGATGATGGTGGTGGAATGTGGTCTGGACTTGATTGACTCCTTTGATCGTCTCGTGCTACATTCGAACCATCCGGCAAAAAGCGCAGGGGGTTGTTCCAAAGCGATCGCCACAAGAGTTGGGAAGCCACCTGACACGATCGCTTTTCGGGTTTAATCGGAGACAAACAGAACGAAAGGCAAACAGAGCGATCAAGCATCCATCGCCTCGAGGAGAACCATGGAGCAGAAAAACACGGTACCACCTGAGACAACCCCCAACTGGGCGGGCGGATTCCGACGACGCATTCCATTCTACATCCTCGCTGCAATTATCTTCGGACTGGTTGCCGCGCTGCTCGCGTTTTTCTACCTCGATCGCCTGAGGCGTGAAGCACTTCCATCAGAACAGGTTGTCGTGCTTACGCAAGATCTCGATGCGGGCAGTGAACTCACCAGCGAACAAGTCGCACTCAGAGCCGTCCCGGCGGAGGTCATCCCGGAAGGCGCGCTGAGGGACACCGGGCAGGCGATCGGGCGGGCTCTCGCCCTGCCCATGCAGAGCAACGAGATCCTGCTGCGGAGCGACTTCGTCGGCGAGGCCGGCTCTGGCCTATCAGCCCGCCTGCCCGATGGACGTTGGGCGATGGTTTTCCCGGCCGGTTGGTTGGTCAGCCCGGTGCCGCCCCTCATCCGGGGTGACCGGCTTGATTTGATGGCCTATCAGGCCGGGCAGCCCGTGGAAGAAGTCGGTGTCATTGTCAGCAATGTGGAGGTGCTTGAATTCGTGGGTGCTCCCTCCTCCCCGGAGCAGCTCACCCTGGCTGTCGACCTCGATCAAGCCACTGCGGTACTCTACGCTCGCGCCAACGGATTTTCACTATTAGCCCTGCTCAAACCGGAAGCGAATTAACGCATGACGATCATCTCGCTCGTGGGCTCAAAAGGCGGTGTCGGCACATCGCTGGTCGCAACCAATCTTGGGACTGCGCTGGCCGAATCAGTGTCGGTTGTTCTGGTCGATCTCCACACAGGAACTGGGGTGAATGATCTGCTTCTCGATTCGAGCGCGGACAAGTCCTGGGGCGATTTGCTTCCTGTCCTGGGTGAACTGAAACCGAAACACATCGAGCTTGCAACGAGCAGTCATTCGAGCGGCTTGAAGCTCATGCGTGGACCCGAAAACACGGTGCCGGTCGATCAAACTGACAGGCTTGCGAGGTTGATCGGGGCATTAGCGAATCACTTTGAGTGGTGTCTGGTAGATTTGTCAACGGGCTTGACCGCAACCAATCAGTCACTGTTTGCAATTTCTGATGCGATCCTGCTGGTCACCAGCGCAGATCCCCCCGCGCTGCGTTCTGCAAAAAGGCTGCTTGCTGCCTTATCACCACAGGAAGCGGATCGAGTGGGTTTGGTACTCAATCAGATCAACCGCCAGCATCCTTCAACTGCAGGTCAAATCGCCGATTCGCTCGACGTTCCTCTGCTGATATCGATCCCGCCCGACCCCCGCGCGGTCGGATACCAGATTCATTTTGGCAGAGCCTGTGTTCTGGACCGGGCGAGCTCGTTCGGACGCGCGGTGCGCAGCCTTGCGGCCCGTTTGCGAAAGAGTGTGGACAGGCAGATGCATGTGGCAAGCAAAAGAAGGCAGAGTGAGTAGATCCGATGGATGATCGAAGATCTCCAGTCAAGACGTCCAGACACGAAGAATTAGAAGATGCAATCCACCTTCAGCTTTCAGAGCAGTTGGAGCAGGAGATGGCATCCGATGGCGGGCAGCAAGTTCCTGACAGACATGAGCTGACCAGACGGACCGCAGCTATCCTGGGCGAGAAAGCGGAGATCCTCACCGCTGAGGAAAGCCAGGAGCTTATCCGCTCTATCGTCGACCGCATTATCGGTCTAGGACCGCTGGAACCGCTTTTAGAAGATGCCTCGATAACGGAAATCATGGTTAATGACCCGCAGAGCATTTTTATCGAGCGGGAGGGCAGGATCGAACAGGTCGATGTCCGTTTCCGGGACGAAGCCCACCTCAGGCATGTCATTGACCGCATCGTCGCGCCGATTGGGCGCCGAATCGATGAAAGCAGCCCGCTCGTGGATGCACGCCTGCCGGATGGGTCACGCGTCAATGCCGTGATCCCGCCACTGGCGATCGGCGGTCCCGCGCTGACAATTCGAAAGTTTTCCAGGGAACCGTTTACGCTGGATCGCCTGGTCGAGATGGGGACGGTCGATGAAGAGATGGCCGCCTTTCTGGATGAGGGCGTCAGGGATCGCGTCAGCATTCTTGTTTCGGGCGGCACCGGTTCAGGTAAGACCTCCACGCTGAACGCGCTCGGCTATTGCATACCGGCGGGGGAGCGCTTGATCACGATCGAGGACGCTGCTGAACTGCAGCTCGAGCATGAAGACCTCGTTTCGATGGAGGCGCGGCCGCCGAACATCGAGGGTCGCGGCGAGATCACGATCCGCACTCTGGTACGCAACGCTCTGCGCATGCGTCCGGACCGTATTATCGTTGGTGAGGTGCGCGGTGGTGAGGCGTTCGACATGCTGCAGGCCATGAACACCGGCCATCGTGGCTCGATGACCACGCTGCATGCCAATACGCCGCCTGATGCTCTAATCCGGCTCGAATCAATGGTCTTGATGGCTGGCTTCGACATGCCAGTCACCGCCATCCGCCGCATGATCGTCGGTGCGGTTGAGTTGATCGTGCAGCAGGATCGTTTGCCGGATGGTGACAGGGTCGTTACGGCGATTGCATCATTGGAGCGTTCCTCTGGGGACGCGTTGAAATTGAAACCCATATTCCTTTTTGATCTGGACAAGCAAAAGCATTACCGACCAGGCTAGTGGTTCTCTCGAATGAGTCGATTCGACTCAATACGGAGCTCTTTTCTCAATTATGACTGTTCGTTCAGAAATGAGCCGTAGGCGTCTCGGCGCTCTCTCTATGCTGCTGAGCGCAGTCACCATCGCAGCCGTTGCCCTGTTTGGATGGCTGTTCAGAGTTCCGCTTGCCCGGTTCGCTGAGGGGCATCCCGCTTTCTACACCGCTTCCAGCCTTTTTATTGGCTCTATCTTGGTGTCGTTAGCAGTTGTCCTCTGGATGGAGGCGGAATATTTACGTCGTGTGTGGCGTAAGCGGGTTGCCTCGGTCGTTGGTCTTGATGAACTCGCCCCGGAGCCTGTCTGGCGGTCAGTGTTGGGTAGGGTGCCTGATCCATTCGAGATTTTGCTGCGGCCGATCTGGCGCACACCGGTCGGTCAAGCGTTGTGCGAGGAGTGGATCGACGCGGAGCTTGGGGGCAAGGCTTCTCGTTATATATTGCTTTTTGTCCTGGTCATGGTCGCTGGTTACATCGTCGGGACCAGGATCGGTGGCCCGCTCCTGGGGACGGCGCTGGCTTTGGTCGCGCCGATGTTGCCGCGGGCACTGGTCTCGTCGAGGGCTGAGACCCGGCGGCGTCGATTCAGTGAGCAGCTGCCGCAGGCATTAGATGCAGTTGCTTCGGGGTTATCGGCTGGCCTGTCCTTCCAGCAAGCGGTTGAGTATGCACAGGACGACCTTCCTGAGCCGGCCCGAAGCGCGTTTGCTAGCTTATCGAGGAGAATCACGCTGGGTTTCCCTGTCGATGAGGCCCTGGGGAGGATCCTCGAGATACATCCGGACGAGTCACTCGCGTTGGTGGTAGATGGAATCGTCCTGCAGCGCCAATTTGGCGGCGATATGGTGCGCATGCTTGAGGACGTGGCGAGTGTGCTGCGCGAGCGGCTCGAACTCGAGCGGGAGGTGCGTGCGATTACCACCCAGGGTCGGCTGTCCGGCATCATCATCGCTGCGCTGGTGCCGGTTTCGGCGGGCTTCCTGCTCTCATTCAACCCACGTTACGTGGATGTGCTCTTCGATACGCTTATCGGTCAGGTGCTCGTGGTGGTTGCCATCATATTGCAGTTAATTGGTTGGGCGATCATCTCGCGCTTAGTGCAGATCAGGTATTGATGATGGCGACCTTTTCCCCCTTGATCGTCGCGTTGTTGGTGGGGCTGTCGGTTAGCCTTTTCATCTATACACTCTTTCGGGCAGGGGTCGCGCAGAAAGAAATACTCCGAGAAGGTGACCGTAAACGGTCGTATTTGGCACGCCTATCACCTGTACTTGAATTGGTTCCAGTGCCCGTTTCGGTCCAGCGCGCGTGGGGTGCAGGGACAACTTCCGAGCGGGTCGTGCATGCCGGCCTGAGTTGGACCCAATATCAATACGTCGCGTTTCGCTGGCTGGTGAGCTGGGTGCTGGTAATTCTTGGTTTGATCATTGCGATCACACGGCAGTGGGATCTGCTGGGCGGATTCCTGTTGGCTGTGTTGGGGATGGTCGGTCTGCTTTATCCTGAAATCTGGCTGCGGCGCAGGATCGAGGCGCGCCGGCTTGAAGTCGATCTGGCGCTTCCAGATTTCCTTGACCGACTGGCGCTTGGATTGGAAGCGGGCCTCGGATTCGAGATCGCCTTAAGGCGTACTTCGCGAAATTTCCCCCGCCTGCTTGGTGAGGAGCTGCGTTACGTCGTGCGCCAGCTTGACCGTGGCCATGCGCGCAGCGCGGTTCTCGAGAGGATGCTAGAGCGGGTTCCATCAAGCGACCTTGGCGCGTTTGTGGCGGCGGTCAAGCAGACCGACCGTCTGGGGACGTCGTTGGCGCGCACCCTTCAGGTTCAAAAAACGCTTATGCGCTCGCGTCGCAGGCGGCGCGCGGAGGAAGCCAGCCGGAGATTGCCGATTTTGATCGTCTTCCCGCTGGTGTTTTTCTTCCTGCCGGCGCTGTTAATTATTTATCTGGCGCCGCCGTTGCTGCACTTGTTTCTGGGGCAATGACCCTCGCCCCAAACCCTCTCCCCATGTATAGACTGGAGACATGGTGGATGGGTGTACGGGGAGAGGGTCAGGGTGAAGGGTATTAGCCCGTCGAATGATTGAGGCGATGCACTTGAAGAAAACGAGCGCTGCAGCAAAATCTGGCCAGACGCCCGGGCAGGCGGTGGTTGAGTTTGCTATCGTGCTGCCGGTGCTGCTGATCCTGCTGATCGGCTTGATCAACCTGGGATTCTTGATCAACGCTCAGATCATCCTCACACAGGCAGCCTGGGAGGGCGTCCGCACCGGCGCGACGCTCGATCCAGCCAGCGGGGAGGGCGATGCCGAAATCAACGGCGCGGTTCAGGCTGCCATGATCGGCTTGACCAATCCTTCGGCTGTGGCGATTACGATCAGCCCGGACGAGTCTGCTCGGGCAGCGATGAGTTGGCCGAAGCCGCGCGGCGAGTCACTGACCGTGGATCTTTCTTATCCGCTCAATCTCTCACTGCCAGTCCCGATCAGTGTGAACCTGGGCGCGCATGCGACCAGCCGGATCGAGTACTCGAATTCACCATGAGACCTAAGGGCCAAATCCTGATCATCGTTGCGGTCTTGATCCCTGTAACGCTGCTCATGCTGGCCGTGGCGGTAGACAGCGGACGGATCTTCATCGAACGCGGGCGTGTGCAGCGCGCCGCACAGTCCGGCGCCGATGCCGGCATCAGCGTCATCGCCGAACAAATGGTCACTCTCGCCGTCGCCCGGCAGACTGTTCTGGCTTCAACGCCCTCTCCCACGCCTCCGGGCACGATGACCGCCACGCCGTTGCCCGCCGATGTGTCGGCATGGCTGACTGACGACGATCGAGCCACGCTTGTCGCTCCGGAGATCCAGTCTACCGCCGCTGCGGAGGCGCGCGAATACACGAGCAAAAATGGCTTCGATACCAGCGACCCTCAGACGCTGCTTATAGAGGTTACCTACCCACAACCTGGCTACGATCCTTATGACCACAGTGAAACGACGCTCAACCTGTTCGTTAAAATCAGGCGCAGAACGACGGTGCTCCTGGCAGGTTTGCTGGGCGAATCATTGATCGATCTGGAAAGCGAGGCGCAATCTGAAATCCCACAAAGATAATAGAACCAGATTGTGGCTGCAATTTTCACTGCAGATCCTTCCGGTCCTGCTTTTGGGAGGGCTGGTTCTCTGGATGGCATTCATCCTGACGCCGTCGTTCGAGAGCGCTTCGATCACGTTGATCCTCGCTGCGGTGGCGATCCTGTTTTTTGGGGGCCTGCTCACATTCAGAGAGCAATATGGCTGGAACCTGGGTTTGCTCCTTGGTTTCGCTGCAGCACTTGGGGCAGCATTTTCTCAACTGGCAGGCGAGTTGGCTCAATTCGTTGGTTTCGAGCTACTCGGGATCTTATTTCTCTGCCTGCTTGTCGGTGCGGGGGTCGGACGTTGGCTGAGCGACCGCTTCGATGAATTTGGTGTCATTCTCTGGCTGGTGTCCTGGGCTTACCTGCTAGGGTGGGCGGCGCTGATCTTGTTGCGATTGGATCCGATCTTCTACCTGACCTGGTCTGCTGTGGGGCTTGTTCTCTTCACGGGGCTTACAGCCACCTGGTTTTCGAATATGGAGCTACATCTAAGCAGGTCATCGAGCGTATCCGCAGCTGTCGATATCTACTTGATCAGCGTCAACCTGGGAATCGCCGCGCTGATCTTGCTCAGCACCCAAATTTAATCATCTCAAACTGAGACGGGAAGGGGTCAATCGCTTGCGGCCGCCTGGCCGGGTTTGAGAACGCGATCGCGGATCGATTCTATATATTGCAGCGATTGGTGTCGGAAGTACGTGTTGTAGAGTTCAGCGTAATGCCCGCCTTGATCGAGGAGCTGGTCGTGATCACCCTCCTCTATGATTTTGCCCTCGCGCAGAACGATGATCCGATCGGATGCCCGTACCGTCGAGAGACGGTGAGCGATGAGGATCGAGGTGCTGTCCGCCAGGATCAGATCCAGCGCTTGCTGGATCTGTGATTCGGTGAACGGATCGATGCTTGCGGTAGCCTCATCGAGAATGAAGATGGCTGGCTTCTGCACGAGCACTCTCATTAAGGCCACCATCTGGCGGATGCCCATCGAAAGACGCCCGCCGCGTTCGCCCACCTGTGTTTGCAGCCCTTTGTTTAACGTTTGGTACCACTCGCCATCCCCGATCTGGCAGGCGATCGCTTCAATCTCCCTGTCAGTGATGCTCGGATTGGCATAGCGGATGTTCTCCGCGACCGTTCCGGAGAAGAGGAAAGGAGTCTGGGAGACGATCCCAAGCTGCTGGCGGAAGTCGTTCAAATCCAACCTGCGGATGTCCATGCCATCGATAAGCAGTTGACCATCTTGAAATTCGTAAAAGCGCGAAATGAGCTTGACGATCGATGATTTTCCCGCCCCTGTGTGACCGACCAGCGCCAGGTTCTCGCCAGGACGGATGTGCAGGTCGAAATCTGTCAGCACGGGCTCGCCGGACTTGTAGTGGAAATACAGGTTTCGGAACTGTATATCGCCCTGCAGCTCACCAACAGGTTGCTCATCAATTTGACTGACAGCCGATTCGGCGTCGATCAGTGCAAAAACGCGCTCGGAGGCAGAGAGACCATTTTGAATCTGTGTCCAGAACGCGGATAAATTGAGCACCGGGAACCAGAAGCGATCGAGACTGCTGATGAACAGATACCATGCACCTGCCGTGACGGCACCCTCCGCCGCGTTGAGCCCACCGACCCAGACAAGCAATGCCGTACCGACGCCGCCCAACGCGTTGAGCGTCGGGAAGACCATCGCAAGGACAAAACCACGGCGGACATTGGCCTGGTAGGAAGTTTCGTTGACCGTCGTAAACTCATCGTAAATCTTGGCTTCCTGGCGGAAGTTCTTAGCGACCGAGATGCCCGTGACGGCTTCTTTAATTGAAGCGTTCACGTTGGCCATCGCCCGGAAGCCGCGCCGCGTCACGCGCCGTGCCAGCCGCCGGAAGCCGATAGCGATCACGAAAATAATCGGAAGCATCGCCAGCAGCCAGAGCGTCAGCCGACCGTTAATTCCGATCAGCACAATGATCAAGATGATCGCCTGGAAAAGCTGTGTGAAGAGGTCCGTTACCAGCACGATTACCTTGGCGAAGTCCTGCGTATCACCGGTAATGCGGCTCACCACACGACCAGAGGCGAACTCGTCGTAGAAGGAGAGATCGTGGCCGGCCGAAGCGCGGAAAGCATCTCGACGCAGTTCCAGCATCACGTCGCCAACAGCGCGTGTGATCAAGCGGCGGCGGATCCAATTGGCGCCCCAGGTGAGGACACCCAGCAGGAACAGCACCCCGGCAAATAGATACATCAATTGCTCTTGGCCGGTCTGAACCATCAGGTCGACGCTGCGTGAGATCAGTATGGGGGCGGCGGCGTTGCCTGCCGCGATGAACAGGATGGCGAGGATTGCCCAAGCAAGTTTTCGGCGATGGGGCATGAAGTAAGCCAGCATGCGCCGGATCAGTTCGGTGTCGTTATATGTGCGATCGTATGCCTCTGCGTCGAGGCCGGAGAAAAAGCCCATCGGCTAAGGCTCCTCGTAGCGGGTGAAAATTCGACGGTAGGCCTCAGACGACTCCATCAACTCTTCGTGGGTGCCGCTGGCCACGATGCGACCGCCGCGCATGACCAGGATCAGGTCAGCCCAGCGAATCTGCGAGAGCCGGTGGGTGATGATGATCGTCGTACGTCCTTCGGAAGCGCGGAAGATTGCCTGCTGGATTTTATCTTCCGTCGCGCTGTCGATCGAGGAAGTCGAATCATCGAGGATCAAGATGCGTGGATCGGTAAGAAATGCACGCGCCAGCGCGAGGCGCTGCCGTTGACCACCGGAAAGTGTCACACCGCGCTCACCAACAACAGTGTCATAGCCTTCCTTAAAGGAGAGGATGAACTCATGAGCCTGTGCCGCTTTCGCGGCTTGCTCAATTTCCTCCCGAGAAGGATTCGGGCAACCAAAGGCGATATTCTCGCGCAGCGTTCGCGAGAAAAGGAAGATGTCCTGCTCGATGGTTGAAATCTGGCGCCGGAGCGAATCCAGATCCCAATCGCGCACATCGATGCCGTCGATCTTGACCCTCCCGCTGTCGACGTCGTATGTCCGGTTGATGAGTTTAGCGAGGGTGGTCTTCCCGGTGCCGGTTTGCCCGACGAGTGCTACAGTCTGTCCTGGTGGAACATGGAAGTTGATCTGCTCCAGGCTAGGATCGGACTCGGGGTAGGCAAAGCAGACATCATCGAAGGTGATTTCACCACGCATGCCGCCTGCGTAGCCCTGCGGATTGCGGTCAAGATCGGTCTTGCGTTTAAGCAATTCGAGGATGCGACGGGCGCCCGCCATGCCGAGCGACACCTGCGAATATGCGAACAACGATGCGAAGGTCGGAAAGCCAAAAAGTTGGATCAGCCCGACGTATGCCACCACCTCACCGATGCCGATCAGCCCTTGTTGATTGAGCAGCAGCGCGTGCAGGAATGCACCCGCTTCGGCCAGTCCCAGGAGCAGCAGGGGCAGGAAGCGCGCCTCCACGTCGCCCTGGTGGACGTACGAGTCTCGGTATTCAACCGCGTTCTGGGTGAAGCGATGGACCTCAGCCTTTTCCTGAGCGGCGCCTTTGACGACTTCGATGCCGTCGATCGCCTCTGAAAGATGGGTGTTCAGGCGACCGAAGCTGCGCCGGACGCTGTCGGATATCGGTGACAGTTCGTTGAGGTATTGCCACAGGGCAAGAACATAAGCCATGATATAAAGCGCCGGCACGAGCACGAGTGAGGGGTGATAGCGCGGCGCGAAGAAGAGCGGCATGATCAGAAAATTTGCTGATCCGAGCACAAGGTTGAGCCCGGGGTTGAACATCATGTTTATCTCGCGCACGTCGTTCGTGGCGCGGGCCATCGTATCGCCTACCGGCTGTAAATTGTGAAAGGTCATGCTCTTCCCGAGCAAGCTAACATAGAGCTCCTCGCGAATATCTCTCTCAAGGCGCTGGCCAACCAATTCGGCGCCGAAATTCCTGATCAACTGCAGAGCGCCACGCAGGATCTGCGAGCCTGCGATCAGCAGCGCGATCGTGCCCAGACGGCTGATATCGGGCGGATCAGCGAGAACGGCATCGAAGGCCATGCCAATGTAAACCGGCACCGCAGCCGCCAGCACGGCGTTTCCCAAAGCCCCGACGAAAGCCAGAACGACGATCCACGACTGTCTGGAGACATGTGAGAGGATCCAGCGGAATGGGCTCCGTCGATCGGTCTGGGGGAGATCTCGTATTGAAAATTCAGCGACAGCCATGCAGGTGGTCCGGGAATGTCAAAAGTGGCTATGAAAACAAGATCAGGATACCACAGAGCGCCATTCACGCGGTGGGATCCATGCTTGTTTTCATGCTATAGTCCAAACGAAATGATGTGATCTGTCACAAACTGTACAGGATAGACGTTACAGGGGTGAAGCTTGAATAAGGACCAAACCGGTGTGACCAAAGAAAATCTCGCCGCGACTGCACAGCGCGCTAGGGCGGGTGATCAAGAGGCGTTTACAGATCTGTTCATGGCGCTGCATAAGCCCGTCTTGAATTATGTGTACCGTACGGTCGGGGACAGACAGGTTGCTGAAGATGTCACTCAAGATGCGTTCATCAGGGCACATGCCAGGATAGACCAACTGGGGCCTCCCTGGGATTTTAAGTCCTGGGTCTTCCGTATAGCCAGCAACCTGGCAATCGACCACTTACGCCGGGCTAAGCGGTTCGTTGATGTTGAGGAACCCATGGAACTGAGCGGACCCCCCACAACCCGTCGTCCTGCTGAGCGTGGTGTGCAGCGCCACGAATCTGGAGAGGACATCAAGAGAACGCTCGCCATGATGCAGGCGCGCTACCGGCAGGCGTTGGTCTTGAAAGAGATCAACGATCTCTCGTATAAAGAAATTTCTGGCGCTCTAGAGTGTTCCTATGACAACGCCCGTCAGTTGGTGCACCGGGCGCGCCTGCATTTTCGTGAACTGCACGGAATACGTTTGCTGGCCCAGAGCGGTGCGTCTTCGTGTATGGCGCTGGGCAACCTGCTTTCGGCATTTCAGGACGGAGAGCTGGGTGAGGAGGAACAGGAAGCGGTCAAGGCGCATCTTGCGGTGTGTGAGCACTGTCAGGAGACTGAAGAAGATTTGAAGCGCGTTGCGGGCATCTTTGCATTTCTGCCGCCGCTCATGCCTTCCGATGTGTGGGTTGGAGAAACGATCCGGCAAATCAGGTCCCAGTCTGCGCCGGGAGGCGCTGGAGGGTCTCAGGAACCGGGTTCGCAACCAGGACCGGGTGGTGGAAGTCAGACGGCGGTCAAATCAGCAAGCTGGTCGAAATGGTTGCTTGGCGCGCTTGCTGGCCTTGTTGGTGCAGGGGGGCTGGTCGTCGCCGCAGGGTTCGCACTGGGCTTTATCGGGTCGGGTGGAAATGGTCCACCAACGCCCAATGCTTCCAGCGTGGAAGGGACCGTGGCGGCCGTTATGGCGCAGACCGAGGCGGTAGGAACTCACCCACAAGCGACCGAACAAGTTGAAGAAAGTCAGGATGCAGACGAGTTGAACGATACACCAGCGGTCCCGGTGACGGTCGCATCATCGACCCCTACGCCCTCGCCGACGCTGGGCCCGCCCTTTGCGATCGCCTCGGTTAACAGCAATTGCCGGGGCGGTCCTGGCTCGATATACGATGTGCTCGGCTATCTTATGGCGGGAGATCGAACGCGCATCAGGGGCAAGGATCATCCCACCAATTGGTGGGTCGTCGACCAAATGGACGGCAGCGGAACGTGCTGGGTGGCGAATAACCTCACAGACGAGGAGGGCGATCTCTCACAGGTACCGGTCGTCCTGGCTCCGCCCACGCCGACACCCGCGGACACAACCCCGCCGACGGTTCAGGTTAGCTACTCGCCAACCGGCACATCGAAACCAGACGAAGCTGATCCGGTGACATTCACGGCCACCGCTTCCGACGATCGCCAGATCGAGGGGATCGAAATCTACGTACAATCGCCACGTGACAAAACGCTGCAATTGGTGCAAACCTGTGTGGGGAAGATCCAATGTGGCTTCGTCGGAGGACCCTACCCGCCAGGCACGGTTTATTATCAGGCGAAGGCTTATGATCAAGCCGGCAACAGTGCGCAGACGACTGTCCATTCGCTCCGCATCCATATCGTGGTGAAGTGATCGCGAGCCGAATTTAGTAACATCACAGTGTGAGGGGAGGTAGAGATGAGATCGATATCACGCAGGCTGTTTCTGAAGTTGATGTTGCCCTTAGTCTTATTCGCGCTGACAGCCTGCAACATGCCCACTCCGACACCGGACGGTTCTACACCCCGCACGGCTCCACTCTGCCTGATCAGCGACCTGGGACCACCCCGGGCGATTTATCCGGGCGATTATTCGATTGTCCTCGAAATGAGCCCAACCTTCCAATGGGAACCGCAGACTGGCTGTGACCCTGAAGGCTACCGCATCCAGGTTACAACCTATGGAGGTTACGACTTCGGGGATTTGTACGTCGGGGAGGTGGATGCCGACGAGAGCACATGGAGCGTGGACACACCTCTAGAACCAGCGACGGATTACGAATGGCGTGTGGCGGGAATCGCCGAAGATGAGCTGGGTCCGTTCTCCGAATCCATGCGCTTCTGGACAGGTCCGATTTGCGACGCGGGTGCGCTGGTCGCTCCGATCTTGAATGCGCCGGCGGACGGCGCCGTGATCACTGAAAATTACGCCATCCTGGATTGGGAGTATCCCGAGCCCTGTGTTCCGGAAGATTACCAGGTCGAACTGATGAGCACGCCGGATTTCACCGGGACGAATCAAATGTCGGAAGAGGCCATGGGTCCGGCGGATGAGCAGGTTTCGCTCTCATCGCTGGAGGATTGCACGACATACTACTGGCGGGTCTCTGCCAGCGTTGGCGCTACAACCAGCCCCTATTCGGAGGTCAGGACGCTGCGCACAGATTTCACGGGGGCTTGCGAAGAGACGGACACCACACCTGAGCCAGCAGAGGGGACCAACACGCCAGAATCGACCAGCGACTTCACGGTCACCGCACGTCAGAACTCAAACTGCCGCGTTGGACCCGGAACAGTATACGCTCAATACGGATTTCTCTTAGCGGATGAAAGCGCTCAGACCACTGGGCGTCTCGCCGATGATACCTGGCTGGTCGTTCAGCTCGATGACCGGCCGGAACCCTGCTGGATTGCGGCCAATCTGCTTGAATACTCTTTCTCGCCGGGAGATCTACCGAGCATCATCCCGCCACCGACACCGACACCGGCGCTGGGCAGTATCCAGGGTCTCGTCTGGCACGATCTGTGTGCCCCGCCAGTGCACACGACACCATCGGCAACCCCGCTGCCGCCACCCGACGGCTGTGTCAGGCTGAGCGGTGGCGCTCTTGAAGGGAATGGCGTGTACGAATCAGGTGAGCCGGGCATCGCAGGTGTGCAGGTCCGTCTTGGTGTGGGGAGCTGTCCCTCGACAGGGTTCGCCACGACGACGACGGGAGGCGCGGGCAGCTACAGTTTCAGCAGCCTCTCGGCAGGGACATACTGTGTCTCGATCGATGCGCTCGACGCGACCAATGAAAGCATCCTTATACCAGGTGGTTGGACATACCCATCGCGTGGTGGGGGTGCACAGGCAACAGTCACGGTGGACCCAGGAGAGACGGTTTCAGGGGTTTCCTTCGGTTGGGATTATCAGTTCCTACCCAGTCCATAAGTCGCGCTTAATGATGTAGATTGCTTGCAGGGGTGACCGGCTGGTCGCCCCTGTGAATTGAAAAGGCGCTTGTCACAAAACATGATCGCTTTCCGTTACAGCCATGAAAGCGGAAATCAATCGCAGCAATGCGAAAGGAGAAACGATCATGTTGAAGCGAAGAATGGCACTGATGCTCCCGATTTTGGCCTTATCCCTCTCTGTTCTGGCCTGCAATTTACCAGGATTGGATTCGCTTGACGCTCAGGCTTCCGAACTTGCAGAAGAAGAGATCGCGGCGCTTGTCGACGCAGCCGCTCAGGAACTACAAGCGGATGTCGATGAATCCCAGCCAGAGTCCGTTGTGGATGATCAAGGGGAGGCAGGAAATACAACTAGTGCCCCGGATGAAGCTGAACAAGAAGCAGAACCTGTCGTGACCGAGGAACCTACACCCGTCGTGACCGAGGAACCGGAACCCGCGCCGGAGATCGAGACCTGCACGGACCGCGCCCAGTTCGTCGCCGATGTAACCGTCGAGGACGGCGCCGATTTCGCCCCCGATCAGGCGTTCACCAAGACCTGGCGGCTGCGCAACAGCGGCACATGCACCTGGACCTCCTCCTACGATCTGGTCTTCGATCACGGAGACCACATGAGCGGTCCTGCCGTCAAAGCCCTACCGGGTCTTGTGGAGCCTGGCGAGATGGTCGACATTTCGGTCAACCTGGTTGCTCCTTCAGCAGAGGGTGGGTATATCGGCTATTGGCTGCTGCGCAATGGAGATGGGATGCACTTTGGGATCGGCGCCGATGCGAATGTCGCCTTCTGGGTCGAGATCGAGGTTCTGGAAGAAGAGGAAAGTGGCGATTTCCCGGTGTTTGAAATTGTCCCTATCCCGATGTTCCCCATTTTCGTATCGAGCGGCGCCGGACAGAGCCTGGCTTCTGGGTCGTGCTTTGATCTGGACGCCGGCAGCGCAGTTGGCTGCGGCTCGGCATCGGCCGATTTTCGCTACTTCGCGGAGTTTGAGATGGTGGGGATGCCGCCGATGCCCAAGATAACGCTCGAACTCCAGCCCCGCAGTGGTGCCCGCTTCGCACTCTTCGGCGATGATCTTCCGACAGGAGTCGAGTGCCAGGCGTCAGGACTCTCGAACGGCGTCGTCGATCTCCAGGCTAAGACGTACTGCTACCAGACCGGGGCCGGAAAGTACGGTCGTCTGACGGCTCTCGACGCAGATCTTGGCAGTCTGACGTTCAACTGGGCGACGTACACGTCACCCTGACCATCACCGCACGACCAGCAAGTCCCCGGCACTTCCAAAGTGCCGGGGACTTTTCAATTCCTGGGGCGCATGTCATCGTGACCCTACCGTTGGATCGAGGCTTTACTCGACAGGTTCAAACTGTGCCGTAAAATGGCGCAGCAGTTCCGGCGCATAGGTAAAGCGGTAACCTTTTATTTCGTCACGACGCTCGGCGATCCTGCCGAGCGTCTCGGCGACAAATTCGAGGTGGCTCTCTGTGTACATTCGCCTGGGGATCGCCAGACGAACCAACTCCATCAGCGGGTAGTGCTCTTCGTCCGTCTCAGGATCGGTGTAAGCGAAAGCCACCGAGCCTAATTCCACGCCGCGGATACCGCCTTCACGGTACAACTCAACCGTGAGCGCTTGGCCGGGGAACTCTTTCCGGAGGATGTGTGGGAGCAGGCTGCCTGCGTCGATATAGACGGCGTGACCGCCGGGTGGCAGCACGACCGGAACGCCGCGCTCATCGATCGCCTCGGTCAAGAACGCGGTCTGGCCCAGGCGATATTCCAGATAGCTCTCATCTAAACCCTCCCATAAGCCGACCGCCATGGCGCTCAGGTCTCGGCCGGCCAGGCCGCCGTATGTCGGAAAGCCCTCACGCAAAATGAGTTCGTTCCTGGCCTGCTGGGCCAGATCATCGTCATTAAGCGCCAGGAATCCTCCGATGTTGACGAGTGCGTCTTTCTTGGCGCTCATCGTGGCGCCATCCGCATATGAGAAGGTCTCCCGGGCGATTTCGAGCGGTGATTTGTCAGCATAACCGGGCTCGCGCAGTTTGATGAAATAGGCGTTCTCTGCGTAGCGGCAGGCGTCGATGATGAAGGGGATCGCGTGCTTCTTGTAGATCTCCGCCGTCTGACGGATATTTTCGAGCGAAACGGGCTGCCCGCCGGTAGCGTTGTTGGTGATCGTGATCATGCCGAATGGGATCTTCTCGGTTCCGGTCTCGACGATGAAGGCTTCCAGTTTGTCGAGGTCCATGTTGCCTTTGAACGGATGTGGGAAGGCCGGATCGGCAGCCTCGTCGATGACCAGGTTTACAGGCCTACCGCCTCTTGCACGGATATTGGCTTCGGTTGTGTCGAAGTGGGTATTAGAGGGGATCGCGAGGCCGGGCTTGACGAGCATTGTGCTCAATATGTGCTCGGCGGCACGCCCCTGGTGTGTAGGCACAAAATGCTTGAATCCGAAAATCGCTTCCACGCTCTCTTTGAGATCAAAGTAAGAGCGCGCACCGGCGTACGATTCGTCACCCTGCATCATGGCGCTCCATTGCCGATCAGACATGGCGCCCGTACCTGAATCGGTCAGCAAATCAATGAAAATGTCATCTGAGCGCAGCCCGAACAGGTTGTATCCGGCTGCTTGCAACGCTTGTTCGCGAGCCTTCGTATCTATCCGGTTGATGGGTTCGACGGTCTTGATGCGAAATGGTTCAAGCGGATGGGACGGCATGCACACCTCCATGGCTCATAAGATATCCGAACGACGTGTTGATGGATCCTATTCATTGGAGCGGAATGCAGATACGCTCATTGAGCGCTCGCTGACTCATTCGATTTGCACCCAGCTCCCCTTTACCGCGGGGTCTTGAGTGAATATACTCCAAAGGGTTTAAAGATGGAAATTTGGCCTGCAAGGGCGATGGATTCCACTGGTGCTGAGGAATAAACGGATATGAAGCGAGTCACGATCGGTGAGTTTGAGATACTTTCATTTGAGTTGGGCATGGCGATGACGAACGCTTACCTTCTAGGTCATCCACCCTCCGGCTCTGCGGTAGTTATCGATCCAGCATGGAACGGTGAACTGATCGCAGGGCACGCCATAGATGAGGGTTGGCGGATCCAGTCGATCTGGCTCACCCACGCGCATTTTGACCATTTCGGTGGCGCGGCGGGGGTTGCAGACTCATTCGACTACCCGCTATCGGTGGCACTGCACCCGGCGGATCAGCCGCTCTGGCGCGCTTCCGGTGGCGCCGCCTACTTCGGCATGCAGGCTTTTGACCCTGGGCCAGAGCCAACCGTCGATCTGGCTCATGACATGGAACTTCACCTCGGCGGAACTCGCTTCATCACGCGCCACACACCTGGCCATACTCCCGGCCATGTGATCTTCCGCGCCGATGAACTGAGGGTTGTTTTTTCTGGGGATCTGATCTTTCAGGGCAGCGTCGGTAGGACCGATTTACCAGGGGGAAATTGGAGCGAACTCATTAATTCCATCGAGGATGAGATCCTGACGCTGGAGGATGACTATCAACTCTACAGCGGTCATGGTCCTGTCACGACGGTTGGAACGGAGCGGGGAGGCAATCCCTTCCTGCGATGAGTTCTCCAGGGTAATCTGCAAGTTCCGTCAGTCGTTCTGAGCTTGAACCCATCCAATCCACCCGCGTAGTGCCCCTTCGGGCTCATTCTCGCCGATCGCTGATACCCAGTAGCTGAGAGGATAGCTCCCATTCTGGATCGAGCGAAGCGAGGGCGCTTGCCCGTCAATGCGGAAGACGGCGATGTCCCTGCCCAACTGTGAGAAAGGCACAAATCCGATGGCACCCGGTTCTTCTTCAACGAGTGTGAGCGTCTGTTCGGGGGAAGCCTGAAGCCTGGCGAGTGTTGAAAACTGGAATGTCCCCAACACACGATCTTGAAAGATGTTTCTGAGGCCATCGCCGGGCAGCGGGATGATCGGGTAGATTGGCAGATCCTCGCCCCCGAAAGCCTGCCAGTTCTGCTCGCCGCCGGCGAAGATGCGTCGGAGCTCTTCGATGGAGAGGCTGCGAACCCCAAGTTCGGCATTGTGAACTACAGCGATGCCGTCCTGTACCAACGGCGCAGCGAACATTGATTGCTCTGGTTCAATCGCGCCAACCAGCAGCCCGATCTCGCCATCCTCCAGCGCTTCCAAACCAGCATCCAATGCATAAACATCCAGTGAGAAATTCGCACCTTCATGACCGTCCCGGTAGTTGGCTAGTGACGCGGAGGTCCAATCGAGGTAGAGCGGCGTGACCCCAATCGCCTGGGGGACGGGTGTGGGCGACGGGGCAGCGGCAGGCTGACAGGCGCTCAGGGAAAGGATGAAGAGCGCGATCAGCGCGCTCGAGCTAGCTGCGCAGCGCATAAAGTGCGATGCCTCCCATAGCGATCACAACGCAGTAGATGCTGAAAACATACAGGCGACGTCTTTGCAGGTAGCGCAGCAGCCAGTGGATCGCCACGAAACCGGTCACACTGGCGGCGACAAAACCCACTAGCAGTGGTGCAACTTGCTCGGCTATAGTTGCCGAATTGAACAGATCGGTCAACGCGATCACGCCTGCGCCGAGCATCGCCGGGACCGAGAGCAGGAACGAGAAACGCGCCGCTTCGGCTCGCTCCAACCCGCGGAAGAGGCCTCCCGCGATTGTCGCGCCTGAGCGGGAGATGCCCGGAAAGAGCGCGAGTGACTGAGCCAGCCCGATCCAGAGCGAATCGATCCACGTGACAACCTGCATCGTTTTAAAGGGCCGGCTACCGCGTTCGGCGAAATACAGCAGGGCAGCAGTGCCCAGCAGGAAAAGCGAAACAGTGAGCGGCTGGTCAAATGTGCTCTCGACGGTCGATTTGAGCAGGATGCCCAGCAACGCGGCGGGTAATGTCGCCAGCAGAAGCAGCCAGGCCAACTTTGCCTGGGGATCCGCAAATGGTTCTCGCTTAAATAGCCCAAGCAGCCAGGCTCGGGCGAGAGCATACAGATCGCGCCAGAAGTATGCGATCACGGCGACAATTGTGCCCCACTGGACGAGAACATCGAAGACAAAAGCCGCTTTAGGTTCAAAATCCCAGCCTAAAAGCCAGGGTACGAGGACAAGGTGTCCGGAAGACGATATGGGCAGGAACTCGGTCGCGCCCTGCACGATGCCAAGGATCAATGCCTGTAACAAATTCATTGACTATATCCCTTCCGGTCGATGTTTCTGGTAATCCCTGCGAAAATCCTCTGCGAAGGCGGCGGCGCTGCCGGATTCGATTGCCAGCCTCAAGTCGTGGGTCAGGTCGATCAACATGTGAATATTGTGGATCGATAGTAGCGAGCCGGCCAGCATCTCGTTGGCAACGCAGAGATGGCGCAGATACGCGCGTGTGAAATGTGAGCATGCATAGCATTTGCAATCTGGGTCAAGCGGCCGCTCATCCTCTGTGTAGAGCGCCTTACGTAAATTCATGCGGCCCTGACGGGTGAGTGCAGCGTGGTTCCGGGCCAGCCGGGTGGGGAGCACGCAGTCGAATAAATCCACCCCACGCATCACCGCTTCGACAATATCATCTGGCGATCCTACTCCCATGAGGTACCGTGGTCGGTCTTCGGGCAGGATTGGGTCGATAACCTCTAGCATTTCGTTCATCTCCGCCTTGGTCTCACCCACTGACAAACCGCCGATGGCGTTGCCGGGGAAGTCCAGACCGGCGATGAATTCAGCCGATTGTGCCCTCAAATCTGGGAATATGCCCCCCTGCAGGATCCCGAAGAGAGCCTGATCGTCCCGCTGCTTGGCCGCGAGACAACGCAGCGCCCAGGCGTGGGTTCGTCCCATCGCCACTTCGTTGTAGGCGCGATCGTAGGGCTCTGGACATTCGTCGAAGGCCATGATGATATCTGCACCCAGCTGTTCCTGTACGGCGATCACGCTCTCAGGCGTGAATCGCTGCTCGCTGCCATCCAGATGCGATTGGAAAGTGACGCCTTTCTCATCGACCTCGCGCCGGCCGGAAAGCGAGAAGACCTGGTATCCGCCCGAGTCGGTCAGGATTGGTCCCTGCCATCCCATGAACTCGTGTAACCCGCCGAGTTTGGCGATCACTTCCGGGCCCGGTCGAAGATAGAGATGGTAGGTATTTGCCAGAAGCAGTTTTGCGCCGGTCGACTCCACCTGCTCAGGCGTAAGCGCTTTGACCGTCGCCTGCGTCCCCACAGGTGCAAATACGGGTGTACGCAATTCACCGTGGGGCGTCATAAATCGGCCGGCGCGCGACCGGCCATCAACAGCATCCAACTCAAATTTGAAGTTTTCCATACGATGAGTCAGCTTAACTACCTTGCCCCGGCTCTTTTTGGGATCAAAAATTTTTTCAGCAGGATTCGATTATACCTGTGGCATTAATCAGTTGTCATCTGCATCCGGCAGTCATATACTCGCTGCATGGATCCAGCCCGGCAATATTCGACATGGGTGAACGTCGATTTGAGCGCGATCACATCGAACGTGCGCTACTACGTTGAGCGCACGAACCGGCTCATCATGGCGGTTGTAAAGGCGAACGCCTACGGGCATGGTGCTGTTGCGGTATCGAACGCCGCGCTGGGAGCCGGGGCGACGTGGTTGGCAGTTGCCCGGGTTGAGGAAGCTCTGGAGCTGCGCGAGGCTGAGATCGATGCTCCCATATTGATCCTGGGGTTTGCCCCGCCGGAGCAAGTGGATGCGATGATCGCTGCGAATGTCTCGCTGACGGTGTGGGACCCGAAGCAGGTCGAGCACATCGCCGAGGTTGCAGCCAATCTGGAACGCCCGGCCAAGCTGCACCTTAAAGTGGATACAGGGATGAGCCGGCTGGGCGTGACGCTCGGTCATGCGGTCGAGATGGCGCAGGCCATTTCAAGGCACTCGTCTTTAGCCCTGGAAGGTGTTTTCACCCACTTCGCTCGCGCCGACGAGGCGGATCCCGAAGCGACCCGGGCACAGCTTGAAGGCTTCCAATCGTTGGTTGAAAGCCTCGAGAGTCACGGACTGCGCCCGCCGGTGGTCCACAGCGCCAATTCCGCCGCCGGGCTTGCCTATCCAAACACGTGGTTTGATCTGGTGCGGTTGGGGATTGCGATGTACGGCCTGCATCCGTCTGCGGCACGGCGATTGCCTGGCAGATTTCGTCCTGCGCTAAGTTGGAAATCCTCACTGGCGATGGTCAAAACGCTGCCGCCAGGTCGCGGGGTGAGCTACGGGCACATCTATCAGACCAATACAGAAGAGCGCATTGGCACGGTCCCGGTTGGATATGCGGACGGATTCCGGCGGATTGCTGACAATCAAGTGATCGTGGCGGGTCGAAAAGTGCCTGTCATCGGACGTGTCACGATGGATCAGATTATGGTTCAGCTGGATTCGGTACCGCATGCCCGGGTTGGGGATGAGGTTGTGCTGATCGGCGTCCAGGATGGAGTCAGCATTAGCGCTGAAGAGATCGCAGAACGTTGGGGCACGATAAATTATGAAGTGACGAGCGGGATCTCGAAACGCGTCCCCCGGATTTACTAGGAAGTCGTCGAGAAAAAAAGGCTGTGGGCATGATCACGCCCACAGCCTTTTTGGTTTAATGGATCTCTTCTAACCTCCCAGGTAGGCCTTCTTGACCTCAGGGTTTTCCAGCAACTCTTGGGAGGGGCCTTCCAGGACCAGCGAGCCGGTCTCGAGCACATAGCCGCGCTGAGCGAACTGCAGCGCCATGCGTGCGTTCTGCTCGACGAGCAGGATCGTTGTGCCCTCTTCATTGATCTCCTTGAGCGCGGAGAACACGTCCATCATCAACAGCGGAGCGAGACCCATGGAGGGTTCATCCAGCAGCATGAGTCTCCGCGCGCTCATCATCGCTCTTCCGACCGCCAGCATCTGTTGTTCGCCGCCGCTCAACGTGCCGGCCTTCTGGTTAATGCGTTCCTTCAGCCGGGGGAAGATGGAGAAGACGCGTTCTCTGTCGGCCTGGATGCCTGCCTGGTCGTTCCGTGCGAAGGTTGCAAGCACGAGGTTCTCATTCACGGTCAGGTTTTCAAACAACCGCCTTCCCTCCGGCACGTGCGAGATGCCAAGTTCGGTGACGACCTTATCGGCTGAGTATCCCAACAAGTCTTCACCCTGAAAGTGCATCTCGGCACCGGATTCAGCCGGGATCAGGCGTGAGATGGCGCGCAGCGTGGTGCTCTTGCCGGCGCCGTTCGCGCCGATAATGCAGACGATCTCCCCATCATCCACTTCGAAGCTGATGCCGTGAAGTGCTTTGATGTTGCCGTACGAAACATGAAGATTTTCGACGGTAAGCAGCATCAGATCACGACCTCCTTCCCGAGGTAGGCCTCGATGACTTCCGGATCGTTGCGGATCTCCTCGGGAGTGCCCTCGGCGATGACCTCTCCGAAATTCAGCGTCTGGATCCTCTCGCAGAGGTCCATGACGACCTTCATGCGGTGTTCTATCAGGAAAATTGCCATGCCAATCTCGCTGTGCACCTGCCTGATGATAGCCATCATCTGAATGAGCTCCTCCGGGTTCATGCCGGCGGTGGGCTCATCCAGGAAAAGCACCTTCGGCTCGGTTGCGAGCGCACGCGCTAACTCGACGCGTCGTTGTGCACCATAAGGCAGGTTGGTGACGATTTGATCGGCCAGGTGCGGGATGCCGACGAGTTCGAGCAGTTCCATCGCCAGAGCATCCGTGGCTTTCTCTTCTCTCACACGCCTTCCCGTGCCGAAGAACGCTCCAAAAAGTCCATACGTGAGCTTTGAGTAGCGCGCCATCTTGACGTGATCCAGCACGCTGAGGTAGCGCCAGAGCCTGAGGTTCTGGAACGTGCGACCCAGCCCTCGATCGGCAATTTGATTGGGCTCGAAGCGAGTAATATCTTCGCCGTCCAATACAATGTTGCCTTCGGTCGGGTGATAGATCCCGGTGATCAGATTAAAAATTGTCGTCTTGCCGGCGCCATTGGGACCGATCAATCCACGGATTTGACCGGGATCGATGGCAAGGCTGTAATCATGAACGGCGCGCAGCCCGCCGAAGTAGTGGGTCATATCATGGACTTCAAGCAGTGACATGTTCCGCTCCTTCCGAAGTTTCTTCCTTGGGTTGGAACAGTCTTTCGATGTCAAATTCAGTGAACGCCACCAAACCGGTGGGCCTGAAGATCATGATCAGGATGAGGATGATCGGGATGATGATCCACTTGTAAATATCCAGTGGTCTTAATGCTTCACTGATCAGGCTGAGCCCGACCGCTCCGACGATCGAGCCGGTGACCGAGTTCAGTCCGCCGAAATAGACCATCGCGAGCACTTCCGCCAGTTTGCGGATCCCGAACGTGTCCGGGTTGATGTAGCGTAATACGTGTGCGAAGAGACCGCCGGCAACGCCAGCCCAGAAGGCAGCAAACAGGAATGCCGCCATCTTGGTTTTGCGCGTGTTTACCGTCATGGCATTGGCGGCAAGTTCGCCATCGCGTACGGCGTTCAGTGCCTTACCCATCGTCGACCGGACGAAGTTATTGATGATCCATATCGAGATCACCGTCCATAGGAAGACGATTGGAAGTGTGGCGTAGTTGGGTTGATTGCTGATGCCACGCGCCCCTCCTACAACCTCCAGATTTTCAAAAAGGCTCTTGATAATGAACATGAACGCCAGCGAGATAATAGCCAGGTAGTCACCTCGCGTTCGGAATGACGGTATTGCGACAAGCAGCGCACCAACCGCGGAGACAATGCCTCCCAGGATCAGTGCCAACGGGAACATGAATGGCCCCATCGATTCAGGCAAGAGCGCCTCACCGAAGCGGTTCTCGGACACGAAAAGTACGATCGTGAAAGCCGAGGCCACATAAGCACCAATCGACATGAAGCCGGGATGCGAGCATGAGAACTCGCCCATGTAGCCGTTCACGACATTGAGACTCAGAGTCAAAATGATCGATATCATCGCCAGCCGGGCGACGAGCACGCGGTAGTCGCTGATGTCACCCCATATGTGCAGCACGGCGTACATCAGCACCAGATGGATCACCGCGGTGACGATGAGTGGGTAGTCCATCAATTTCGCAGCGATCCGGTTTGTGATCGGAGTGGTGAAGCGCGCTACCAAACCGATTGGCAAGATGTAGATCAAAAAGGTGAAGAGCAGCGCGCTGGGGATGAGAAGTGGGTCATCGAGGATCACGACGGTCCCGAAGAGCGCGGGTATCTTCGTCAAACCCAGAATACGAGCGAGAGGCAAGCCAACCAGTTGTTCCACGCCCACAGCGACCAGCGCACCAAGAAGCCAGCCCAATAACGGAACAGAGCGGTAAGGCTCCCAGACCTTAGAGAGGAAGCTGCGCAAGCGTTCTCGCATGGAGGCTATAGTTAAGGAGGGGTTCGTTGTCATCGCTTATCCTTTCTTGAGGCCGAATACCGGGATCACAGCCGCAGCTGCGCGCTGTGCGGCTCGCCAAAGAACCCGTGCGGCCGAAAGGTCAGAATTATCAGGATGATGCCAAATGCGATCAGGTTGCGCATCGTCGAGGGGAAGATTGTGGCAACGAAGATCTCGATAAACCCGAGCAGGAAACCCGCCAGGCCAGCACCGAGGATCGAGCCGCGACCGCCCAGGATGGCAGCCACGAAAGCTTTCCAGCCAAATAAGATGCCCATATTGGGATCTAGGACCGGATAGGCGACACCGTATAAAATGCCGGCAGCCGCCGCCAGCGCGGAACCCAATGCGAATGTGAGCAGCGCAATCTGGTTGGAAGAGATGCCCATCAAGGGTACGACGACGTAGTCGTAGGCCATGGCGCGCATCGCCATGCCCCATTTTGTGCGGCGGACAAACTGGTGCATCGCCAGGGTGAGCAATATCGAGACGCCCACAATCAGGATTTTCTTATTGGTGATGCTCAGGCCGGCGAGGTTGATCGTCGCCGTCTGGATCAATTCGGGAAAGGCTCGCCGCCGGGGGCCAAGCAGGGCCAGATTGCCGGTCTCGAGGATGATGCCGATCATCAAGCCGGTGATCGCCGCTGAGGCGCGCGGCGCATCACGCAGCGGCCGGTAGCCGATGCGCTCGACGAGCATGCCCACAACTGCGTTGAGTGCCATCGCGGCGATGAGGGTCAGCACGAGGACCAAGGCCAGCCCCACGCCAGTGGATAAGCCGAGCACTCCCGTGATATTCATCGCAAGTAACGCGCTGGCGATGAAAAAGCCGATGTAGGCGCCAACCATGAAGACGTCGCCATGGGCGAAGTTGAAGAGCAGCAGCACACCGTAGACCATTGAGTAGCCGACGGCGATGAGCGCGTAAAAACTGCCCCATTGAAGTGCGTTGATTAATTGTTGAAGGAAGAATTCCATATGGGGTTGCTCCTATTCATTCAAAGAAGGGCGGGTCAAGGAAGGTCTCTATGACCCGCCCTCTCAAATGACATCCCACGAAGTGGGCAGGATCCCTCACGCAGGGTGAGGGATCACATCATTATCTTACGGGCATACTTGCTCGTAGAAGGTGAACAAGCCTTCTTCGCTGATCCTGACGATCACGGCGCACTTGATCGGGTCACCTTCTTCTGTGAAGGTCATATTGCCGGTGATACCCGGGAACTCCTCGATGCTAGCCATCGCGTCGCGGATGCACTGGCGATCCTGATCCAGTTCACCGGTGATCTCGCCGCAGTTCTGGATGGCGGTCTTGACGATGTTCAACGCGTCCCATGTCAGGGCGCCGACATCATCCGGTACGTAGCCGTATTCGGCATCGTACATATCGATGAAATCCTTGGTCGCGCCAGTGGCGCCTTCAGCCGCGTAGTGGCTGCTGAAAAACAGGCCATAGCAGGCTTCACCACAGAGTTCCACCGTCTCGGCGGAGCCCCAACTGTCGGATCCGACGATCGGTCCTTCAAACCCGAGTTCACGCGCCTGCTGGACGATGAGCGCAACCTCATTGTAGTACTGCGGGGTGAAGATGAATTCCGCCCCGGAGTTCATGATGGAGGTCAGCTGAGCGCTGAAGTCCGCATCGCCAGTCGTGAAGCTCTCGAAAGCAACCACGGAACCTTCACCGTGAATGTCCTCCCAACCAGATCGGAAGAACTCCGCCAAACCCTTGGGGTAGTCGCTGGCGACATCATAGAGCACGCCGGCTTGGGTGAATCCAAATTCCTCGGTCACGAAATTCGCCACGACGGGACCCTGGAATGGGTCCAGGAACGGCGTGCGGAACACCCACGGGCGATCCAGCGTCGTGTTCGGGTTGGTTGACCACGGACTGATCATCGGTGTTTGAAGATCATTGGCGACGCCACCGGCTGGAACCGCCTGTTTCGAGGACTGGGGACCAACGATGACGTGTACCTCGTCCTGGGTGATCAGCTTGGTGTTAACTGCCGCAGCCGATTCGCCCTTCGACTCGTTGTCCTCAATCACCAGTTCAACGGGATACTCGGTGTCACCGACGGTGATCGTGCTGCCGTTCTCTTCGAGCCAGAGTTCAGCCGCAAACTGGGTCCCTTCACCAACCTTGGGGATATCGCCGGTTAGCGGGGCATTGATGCCGATCCTGATTGTCGGCGTGGCAACACCACCGCATGCGCCGAGAAGAATCGTCGCAAAGATCAGCAAGGCGAACAGTTTCCTAGACATCTACACTTCTCTCCTCTCATCGGAAGTTGTCAATAGTATCAACATGTCGTCGAGCTCTGATTCTTGGTCGGGTTGCACCTCCCTTTTGCGTTCGTCGTGACTCCAGTCCTTTGAAAACAGGTACGGGCGACTCGATTTGGAGTCGCCCGCGCATGTCTACACGCTGATTGCCGAAAAACGAAATGCAATCGCAGTGGTCTCAATCAATTGAAATCGAAGTGCTTGGTCTTGCATCATGTTGAGGTTTTGAAATTGCCTTCCAAACCTAATCGGACGAAACCAAGACGTACATCGACGATAACCAATTATAGAACGACTTTATGCTTAACGAAAAGCGGGTTAAAGCTATCTATTTTAAGAATATCATCATGATTGATGTGGATGCAAGTCGCCCGAGTCGCTGTACTCCTTGACATGCTGATAGCCCCTCTCGTAGAATGGATGAGTAGACTGCACAGTTTGGGGAGAGACCTGTTCACTGGGCACCGAAGGGGCAAGCCGCGTTATCTCGTGCAGAGATGCGGTGAAACTCTCAGGTAAAAGGACCCGAGCTGGCCGTACCTCTGGAGAGTCTGTTGACACCGAAGGTGCAAATCCCATCAGATAGGGATGAATCTCTCAGGTTGAAGACAGAGGGCGCACACAATTTTTCGTGTGCGCCCTTTTTTCATGCCGCAGTTCCATAATTCAGGAGGTCAAGATGGACATACCGAAGGATCTGAAATACACCGAAAGCGATGAGTGGGTTCGTGTAGAGGGTGACACCGGGACGACCGGCATCACCGACTATGCACAGGACCAGCTCTCCGACATCGTCTATGTCGAGCACGTCGTCGGCGAGGGCGATTCGGTTGACAAAGGCGAGGCCCATTCGGCGGTCGAATCGGTAAAGGCGGCCGCTGATGTGTACATGCCTGTAAGCGGCAAGATCGCAGCGATAAACGAAGATCTCGAGGCCTCACCCGAACTGGTCAACACTGATCCCTACGGTGAAGCGTGGATGGTCAAGTTCGAGATCAGTGACGCATCCGAACTTGATGATCTTATGAATGCAGATGCTTATGAAAAGTTCTGCGAGGAGCGAGAGCACTAATGGCATATATCCCCCATACCGACAAAGACCGCCAGGAGATGCTGGCGGAAATCGGCGTGGCCGGGTTTGACGAACTCTATCAAGATGTTCCTGAGGATGTTCGTTTTCCGGATCTCGATCTCCCTGAATCTGTCTCGGAGATGGAGGTCATGGAACAGCTTCAGGCGCTTTCTGAAGCGAATCTGGAGCTCGGTCACGCCTCGTGTTTTCTCGGCGCGGGCGCGTATTACCACTACGTTCCTTCGGTAGTGGACCACATCCTGCGGCGAAACGAATTCTATACGGCTTACACGCCCTACCAGCCGGAGATTTCACAGGGCACCCTGCAGGCGATCTTTGAGTATCAGAGCCTGATGTGCCAATTAACCGGCATGGATGTTTCTAACGCCTCTCATTATGACGGCGCAACCGCGCTGGCGGAAGCGGTTATCCTGGCGCTTAACACGCACCGTGGTAAACGTTCCAAGGTGATACTCTCGCCGGCAATTCACCCGCAGTATCGCCAGGTTGTGCGCACATACACCCAGGGTATGGACCTCGAAATCGCCGGAGACGAAAAATGCGATAATGGCCCAGAGGATCTCATCGCGCTGCTGGATGACAACACGACGTTAATCGCCGTGCAGTATCCCGACTTTTTCGGACACATCGATGACTACACTGAGTTGGGGAAGGCGGCAGAGGATGTAGGCGCGCTGTTCTGCGTTGTCGCAAATCCGCTGGCGCTTGGCCTGCTGAAGCCGCCGGGAGAATTCGGCGCCGACGTGGTGGTCGGCGAAGGACAGCCGCTGGGCATCCCGCTCTCGTATGGCGGGCCGTATCTGGGCATTTTCACCACCAGTGATAAATATGTCCGCAAGATGGCCGGCCGATTGGTGGGCGAGACGGTGGATACACGCGGCCAGCGTGGCTACGTACTCACACTGACGCCGCGCGAACAGCACATCCGCCGTGAAAAAGCGACCTCAAACATCTGCACCAACCAGGGCTTGATGGCGCTCGCATCGGTCGTCTACCTGAGCACGATGGGCAAGGCCGGGCTGCGTAAGGTCGCCGAACTCTGCTACAACAAGGCACATTACGCCGCCGAGAAGATCGGGCAAATCGACGGATTCAAGGTCTGGAATTTCAAACCGTTCTTCCATGAATTCGTGATCTCCTGCCCGAGACCTGTGGCCGAGATCAACGATGAACTGCTCGATATCGACATCATTGGCGGGTACGACCTCGGGCAGGATTACCCCGACATGAAAGACCACATGCTGGTAGCGGTCACGGAGATGGTATCGGTCGACGAGATCGACGACTTCGTCGCTGCGCTTGAGGAGGTAGCAAATGCCTGAGCCACTGATCTATGATCTGTCTGCCCCTGGAAGAGTCGGCGTGACTTTGCCCGACTCAGACGTGCCAGCAGCCGAGCTCCCCAAGGGCCTCGTGCGTGAAGACCTGCCCATGCCGGAACTATCGGAGATGGAAGTCGTGCGCCACTTCGTGCGTTTGTCACAGTACAACCACGGGGTCGACATTGGCTTTTATCCGCTCGGTTCCTGCACCATGAAGTACAACCCTAAAATCAACGAGGATGCGGCGCGCATGCCCGGATTTGCGCTTACGCATCCGCTGCAGGATCCGGACACGGCTCAGGGCAATCTCGCGCTGATGTATGCGCTGCAGGAATGGTTGAAGGAAATCGGAGGGTTTGCCAGCGTGAGCCTCCAGCCCGCTGCTGGAGCCCATGGCGAGTTGACCGGGATCCTGATCATTCGTGCCTACCACCGTGATCGCGGTGATGAGCAGCGTACCAAGATCCTCGTTCCCGATTCGGCCCATGGAACAAACCCCGCAACGACGACGATGAGCGGTATGGAGGTCGTCGAGATCCCCTCGGACGAGCGAGGCAATATCGATTTGAGTGAACTCCAGAAGCTCTGCGGCGACGACATCGCCGGTCTGATGCTCACCAATCCGAATACCCTCGGGCTGTTTGAGGAACATGTTAAAGAGGTCGTGGACCTGATCCACGGCTGCGGTGGGTTGATTTATGGGGATGGCGCCAACATGAACGCACTGCTTGGTATCGTGCGCCCTGGCGATCTGGGTTTCGACGTGCTGCACTATAACCTGCACAAGACCTTCTCGACCCCGCATGGAGGCGGCGGCCCGGGTTCTGGTCCTGTGGGTGTTTCCGAGAAGCTGGTGGATTTCCTGCCAGGCCCGATTGTCGACATCCTGGACGAAGGCGATGACGAGGAACCGCCGATCTACGGACTGGTCAAGCCAAAGAAAACGATCGGCAGGGTGAAGGCTTTCCTCGGCCACTTCGGGATGCACGTGCGCGCCTACACCTACATGCGCATGCAGGGCAAGCACGGCCTGCGAGCGGTGTCCGACCACGCTGTCTTGAATGCCAACTACCTGCGGGTGAAGCTCAACGACACATACCACGTGCCGTTCGACCGCATCAATATGCACGAATTCGTCATCCAGGGCGAGTTCAAGGATGCTCCCGATGTCCACGCGCTGGATATCTCAAAGCGCTTGATGGATTTCGGGATCCACCCGCCGACGAACTACTTCCCGTTGATCGTTCCTGAGGCGCTGATGATCGAGCCGACGGAGACGGAGACCAAGGAGACTCTCGACGAATTCATCGAGGTGATGAAGAAGATCGCACGAGAAGCGCGTGAGGATCCTGAGATCCTGCATACGGCTCCGCACGAGACGCCGTTTGGGCGCCTGGACGAGGTGCAGGCGGCCCGTCAGTTGGTGCTGTGCTGTATGCCGGCTGATTTTCAGGAGAAGGTCGAGAGCTGAGCCAACCGGATCAAGGAAACGAGAGAGGGCTGCCGCATCAGAGGCAGCCTTTTTTCTTTGTTGGAGTCCGTCAGCTTGCTGACGGCTGCGAAGCAGGACAATGCAGGCGCGCCGGCATGCAGACCGCGCCGGGAAGATTTTCCTCCTGTTTGCCGGCTGGCGCCGGCACCGA
>CBFDDM010000021.1:0-36767 GCA_965603565.1 uncultured Anaerolineales bacterium | reverse complement strand
ATCTCTGTGATCACGCCTGCGCCGACAGTCAAACCGCCCTCGCGGATCGCGAACTTCGAGCCCTTCTCCAACGCTACCGGCGTGATCAGCTCCACCGTCATGTTCACATTGTCGCCCGGCATCACCATCTCCACACCTTCCGGCAGCGCAATCGTCCCCGTCACGTCCAGCGTGCGGATGTAGAACTGTGGGCGGTACCCATCGAAGAACGCCTTGTGCCGTCCACCCTCTTCCTTCGTCAAGACGTACACCTCGCCCAGGAACTTCGTGTGCGGCGTGATCGATCCCGGCGCCGCAATCACCATCCCGCGCTCCACGTCCTCACGGTCGATGCCGCGCAAGAGCAGGCCCACGTTGTCCCCGGCCTGCCCCGTGTTCAGCACCTTGTGGAACATCTCCACCCCGGTCACCACCGTGCTCTTGGTCTTCTCCTGCAAGCCCACGATGTCCACGTTGTCACCGGTCTTCACCACACCCCGATCAATTCGCCCCGTCACCACCGTGCCGCGACCTTTGATCGAGAATACATCCTCCACCGACATCATGAACGGCTTGTCCAGCTCACGCTCCGGCTCCGGAATGTACTCGTCCACCACGCGCAGCAGCTCCTTGATGCTCTCATACTCCGGCGCATCCGGATCCTCACTGTCGCTCTCCAACGCCGCCAGCGCACTGCCCTTCACGATCGGTATCTCGTCGCCCGGAAACTCGTACTCGTTCAACAGCTCGCGCAGCTCCAGATCCACGAGCTCCAACAGCTCCGGATCGTCCATCATGTCGACCTTGTTCAAATACACCACGATCGACGGCACTTCCACCTGACGGGCAAGCAGCACGTGCTCGCGCGTCTGCGGCATCGGCCCATCCGGCGCCGCCACCACCAGTATCGCCCCGTCCACCTGCGCCGCCCCCGTGATCATGTTCTTGATGTAGTCACGGTGCCCCGGCATGTCCACGTGCGCATAGTGGCGCTTTTCGGTCTCGTACTCCACATGCGCAATCGCAATCGTGATGCCGCGCTCTTTCTCTTCCGGCGCATTGTCGATCGAATCGAACGGGCGGTAGTCCGCAAACCCCTTCAGCGCACTGTACTTCGTGATCGCTGCCGTCAGCGTCGTCTTCCCGTGGTCGATGTGCCCCATCGTGCCCACGTTCATGTGCGGCTTCGTTCGTTCAAATGTTTCCTTGGCCATAATTCCAATCTCCTTAATCGTTCAAGAATTTTTCTGGTCATTAGAGCCCTCAAAGGGATTTGAACCCTTGACCCCGTTCTTACCAAGAACGTGCTCTACCCCTGAGCTATGAGGGCGCGACCGAATCAGATGTAAACACCTGTTCACCCAGGTGGGCGGTGACGGATTCGAACCGCCGTAGGCTTAAGCCAGCTGATTTACAGTCAGCCCCCGTTGGCCACTTGGGTAACCGCCCATATTCTGCCGCGCATCGCTATAGGTTCGCCGCATACTTGCTTTTTGCAAGCCGACGACGGGAGTCGAACCCGTAGCCTACCGCTTACAAAGCGGTTGCTCTGCCATTGAGCTACGTCGGCATGACAACAAAACGCGCCTCACCTGCTCGGCGCCGTTTGATTATACCAGACTCCCCAGCCGATTATGCCGAGGCAGTGTACCAAGATTCAAGGGCATCGTCAATGTAGCCAAAAAAATCTGTTCGAACGCATACTTTAGCGCTCAGACCCGGTAAAATCACGCTTTTCCCAGACATGAAATAGCGCAATCGATCCGGCCACTGCAGCATTCAGCGATTCGATCTCCCCACGCATCGGGAGACGCACAAGAAAATCACAATTTTCCTGCACCAAACGGCGCATCCCACTGCCCTCATGGCCGACCACCAGCGCCACCGGACCACTCAGATCTACCTTGTGAAGCGGCTGCGAGTCTTCGGATGCGTCTAATCCCGCCACCCAAACACCATGTTCCTTAATAGAGCGTATCGCCTGGGCAAGATTATGCTGTGCGATGCGCATGTGCTCGCTGGCTCCAGATGAGGCGCTCACCACCGCCGGCGTGACCGCCGCGCTGCGCTTTCCCGGGATGATCAGGCCGTGTACACCAACCGCCTCGGCCGTCCTTATCAAAGTCCCCAGATTCTGGGGGTCCTGGATGACATCGAGCAGCAGTAAGAACGGATCCTCATGCAGTGTCGATGCATGGTCGATGATCTCATCCACGGTCACATAAACGTACTTAGAGACATGCGCTAAGACACTTTGATGGTGGTCGCTGACGCGGTCCAGGTCTGTCTTTGACACCCGCTGCAGCTGTATACCTCGTTGATTTGCCCGCACGATGATCTCGGCAAGCACGTCGGATTCATCCGCTCCACTCGCAACCCGGATCTCGTTCACCTCACGACGTCCAGCTCTGAGGACCTCCAGCACCGGATTGCGCCCATAGATCCAATCACGGTCAATCATTCCAAGCTCTTATCTCCAAAATTAAAAACGCCCCGGCCGCGGATCGACAGGGGCGCTCTGGATCCGCGTACGATCAGATCTGCCAGACCGCTCCGCTCTTAGTGTCCTCAATCGTTACCCCGAGTTCGGCGAGACGATCGCGGATGCTATCGGCGAGCTCGTATTGCTCCTGATCTCTGAGTTCCTTGCGCACATTCAGCAGGAGCTCGATAAACGGACCGACCTCCGCCCCAGCCGATTCGGGTTCTTGATCTAATCTCAGGCCGAGCACGCCGGTCAGTTCTCTCAACTTTTGCTGAGCGGGGTCAAGCGCCTCCTGGCTGGCACCTGCGGTGCGACCCTGATTGATGGTTTTAACCAACTCAAACAGGTGGCCCAATGCACCAGCCGTGTTGAAATCGTCATCCATCGCAGCGACGAATTGCTCCTGGGCTTGCTCGGCCGATGACCGAAGGTCTTCTGCTTCAGCTCCATCCGCTTCGCTTTCCGGGAGTGCTGGTCGCAGCGCGCCACGCATGCGTGCCAGTCCGGCTTCTGCCTGCTCGACGACCTCTTCGTTGAAGGTGATCGGGCTGCGGTAGCTCGCATTCAGAATAAGCAAACGCAGTGCGTCGGCTTCGTGGTCCTCGAGGAACGCCTCGGCGTTGAGCACATTTCCCGTCGATTTGGACATTGCTGAACCGCTCAACTGCATCATGCCATTGTGGACCCAATACTTGGAAAACACCTTCCCGGTGTAGCTCTCCGATTGTGCGATCTCGTTTTCGTGATGGGGGAAGATCAGGTCGTTGCCGCCGCCATGGATATCTATCTGTTCACCCAGGTGGTGCAGGCTCATCGCCGAACACTCGATATGCCATCCTGGACGACCCGGACCCCAGGGGCTCTCCCAGGAGGGTTCACCAGGTTTTGTCGATTTCCACAGGGCGAAGTCGGCGGGGTCCTCCTTGCGCTCATCGATCCCCAGCCGCGCGCCGGCACGCATGTCCTCCAGCTCGCGTCTGGATAGACGACCGTAATCGTCGTCTTTTGCCACGCGGAAGAACACGTCTCCTTCCACCTCGTAGGCAAAGCTTTTCTCGATCAAGCCTTCAATGACTTTGATGATCTGGTCGATCTCCGTGGAGACGCGCGGGAATTTATCCGCTGGCAGGATGTTCAATTTCTCGATGAGTTGATTGTATTCACCGATGTATTGTTCGGCCAATTCCAGCGGCTCCACACCCAGGTCGTTCGCTCGCAGAATGACTTTGTCATCCACATCGGTGTAATTCATAACGTGCTCCACCTCATACCCGCTGTACTCCAGGTAGCGACGGATTACGTCGAAAACTATCGATGACATCGCGTGTCCAACATGAGCGGAATCGTAGACAGTAGGCCCGCAGACGTATAACCGAACTTTCTTGTCCTCAAGCGGCTCGAAGGGTTCTTTCTTGCGGGTCAGTGTGTTGTAGATCATTATCGTCATCGTGCTTACTCCGCTACCCGTTGATTCAATTCACCCACGTCCGGCCGGGCGAAGATCATGCGGCCGGCTGCTGTCTGCAGCACTTTGGTGACCGTGACAGGGATCACACTGTCGATGTACTCCTTGCCTTCCTCGACCACGACCATCGTGCCATCATCGAGATAGCCCACGCCCTGACCGGTTTCCTTGCCTTCCTGGATCACATTGACATCCATCTGCTCGCCGGGCAGGAACACGGCCTTTACGGCATTGGCAAGCTCGTTGATGTTAAGCACGCCCACACCCTGCAGTTCGGCGACCCGGTTGAGGTTGTAATCGTTGGTGAGCACCTGACAGCGCAGCTGCTTCGCCAGGATCACCAATTTGTCGTCCACAGCCCGTACGCCTTCGACATCCAGATCGACGATGCGGAAAGAGATATTTGGATCTTTCTGCAGTCGATTGAGGATATCGAGTCCCCGGCGGCCGCGCTGCCTTCGCAGCCCATCGGAGGAATCAGCGATATGCTGCAGTTCATTCAGGACAAACGAAGGCACCAGCATAGGTCCGGCGATGAATCCTGTGCGGGCGATATCGAGAATGCGGCCATCGATGATCACGCTCGTATCGAGCAATACCGAGAGGCTGTCTTGATTCGCCGGCGCGCTGGTGCTCCCGTCCGACCCTGAGAAGCGCTGGCCAAAGACATTCATAATATCATTCTGGCGCAGAACGAAAAGCGTGACGCTCAAATATCCGAAGAGCACCGCTCCTAGAAATGGCAAGATCTGGCTGAAAGGCTGAGGCAGCAGCGAGAGCGGGAATGCGAGCAGCGCGGCGATAATCAATCCGACGATCAACCCGATCAACCCCGATACCATTGTTCGTACCGACAGTTGAGAAATCTGCTGGCGGAATGAGCGGATCGGCCTTGTTGTGATGAACGGGGTTACTACCAGCCCCATCAATGCACCGACCAGCCCGAACACAAGCGCCCACAAGACAGCCTCTTCACCGGCCGACCGTCCCAGGTACGTGCCCAGGTAGATCCCTCCGACAAAAAAGACCACCATCCCGACCACCCGAGCAATAAAATCAACACTCATGAGGACATTCCTTCCTGTTAAACACAAAACACGGCATACGCCCGGCTTACGGCGCCTGCCGTGTCTTCTTTTCCATCCCCCGGTTCAACTGACGCTAATTATGCGATCGAAGTAACTTGATTTCTTATGAGTTGCCCATACCGATCGCACGATTGAGGATGATCATAGAATAAGGCCGGGCGTTGAGGGTTCATAAAATGAAAAGGATAAAATCACCCTCAAGCTTACTTATAATATCACGTTCAAGATTAAACTTCTATAGTCACAGAATCGAAAGCGAGCCTCGTATCTGAACGAGGCTCGCTGTTTCCCATCTTGGTTTCGGTCAGGTTCTTCAGGGCAACTGCCCGACGACCTCAAAGCTAGCCAGCGTTTGATCGAGGACATCCCAGTGAGATTCTTCCGTGATCACCATTTGTAGGTGGATCAAGTAAGCGAATTGATCCTGACGGGATACCGCGACCAATTGGAAGAATGTAGACCCGCCAGGACCGCCGCACTTCTCGAAGAGATCATATTTCCCTCGGTAGAGCGCATCTTCATAATCGAAGCGGCCTACATATTCGCAGCCCTCGCCGTATGCCTGATACTCATTCAGCAGCTCAACATACCCAAGCTGACTTGCAAGATCATCTGAGGCCGCCAACATCACACCTGGATAGGCCCAATTGTCATAGAACCCCTGCACATCCGGAGCAGCCGTGATGCCACCCCCCACGACCTCATTGTCGATGTACCACGGCGTCCCATCGATATCATTCCATGTGCCTGGAACCTGCATGCGCATCGATTCGTAGTCGTCATAAACCCATATATAATCTCCTGAAACTGGGGCGCTCGATGTGGCGCCAGTTCCAGCAAACTCGTTGGGCAATGTGCCCACGACCTCGAAACTATCCACAATGTGCTCGGCTGCATCCCAGTCGCGATCTTCCGGTATCTGGATGTGCAGCTCAATCAGGAAGGCTTCAGGCGTTACGATAGGTGAAGCCATCAGCAGGTAATAATCCGTCCCTGCTCCACCACAGTTTGAGAAATAATCAGCAAGCCCGGCATAAAGCCCGTCGCTATATTCCTCGCGGCCTTCATAAACACATGATTGGAAATCCTCGTAACCACTGACTTCGTTCAAGTAGTTCTCCAACCCCCCCAGCGCCTGAACGTTCGAGCTCACATCGAAAACCAATCCGGGAACCGTCCAGGATTCGATGAAGCCCTGCAGGTTATTGGAAGCCCAGAGTGATGCCCCGAAGATCAAATCGTCCTGCATCCAGGGGGCTCCATCGATTTCCGACCATTCGGTTGGGATCTCAACCTGCAGTGCGCTGTAATCATCGAAAACGTATGTGTACGAGTCGTACACTGCGCCAGTGCTTCTACCCCCACTGCTGCCTCCGGCGAAGCTCCCTGATGGGTTCAACGCCCTCCCATTGAACTGACCTTCAAGAACATCTCCGGTTGCATAACGCAGAACTTCAACGCCCATCGTGGCCTCGGTACCCTGCGTCCGGATCACATCACAATAATCTGACATGGTCCCGTCTGTCCCCAGCACAAGCCCTTCCAGTGCAGTCACGATGTCCCCAGCCTGAATGCCGGCCTCGTCAGCGGGTGAACCCGAAGCGACCGATGCGACCCAGATCCCAGAGAACGAGCCGTCGCCGGAGTTAACTGCCACGCCGTTTATGCCAAGCGAATCGACGTCATTTCCATCACGCAAGCGCGCGATGATCGAGCGCGCATCTACCGCGTTGATTGCGAAATACTGGTTGTCTGCGATGAGCGAGGTTGCGTAGTTGACACCGACGACACTCCCATTGGCGTCAACAAGCGGTCCTCCGGAATTTCCGGGGTTGATCGTGGCATCGTGTTCAAGGACCGAATCGATCGACGCCCATGAAGTTTCGCCATCCGCCTGTGCTTTTGAGATGATCCCTTTAGTCAGCGTGAATTCAGGGTCACCCAACGGGAAACCTGCGGAATACACTTCGAGCCCGACATTCACCTCACCCGAATGCCAATCCAGGTAATCGAAGTCATCACCCTCAATGTCGATCACCGCCAGATCTGAGCATTCGGAGACGCCGAGGATTTTAGCGTTGCGCGGGCTGTCCTCTCCCGCAACCCAAACCCTGAGCAGTGCAGCCCCTGTGACCACATGGTTGTTGGTCACGGCGATACCCGAGGGGTCGATGATAAAACCTGACCCCGACCCGGCAGCGTTAACCTGCATGCCGAATTCCGGATCAATGAACGTCCCCTGGGCTTCGATCAGCACCGTGGCGTTCTGGACGTCTTGCAGAGATGAAACCCCGCTGCTTATCGATGCATCCCCACTCTCTGAATCCCCCCCTTTCGCGCCGCTTGTCCGACCCATACCTTGTTCTTCCTCAACGGGTGCAGCGATTTGAGGTGCCTCTGGAGATCCACATGCCGTCAGCAGCAGCGCAAGTACTAGCAGAAGTGGGAGCCAGGTCCATCGTCGTTGAAATTTCATAGTGTTCTCCTTGCAAGGATGGTTGCGATGTGTGGCGCATGTTTCATGCGCCTAATTTACGATGAGATTCCACCAGCGCTAACAGTCTCTCTTGTGAGCCATGGAGCAATCCAAACTCGAGTATAGAACAGCCTACGGTGGACCTGCCTTTCAATTTACTTGCATCCCAAACTTGGCATTTACACTGTTTGAATTACAATCTCCTCGCACAGGAGGCTAGATATGCACATTTTGTTAACCAATGATGACGGTGTATACGCACCGGGTTTGCTCGCGCTGGCACAATCGTTACGCGCGATCGCCGAGGTCACGGTCGTCGCACCTGACCGCAACTGGTCCGCTTCCGGACATGTAAAGACGATGCACCGACCGCTGCGCGTGACAGAGATCACGCTGCAGGATGGCAATCCGGCTCTATCGACTGACGGAGCACCCTCCGATTGTGTGGCTTTAGCTTTACTAGGATTGATTGAGCAAAAGATTGACGTTGTCGTTTCTGGAATCAATCCGTTTCCCAATGTAGGCCATGATGTAACCTACAGCGGTACGGTCACGGCTGCGATGGAAGCTACCCTTTCGGGCATCGCCGGTGTGGCGGTATCGCTCGACTCAAACCGCACTCATGCCAAACCACTGGATTATGGGCCGGCCGCTCGTGTTGCAGCCTCCATCGTCAGGCAGATTAATTCCGCCGGTCTACCCAACGGGACTCTACTCAATGTGAATGTGCCCTACGTGCCGCTCACAGAAATGCGTGGCATCGCCATCACCCGCCAGGGACAGCGTGTCTATCGAGACGCCCTGGTCGAAAGGCAGGATCCCCGCGGGAGAAAGTATTATTGGATCGGTGGTGATATCCCCACCGGAGTAGCGGATGAAGGCACCGACTTCTGGGCTCTCTCCGAAAAGATGGTTTCGATCACACCGTTGATGATGAATCTCACAGCGGCGGACTACCTGCCCGTCCTGGAAGAGTTGAACCTACGCGTCGAGCCGGAATCCTGAAACGACCTATTGAGCAAGTCCCACGGGCCAGATCCGGGTCTGTCCATATACCCCAGTCCAACAGATCAAGGTAGTGAACAAGAAAAACCCACGCAACTACCGCGTGGGTTTTGACAATTTATTGCCTTGGTGGTTACGCTCTCAGGACCTCTTGCACAAGTTCCCTGTCATGATCGAACACCCGAACTTTGAATGCCTGCCGTCCAGGAAGTGAGTGCGTTGCACATCCGAAGCAAGGGTCGTAGGAACGAAAGGCCATCTCAATCTGATTGAGGACAGGATCGCTGATCTCAACACCGGGCTGGATCAGCTCTTTTGCAGCCCGCATGATCGAGAGGTCGATTGCAGCGTAGTTGTTGGTTGTTCCCACAATAAGATTAACATCTGTTAGCAGTCCGCGCTCATCGGTAACGTAATGGTGGGTAAGTGTACCTCTTGGAGCCTCCACGATAGCCACACCCTCGGTTGGAATCTCAGTTGGGATCGTGCGGATATCTTCACCGGTGATGTCGGGATCCTCCACCAGTTCCAATGACCGCTCCGCCGCATAAAGCAGTTCGATCAGACGTGCCCAGTGCGTAGCCAATGTGTGATGGACGGGTTTTCCACCCAACGTATCATAGAAACGCTCGTACTCTGCCTGTGCCAGCGGCGTCGCCATGCCGTCGGAGGCGTTCAGCCGGCTTAATGGGGTGGCTTGATAAACACCGCTGTCCAGACCATCCGTGAACCCCTTCCAGCCTATTTCTTTGAGGTAAGGGAACTTCAAGTAGGTCCAGGGCTCGATGTGCTCAGCGATTACATCCAGGTATTCATCCGGTGTGTATTTGACAAACTCTTTGCCTTCTGGGTCGACGACACGCACCTTGCCATCGTAGAAATTGACATGGTTGTTCTCATCGACCAGCCCCATGTAGTACGTCTCTTGAGTGAATGCATCGCTCACGATAAGATCGACATAGGCCTGATTCGAAAGCACGACGTCGTTCAAGAGCTGAAGCGAGAACTTTGCGACCTCGAGCGAGTGCGCCGAAATCTCAGCCAGCCTTTCACGCTCTTGCTCGTTGATGCCCTTGCTGACACCACCGACGAGCGCATTCACCGAATGGATGTAGCGGCCGCCGATGATGGCCGTCGCTTCATGATTGTTGTGCAGAAGCTCCATCACGGTGGCGCCGATTTCTTTGCCTACCTTGTTTACTACTCCTAGGATATTGCGCTCACTTTTGGGTGCATCTGGTCCAACGACAAAATCGGGACCACCGAGTGCAAAAAAATGCAGCGCATGGTCGGAGACGAAGAAATAGGAATACATCAGCTCGCGCAGTTTCTTCGCGGTCGCCGGTGGATCGACATGATAGACGGCATCACCGGCTTTGGCGGCCGCCATGTGATGCGCGATCGGACAAACCCCACAGATCCGCTGGGTGATGCGCGGCATCTCCTCTACGGGACGTCCTTCACAAAACTTCTCAAAGCCCCTCAGCTCAGGGATGACCATATAGGCATTTTCGAGACCTCCGTCCTGGTTCAGAAAGAGATCGATACGACCGTGTCCTTCCAGTCTAGTAATCGGATCAATGCTGATCTTCTTCATTGCCTACCCCTTGCCATTTCCAAATTTCAGGTCGCTGAGAATTGAATTGGGGAGTCCGAATCGATAGTAGCTCCCGACCGGATCGATGATCGATTCCACTGCCCTTTTTACATCTTCTGGATCCTCCACATCGACGATGGCCCCGATCGCACTAAGCAGTTTGGCTCCCTGGTCCACAACACCTTCTGGGGGACCATAGCAGCCGCGGCAGGGCATGTTGGCTTCGATGCAAGGCAAGCCGCACCCCGCGCGGGTGGCGGGCCCGCAACAGATCAAGCCCTGCTCCAGAAAACAGACTTCCGGATCGGCGATGACTTCATGTGGGCGCTTAAATTCTTTGATGCGCACTACGCCGTTTCCGGCCTTCTTCCGATCGCACACATCACAATTGGTCTTTGCGTCTACCCCGACAACCGATCCGGGTTCAGGCAGGTTCCCTTCCAGGATCGCGCCGAGAACGATTCTGACCTGATCGACAACTGGCGGACAGCCCGGCATGAAGTAATCCACCTCAACAGTCTGGGCAAGTGTCTTCACATGTTCGTAGAAACTCGGAAGAGTGATCTCCCCTTCCGGCATCATGGTGGCGAGCTCAGGAAATGTACCTGCCGATTCATCCAGAGAGGGCGCCGTTACATATACACGTTCAAGGATCGATTCGCGGCTGAAATCGTTTGCCAGGCCAGGAATTCCACCCGTGTGCGAACATGCGCCGAAAGCGACCATTACTTTGGATTTTTGGCGCAGCAGCTTCGCAAGATGCTCGTTCTCACTAGTCCGGATCGCGCCGTTGAAAAAGCAGATATCGATTTCATCTTCGTCAAGCGCCTCGACGTCACTGTACTTGAAATCCATCACGCAGGGCCAGAAGACGATGTCGACCTGCTCGCTGACAGCGACAAGCTCCATACCCAGTTCGGTCATGGTGATTTCGCATCCGCCGCAGCTGGCAGCCCAATAAAAAGCGATCTTCGGTTTCGATGAGGCTTTGGTCATCAATGAGCCTCCTTCTGTTCCGTCAGCGCATCAAGCATGGAATCTATCTCCGTCCGGATGCGTCCCCGGTCTGTTGTCCCAATCTGGACGAAGCGCAATCGACCCCGTTCGAGTTCCATCTGATCAAACATGCGGTCAAGCACGCTCAGTTTACAATCCGAAATCAATGTCCCCCGTTTGTAATGGCATTCTCCCGGCTTACAGCCACAGACGAGTACACCATCAACACCCGAGCGCAGCGCTAACAACGCCATTTCCGGATCAATCCGACCGGAGCAAGGAATATGGACCACGCGCACATTCTGAGGGTAGCTCTCCAGGATCTCCAAATCAGCGTCTGCACGCAGGCACCAATCACATACGAAGGTGACCAGTTCCGGATCATCGTTAACCCGCCCGGCAGATGCCATTTGCGCACCGATCTCCTGGTTGCTCACTCCGGGTCGTGAGATGGCACCCGTCGGACACGCCGCAACACAAGTTCCACAGCCCATACACCGATTCGCATCGACCAGGGCGATCCGGTCTGTGCCCCCATTGAGCTGAATTTCAATCAAACTCGGAGCCTCATAGGGACAAGCCATGACACAGATACCGCATCCAGAACACAGCCCGTCATCTACCGATACCGCTTCCAACGGACTGGAGTATCCCGCTTCAACCGCCAGCTGCTTCACGGCTGCTATCACGGCAGAAATGTGAATGCCCTGAGGACAGGCTGCGTAGCACAGATCACAGGCAGAGCACAGCCAGGTGGTCGGGTCGCAGAAGGCTTCCTCACGCATGCCCATCATGACCATGCGGATGAGCTTACGGGGGTTGTACTGCGGTTCGACCTTTTGCTGAATCATGCATTTGCTCACACAGGTCCCACATGCGAAACACACATCCAGGTGTTCGCCGCCAGGAATAGCCCTGACCTGATCGGCAAATGTGTTCGTCCTTACGCTTGAGTGAGTCATCTGCTCATTGTCCTATACGGCTTCGACTTTTACGGCGCAGACCTTGTATTCGGGGATCTTCGCAACCGGATCGAATGCACTGTTGGTCAATGCATTTGCTGCCGCTTCTGCAAAGTGGAATGGGATGAAAACTACTCCGGGCATAATCCGGTCCGTGACGAGAGCCAACAGCTCGATTTCGCCGCGACGACTGCTGACTTTCACTTTCTTCTTGCCATTCAGCCCGATCTGCTGCGCATCTTCTGGGTGCATTTCGATGTACGCTTCCGAGACCTCTTGATTCAATTTTTCCGCCCGTCGGCTCATCGTGCCCGTATGAAAGTGGAACATGATGCGCCCCGTGGTCAGGACCAGCGGGTAGGCCTCATCGATCAATTCTGCCGGTTCTCTGTAAGCGATCGCGTGGAATTTCCCGAGACCTCGTGAGAATTTATCCTTGTGCAGATAGGGTGTCCCGGGGTGATCCTCCGTCGGACACGGCCAGTGGATCACCGTGCCGTTGCGCAATCTTTCATAGCGGATGCCACCGTAGATCGGGGTGAGCGATGCGATCTCCTTCATGATCTCTTCAGGAGAGGAGAAATCAAAGCCTGGAGCTCCCATCTGACTGGCGAGCAATTGGATGATCTCCCAATCCGGCTTGCTGTCACCGACCGGTTCAATCGCTTTGTTTACCCGCTGTACCCTTCTATCCGTGGCCGTAAATGTGCCGTCTTTCTCTGCATAAGACGCCCCCGGCAAGACGACATCGGCGATCTCCGCGGTTTCGGACAAGAAGATGTCCTGGACCACGAGAAACTCAAGGTTCTCCATTGCCTTGCGGGCATGGTTGATATCGGCGTCAGCCAAGAGCGGATTCTCGCCCATGACGTACATCGCCTTGATATCGCCCGAATCGGCGAGCTCGACCATCTCGACGACGGTCAGACCGATTTCTTCAGGCAGGTCCGTGCCCCATGCTTTTTCGAATTTTTCATTGACGGCCGGATCGCTGACCGCCTGATACCCGGGAAACACGTTCGGCAACCCGCCCAGATCGCAGGCCCCCTGAACGTTGTTCTGTCCGCGCAATGGGTTCACGCCTGTGCCGCGCCGACCGACATTCCCGGTGAGCATCGCCAGATTAGCGCAAGAGAGCACGTTATCTACGCCGCTGGTGTGCTGGGTGATCCCCATGGCATAGACGATGCTGGCGCTTTCCGCTCCAGCATACATGCGCGCCGCCTGCCCTAATTCATCGGGAGGGATCCCGCTGATTTGCTCCACCTTTTCGGGTGTGTACTCAGCCACCGCCGCTTTCAGATCTTCGTATCCCTCTGTGCGCTCCGCGATGAAGTTCTCATCCGCCAGACCTTCCGAGATGATCACGTTCATCATGCCATTCAACCAGGCCACATCAGAACCCGGCTGCTGCTTCAAATGAATATCAGCAAGCATGCTCATCTGCGTCGTGCGGGGATCGACGACGATGACTTTTGCACCTTTCTCTCTGGCACGCATGATGCGCGTGCCAATGAGCGGGTGTGCTTCACTTGTATTTGAACCCGTGATGAGGACACATTCAGCCTCTTCAAACTCCGGGATGGAGTTTGTCATTGCGCCGCTTCCGAATGAGGCGACCAGACCGGCCACCGTGGGGCTGTGTCAAAGACGGGCGCAGTGATCGACGTTGTTCGTTCCGATCACTGCACGTGCAAACTTCTGCAGCAGGTAGTTTTCCTCGTTGGTGCACTTCGCCGAAGCCAGGATACCAATAGCGTCTGCCCCATCCTCGGACTTGACCGCGCCTAGTTTCTCCGCGACCAGCGCTAGAGCTTCGTCCCACCCGGCCTCTCGAAATTCGCCATTCTCACGGATCAATGGCGTGCGCAAGCGGTCCTCGTGCTGGACAAAGGCATGCGCGTTCCAACCCTTGATACACAAACCACCATGCCCAACGGGGTGGTCCATTGCCGGCAATACACCAACGATTTCCCCGTCGATAATCTCAAGATTGAGAGCACAGCCACACCCACAGAACGGGCATATGGTCTGGATGTTTTGATAATCCATGGTCATCTCCCTAATACGCCAGATCCGACTTAATCGGCGCGTCTGCCAGTGTGAGTGAAAGCGGTGGCCCGGACTCTTTATCTGCACCGGGGATATAACCGATCAACTCCTCGACATCTGCGTGGATCAGGTCGTAAAGCACGGTAAGCGGGATACCTGCCGGGCAGGCAGTTTCGCACTGCCGGCAGGCGACACAGCGTGTGCTCATGTGCATCGCCTTAATCAGATGGTACATGGGAAAATCGGGCACAAGCAGACCCGGTTCGACCCACAGCGGATCTTCGAGAGCACAGGCCTCGCAGAAACACACCGGGCAAATATCACGGCAGCCGTAGCACTTGATGCATTTGGCAAACTGTGCCTGCCAGAACGCCCAGCGCTCCTCCATAAGCAAGGTAGCATATTCCTCAACCAGCGGATTCCTGGGTGCACCGGCGACCGGCTCGCCGACCATCGAGGTCTTTGGCCACCCCTCCAACTCTGGATAAGGATGCGCACAATAACAGGCTGCTGCTTGCTCTGCCGAGCAGGCCACACCGATGACTGTCAGGCGGTCCGGATCGATCTGGTGACGCTTGGCCATCTCGACCAGTGCCCGTAGGTCACAACCGCGCGCGACCACCCCAAAGTGTGCATGCTTAAACCTCTTCTGTAGTTTTGAAACTGTTTCGGAGACCGGGTAGCGGGGTTCCAGGACTAACATACCTGTTTGATCTTCGTCCACAAACAGGAAAGGTGCTGTACCCTGCTCGGTTAAGCGCATCGCCACGACACCATCAAGTTCTGATAAACGCTGCCTGACGACACTGCGAACTTCTTCGATCATCCGGTGACCTCCTCAACGAATCGTGTGACCCGGCCAGGGGTAATCCTGATCCCCATTTCTTCAGCGATGGGTCCCAGCGTGCGCACCTGATCCACAAACGCGGTGGTCACTTTTGCAAACTTGGGCGCCTCCGCCGATGAGACCCAGTCCAGGACGAGCCTGTCGGGGTTGATCCCGGTGTAAGCGATCAGATTGCGCAACAGCGTGACGCGCTTTACCGTGCGGTGATTGGCGTTGATGTAATGACAATCACCGATGTGACAACCTAGGACCATTACGCCGTCCGCTCCGGAACGGAACGCGCGCAGGATCATCTCGGGCGAGACCCGGCCTGAGCACATCACACGGATGGGTAGCACGTTCGCCGGGGATTTCAAGCGCGAGATTCCGGCGTTGTCGGCTCCTGCGTAGGAACACCAATTGCACAGAAAGGCGACAACTTTCGGTTCGAACGTACCTTCGATTTGGAGTGGTTCCATACTACACCGCCACTTCTAATAAACCGTCAATCTGGGCTACGATTTCGTCGTCCGTGAAATGCAGCGCTGTGATCGCGCCCGAAGGACAGGCTGCCGCACAGGTCCCGCAGCCCTGGCAGAGCGCCGCATTAACCTGCGCTTTGCCCTCTTCGTTCAGCCAGATTGCCGTGTACGGACAGCTCAACACACATTCGGCACAACCGACACACATGGCCGCTTCGACCTCGGCGATCGTCGGCGAAATCGTGACCTCGCCCTGGTTGAATAGCCTGACCACCTCGGCTGCTGCTGCGCCGGCATGCGCAACCGTGTCGGGAACATCACGCGGACCCTGTGCGCATCCCGCCAGGAAGACCCCACCGGTCGCCGTTTCCACCGGTCGAAGTTTAGGATGTGCTTCGGCAAACCAGCCATCCGGGGTGCGACCTATGCCAAATGTCGAACCGATCTCGTCGGCATTCTCGGGTGGCTCGATCGCCGTGGCCAGCACAACCATGTCAGCATCGAGTTCGAGCACCTTCCCGAGCTGGATATCCTCAACATCGATGAATAGTTTGCCTGTTTCCGGGTCGACGGTGATCTGTGATGGCCGTCCCTGGATAAATTGAATCCCTTCCTCCCGGTTCCGTCGGTAGAACTCCTCATAATCCTTACCAAAGGTGCGCATGTCCATATAGATGCTGTACACCTCGGCCCCGGTTTTCTCTTTGATCTGGTGGGCTTGCTTGAGCGAGTACATACAGCAGAAGCGTGAACAGTAAGCATGCGCCCGCTCATCCCGGCTTCCAACACAGTGGACAATAACGACCTTCTCCGGAGTTTTTCCCTCTGCAGTGAGGATCTCCCCGGAGGTTGGCCCGCCCGCATTCGTCAAGCGCTCGAATTCCAAACCGGTGATGATGTTGGGGGACTTGCCATAGCCGTAATCCGGGATCTTGGCAGCGTCCCACATCTGGTAGCCCGTCGCGATCACGATCGAGCCGACCTTGAGCTCGACGAATGTCTCCTCCATCTCAAAATCGATCGCCCCTGCCCCACAGACTTCGAGACACTTTTGCGAGCACTTACCCTTAAGCAGCCAAAGGCAGCTGTCGGGGTCGATCGTAGCCTTGAGCGGGATCGCCTGCGCAAATGGAATGTATGCTGCCGCCCGCTTTCCCATTCCCTCGTTGAACTCCGAGGGAACCATCAAGCGCCCGTTGCCGCCACGCAGCACACACGCTTCGGCGCATAAGCCACAGCCCGTGCATAGCTCCGTGTTGATGTATCGGGGTTTCCGGCGTACCTTGACGTCAAAATTACCGACGTAGCCGTTTACGTTGTCAACTTCACTGTAGTCCAGCAGTTCGATGTTGGGATGTCGACCGACATCCATCATTTTTGGGCCGAGTATTCAAATACTACAGTCTAGTGTCGGGAAGGTCTTATCGAGTTGTGCCATCTTCCCGCCGATGGTCGGCTCCTTTTCTACAAGGTAGACCTTGTAGCCCGATTCGGCGATGTTAAGCGCAGCCTGGATGCCGGCGATGCCGCCGCCGACTACAAGTGCCGACTGTTCCACCGCCTCCTGGCGCGACTCGAGCGCCTCGTGATGGGATACTCGCATCACGGCGGAGCGCACCAGCCGTTTGGCCTTCTCGGTCGCCAGTTCCGGATCCTCCGTGATCCAGGAGACATGCTCGCGGATGTTGGCCATTTCAAAGAAATAGGGATTCAGCCCTTCGGCTTCCAACGCGCGCTGGAATGTCGGTTCGTGCATGCGCGGTGTACATGAGGCGACCACAACACGGTTGACGAGCCCTTCACGGATGTCCTCCTGGATGACATCCTGGCCGGGCTCGGAGCAGGTATATTTTGATGTCCGCGCTACGGCCACATAGGGAAGCAGTTCCGCAAAATCACGCACTGCCTCGACATCCACCTTAGAGCCGATGTTGATACCGCAGGCACAGATGTACACACCGATTTTGGGATTGCTCATAAACTCACCTCATTTTGCGTCATTGACTTTCCCTGAAAGGGGAAGTCATCGTCGGGTGCAATCAAGACACAGCCAGCTTTATTGAGAGCGCAAATCCTTCATCTTCCCGGTGCTGACCCGTTGCAGACGGACTTTCATCCGGCAGCAGTTGTCTAACTGCAACCAGACACATGTCCACCAGGATGTCATGAGCTTGATCCAGGCAGCGCAGTATTCCGCTTTCGTTTGCTTTCTGGCACAGCGGGCAGCTCGAGAACAAGAGAGAGATCCGATCCGTCTCTTGATGAATGCTGCCGCTATCATCAAGCGAGTGGATAATGCAGGTAATTGTTTCACGTAGAACTTCATGGTTAGAAAGCGCCGGGAGTGCATCTTGCAGTTGAGCTACGAGCGATTGGACGACCTTCTCGCTGAAGCAGTGTTCGGGACTCAATCCCCCTCTAGCAATTGCACCCTCACAGCTCATCAAATACTCAAGCAGGAGCAGCGCCAGGTCGGACTCACATTCAACCCCACAGCCGGGAATGGCACCTTGAACGCACCAATTTCCTTCCGGCTTGCGCACCAGGTTGACTATCCGTTCCGAACGCTCGATGAAGCGCATATCACAGCTGGCAATGTTGTATCGGAATAGTTCAATGTTTCGAGAGAGGTAGCCAGGCTCGTAATTCAACTGTGTTGAAAGCCTTCCCGATTTCATAGGTTCCCATCTGTAGATCGAGTAAATCCCGATCTTTGCGCCTGCGGCCCTGTCGATCACGCCTGCGCTGGAGTACACAAAGATTCACGCCCAGGAGAGTGGGAGTGAGAAGCGCCGTGAATGTTCTTCGTTAATTGCCATTCTAGGGCAGGTGACGAACTGTCTTTAGTGAAATAAGTCACTTATAAGCGGGCCAAGTCGCCCAAGTCGAGTGGTTGGTGGAACAGGGAGAGCTCATAAAACCTGGAATCAAAAACGCCAGCATTCAAACGGCTGGCGTATTAGTTGTTTGAATTGTTGTGCGCAGATCTTGCTAGTCCGCCGCAGCCTCCTGCTTCATTCGGGCGCGCGGATTGATTATTCGTACCGCCGCAACTTTGTATTCCGGGATCTTGGCCGTGGGATCGAGCGCGAAATCCTGGGTAAGTACATTCGCGGGCGCCTCACGCCAGTGGAAAGCCAGGAAGATTGTCCCGGGCAAGACCGATTCATTGATGCGCGCCCTCGTGCGAACCTCGCCCCTGCGGCTCTGGATCACGACAGCATAGCCGTCTTTTAAGTCTATCGCCGCAGCATCCTCCGGATGAATCTCCACGAATCCACTGGGTTCAACCCAATCCAGCGGTCCACTGCGCCGCGTCATCGTACCTGAGTGGTAGTGATACAGCACCCTGCCGGTACTCAAAATGAGAGGATACTCTTCATCGGTCTGCTCCGCAGGATCCTTGGCTCCGACGGCGTGGAACTTACCTCGCCCGCGCGAGAAGGTGCCAACGTGAAGGATCGATGTACCGGGGTGATCCTCCGTGGGGCAGGGCCACTGAAGACCATCATCGATTCGGTTCGGAGTTATGCCAGCGTAGATTGGTGTGACCCTGGCAGCCTCCGTCAAAATATCGTCGGGCGATTCGAAACGCCACTTGGCGCGACTTCCGTTGCCGTTGCGGAATTCTTCGAAACGAGCCGCGATCTCGCCGGTGATCCACCAATCAGGTCGCGCTGATCCAGGGGCCTGGATAATGGGACTCACCCTCTGGACTCTGCGCTCGCTATTGGTGAATGTACCTGCTTTTTCGAGTGAGGCAGCAGCCGGGAGCAGGACGTGGGCGAGAAACGCGGTCTCACTCGGGAAGATATCCTGCACGATCATTAAATCGAGACTGCGGAAAGCCTGTTCCACATGATGCGTGTTCGGATCCGACATCATCGGGTTTTCACCCATCACGTAGACCGCGCGCACATCTCCATCAAGCGCGGCGCGTGTGGACTCAACGATCGTAAGCCCCACTTGATCGGGCAGGCTATCAACACCCCAGCTTTGGGCGACTGCCGACCTTTTCTCATCATCGGTTACCTGTTGGTAGCCGGGCAGCACATTCACAAGACATCCAAGATCACAGGCACCCTGTACATTGGATTGCCCTCGAAGTGGGTTGACACCGGTCGAGGGCTTTCCTATCTGCCCGCAGAGCATCGCCAGATTGGCCAGGGTCATGACCATATCGGTCCCGTTGCTGCGCTGGGTGATGCCCATCGCGTAGAGGATCGTGCTGTGACCATTGTCAGAATCGAATATGGAAGTTCCACGGACGCGCTCACCAGCTGCGTAAATACGGGCCGCTTCGACGATCTCCTGCGCGTCGACACCTGACATCAGCGCGGCGCGCTCCGGTGGGTATTCCTCCAGAATCCTGGCGAGTTCTTCGTAATCTTCGGTTCGTTCAGCGATGAATCCCTCGTCCAGCCAACCTTCGCGGACGATGACATGCATCATCGCCAGGAACACGTAGATATCCGTCCCGGGCTTCACCTGCAGGAATTTCGTGGCGTGCTTCGCCATGGGAATGCGCCGGGGATCTATCAACACCAGGTTGGCACCCTTGCGCACGGCACGTATCACTTCATAGCTGATGACCGGATGGGATTCAGCGGTATTTGATCCAGTAATCAGAATGCAGTCCGCATCCCGGATCTCTTCAATGGAATTGGTCATCGCTCCGCTGCCGAAGGCCTTCACGAGGCCTGCTACTGTGCTGCTGTGTCAAAGCCGGGCACAGTGATCGATGTTGTTCGTCCCGATCCCTGCGCGGAAAAATTTCTGGAAAAGGTAGTTTTCTTCGTTGGTGCAGCGGGCAGATGCCAGACCCATAACTGAGTCCGGCCCATGCTCTGCGACCGTGCTAGCCAAACGTTCGGCCGCGAAGTCCAACGCGGTGTCCCAATCGACAGACACGAAATAGTCGTTTACATCCGGGCGACGAATGGAAAGTGGCGAGCGTTCCGGAAGCTGCCAATCCTCATCCGTGATGCCAAGCTCATAGGCGACATCACGGCGGATCATCGGTCCTGTAAGGCGCTCCGGACTGGAAGCAAAGTCCCAACCGTAACGCCCTTTCGTGCATAAAAAGTCTTTATTGACTGTATCGCCTTCAGGGGCACGAGCGTAGACGATGTCATCATCCCTTACGCCGTATTCGATCTGACAGCCGACACCGCAGTATCCGCAGGTCGTCTCCCTCCAATCCAACTCCCACTCACGGCCCTTGCCCATGCGGGAAACAGGTAAGAGCGCGGCCGTTGGACAAACCTGGACACAGTTGCCGCAGAAGACGCATGTGCTGTCCTTCATCGGGCCGTCGAAAGGCGTGGCGATGTGCGCTTCGAAGCCGCGTCCGGCGAAGTCTATGGCCTGCGCGCCGACGATCTCGTCACATACTCGCACGCATCGCCCACAGAGAATGCAGTACTGATGGTCACGGATGAAAAATGGATTGTCGTCTTGATAGAGCGTGCGCGGGACCTCGAAATGCAGGGTGGTCTCTTTCAAATCGTACTCGTAGGCATACTTCTGCAGCAAACATACCCCGCTCTTCTCGCATGTCACGCAGTCCAGCGGGTGTTCAGAGATGAATACATCGATCGTCTGTCGTCGCAGTTCGGTCAATTGCTCCGACTGCGTAGTGACGACCATTCCGTCTTCACAGGCAAGCCCACAGCTTGGCTTGGGATCCTTCCAGCCCTCGACCTCAACGATGCACAGCCGGCAACCACCGGATACGCTCAACTCCGGATGGTAGCAAAGGCGCGGAATATCGACCCCGTTTGCAAGCGCAGCCTCCATGACCGACGTGTTGGGCTGCACATGGATTTCTTGACCATCAATCGTAATTCTCACCATTACGCCTCTATCTTGATTCGCCCTTTCAAGCTTAAACTTCCGCAGTCTGCGGATCGGGTTGGTTAATCAATGCTTCGTATTCTTCTCGGAAATACTGCAATGTGCTCATCACCGGATTGGGCGCTGATTGTCCTAACCCGCAGAGACTTTGACGCTTGACGAAATCACACAAGCTTTCCAGTTTCTCGATATCACCCGGTTCACCATCACCATCGATAAGTTTGTCTAGCAGATTACGGATCTGGACCGTCCCCACCCTGCAGGGCACACACTTTCCACAGCTCTCGTCAACGCTGAAATCGATGAAGAAACGCGCAAACTCGGGCATGCTCGTGGTGTCATCAATAACCACCAGCCCACCGGATCCCATGATCGATCCGAGCCTGCTCAAGTTTTCGTAATCGACAGGTGTATCGAGGAATTGATCGGGTATGCAGCCGCCGCTGGGACCGCCTGTCTGTGCCGCCTTGAATGCACGGCCATCGGGTATGCCTCCACCGATATCGTAGACGATCTCCCTCAGCGTGATTCCCATAGGAACCTCGATAAGACCGGTGTTGTTCAGCTGGCCGGCGAGCGCGAAGACCTTAGACCCTTTGCTTTTCTCTGTCCCAATACCGGCAAACCACTCTGCGCCCTTCGAAATGATTGAAGGTACATTCGCCATCGTTTCGACGTTGTTGATCACGGTCGGCTTGCCCCACAAACCGTAGGTCGACGGATAGGGTGGTCGCATGCGGGGTGTACCGCGTTTTCCTTCGATGGAATGAATAAGGGCCGTCTCCTCGCCGCAGACAAACGCCCCAGCCCCGATGCGCACATCAGCGTCAAATTGAAAATCAGTGCCCATCACTGATTTGCCAATGATGCGCCTTCTCCGGGCATCGCGAATCGCTTGACGCAGCCGATCCACTGCGACCGGATACTCGCCACGGACATAAAAGTAGCCGTAATTTGCGCCGACAGCATAGGCGGCAATGATCAAGCCCTCGAGGACACGGTGGGGATCATCCTCCATCACCGTCCGGTCCATGTACGCACCCGGATCGCCCTCGTCCCCGTTGACAACCACATACTTACGATCGCTCTGCTCCTGGCGAACATAATGCCATTTCGTGCCCGTCGGGAACCCGGCACCGCCCCGGCCGCGTAAGCCGCTATGCTCGATAACATCGCAAACCTCTTCGGGGTTCATGTTCTCAAGGGCATGCGCCAGTGCGGCGTAGCCACCATGGGCGATGTAATCGTTGAGATTTTCAGGATCGATCCTGCCTGTCTCGGTCAGCACAATCTTGACCTGCTGCTCAAAGAAGGGAATCTCCGGGCTCAATTCATGGTCCGCAAGATCGACCTGGCTATCTATAGTTTCCAGGGCGGCTTGTTCGATCGATTCTTGTGGCAGGTGCCTGCTGGCGATTTGCTGAGCGACTTGCGCTGTCACGTCTTTATAGAAGGCAGGATCTTCGCCCTTAGTTTCCACGCGCACCAATGGGCCAGCGCTGCAGAGGCCAAGGCAGCCTGTCTTGACCAGATCTGTGCCGCCTTCCTCGGGTTGTTCGTCTGCGATGGCTTTTTCGAAAGCCTTATAGGTCGCGTTCGCCCCTGCCGACACACATGCAGTACTCGTGCAGCAAAAAACGCGCTGCTTGAGTTTCTGCTGACGCCTCTGCTCTTTTTGACCCAGTTCCTGGAGTTCTTCGAACTTCATGCTCTCTCCAGTTCGGGTGATTTCTTATGGCCATTGGATTCGTAAATCTTCTTCACCTTCTCTGTTGCGCTCTCCGGCGTCTGCTTACCTCCGACTTCGCCGTTCAGCACGATTACCGGGGCCAGGCCGCAGCTTCCCACGCAACGCGCCGTTGTCAGGCTGAAAAAGCCATCTTCGGTTGTGCCACCGGGCTCGACATCGAACTGCTGCGAAAGTTTCTCGACGATCTCCCGGGATCCCTTCACATGGCATGCGGTCCCCGTACAAATCACACTGTTGTTTTCGCCCAGCGGCTCGAACGAGAACAAGTGATAAAAAGTGGCCACACCGTAGATCTGGCTCAGCGGAACTTTGAGATGTTGGGAGATATAGATCAAAAGATCTTCTGACAGGTAACCGAATATTTCCTGTGCCGTGTTCAGCACTTCCAAAAGGGAATCTTTTTCATACCTGGCGCGTTTCATTGCCAGGTCTACAGCTTTAAATCTTTCATCTCCACTGGGATGTGTATTGTCATTTGCCATCAAGGCTCGTCCCTTTCAATGTGTCAGCACTTACCCTTGATCACTGCTGAATGAACTGTCGATCTTCAACCAATCGGCCGGATGATCTCAATTTCAATCCCATGGTCTGCATCCGAGTAGGTATCCGGTAGTCGGACACGCGCAGCAGGGTCCAGTTGATAGAGCATGGTTCGGATTAGGTCAAAAAGGACTATATGCGCAAGCTCCCCATTACGCTGCAGCCCCGATTCCACCCTCAACCCACAGAGTGGACAAGCCCCAAAGGCTACCTTGATATGCCTTTCATCGGATTGCAATTCGAATTCACCACCTAGAGATCGGAACAAACACTGCAGCGAATATTCGAGGATTAGGTCCACCTCTTCAATCAGGGCACTTGTCCTCAGATGATCTACGATCGCCGCGCCGTTCTTCTGCGCGAAGAGTCGCAAAGCAGCCTGGTGCGTTTCTGCATCCAGACCTTCGCAACTCATGATGAATTCAAGAATCACCTGCGCGAGGTTCGCATCGCAAGCCGAACCGCAGCCGGGGATGACACCGCGCACAAGCCAAACTTCTCCCGGAATTTTTTCCAGGAACACCAGACGCTCGGTGCGTTCGATATAACGCATCTCACCGCTGGCGATGATGTAGCGGAAAAGTTCCCGATGGGAGCTATCCGATCCCTGGTCCATGACCATCCTTTTACCTGGTTCTGATCCTCACGGTATCTGGCTGTAGAGTGCTGCTCACCGCTTGCTTTGCTCTCGATGAAGTCTTCCACCTTAGCAGAATAGAGGAGCTGCATCATCGCTTCACAAAATAGGATCTCGGCGTACACCTGCTCACCCTGATCTAGAACATGCAACCATTTATATGACAACCGTCGCACACTATGTAGTGAGAGAAGTCACACGCGACAGGGCTAATTTGCACAATCAGGACCTAATTTTGGTAGATTGTGAAACTTATCACGAAATTACGGGAGGGAAGTCAATCCGTGGAGCGATTCCTGGGCTTCCGCCGAGTCTTTTGGAAGATTTCCTCAGCGGAAAATCCCTGTTCAAACAAGAATTCCTGCTTAGCCTTAAGCGCACCGGTAGGGCACACCCCGATGCATTGACCGCAGAAAACGCATGTTGTCTCAGGTATAGGCTTGTCAAAAAAAGTCCCGATCGTGGTTTCAAAACCGCGACCGCTGAAATTGAGCGCAAAGGTGTACTGGGCATCCTCTGCACATACCTGAACACAGCGCCAGCACATCACACACTGAGAATAATCGCGAACATACATCGGGTTGTCATCGTAAAGAGGTAATTCCCGCTTTGCGCCGCCCTCGAAACGCGCAGGGACCGCATCGTATGTCTCGAGCATCTTGAGCAGTTCAGGAGCCTCCGAGAGATCGACGCTGTAGGCCAGCATTTCGAGGATCGTGCGACGGGCACGTCGGATGTTTTCAGAGTTCGTCTGCACTGCGCTGCCATCCCGCGCTTCCGCCACGCAAGCGGCCTGCATCCCGCGCACACCCTCTGTCTCGACCACGCAGAGACGGCATAAGCCGTTCGCGGTCGTATGCTCGAAGTAGCACAGCACGGGAATCTCGACACCGGCAGCCTGGGCAGACTTCAGGATCGTCGTGCCGGGCTCGACCTGCACCTCTTCACCATCGATTGTGAGCTTGATCTTGTCTGTCACCTACGAACCACCTTTAATCGCTACCCGCACAAAACAAAAAATTAAGCAACATACAATCATCCCTTGGCCGGGTCAGCGCTTTCGGCAATCTCCATCTGCAATCGCTCAGGATGTGTGTACACGCGCATGTTGCTTCGTCGGACATACCCAATGAGTGTGATGTTCAACTCTTCTGCCAGCGTGATCGACATGGAAGTTGGGGAGTTTCTGGAGGCGATGATGGGGCAGCCCATGAACACTGCTTTCAGCAACATCTCTGATGATATCCGACCGCTGACCAGCAATAATCTATCCCTGGTCTCGATGCCTTCCATCATGGCGATGCCCACCAGTTTATCGATCGTGTTGTGCCTTCCCACATCTTCGACAATGCACAGCACTTCTTCTCCATCCGAAAGTCCGGCGGTGTGTACGCCGCGTGCCCTCGAATACAAACTACCCGGCTTTTGAATTTTGTTAAAAAGGTCAAAGAGTATCTCTGGATCCACCTTTAGCCTTGAACTTAAGGGTTGAATTGTGGACGATGGATCTCGAAAGGTCACACCGCCTCCACAACCGGAGGTGATAATCTTGCGTCGGGGATGCTTGACGGCATGCTTCAGCCACACATCTGCGCAGCAACCTTTCAGGCTGATATGGATGTGATCCACTTCATCCGCGCTGTCGATTAACCCTTCATTGGTGATGAACCCGAGTGCCAACGCCTGCAGATTGCGCGGCGTGGTCATCATCGTTGCCAGCTCTTTTCCGTTCAGGTAGATCGTCACCTGAGCCTCCTCGATGACCTCTCCCAGCACCTCCTCAAGCTGGTCACGGTATTCATACCAACGCATTGGAACCGCGCCGTCATTCATCGTATCCCTGAGCAGCCTCCTCGCTGCGTATCAGCTGGTCCAAAGATGCGGCCATTTTTCGATACTCGAGATGATTGCTGTGCTTGCGGTCATTCCTAAGCCACAAATAGATGTGTTCGTCATGGCAAAACCTACATCCCGGAGCGCTTCCAGATCCCCATTGTTGACCTCGCCCGCTGCAAAACGCCTGACGATTTCAAGCTGACGTTGTGTCCCCAACTGGCAGGGGAAACATTTCCCGCATGATTCGTGTGCAAAGAACTCGGCCAGGTCCACCAAGAATTGCTTCAGGTCACGATCTTCATTGATCACGCAGACGACCCCCGACCCGAGCGGCAAGCCTTCCCGATTTAAATCCTCAAATGTCATCCGCAGGTCGAACTGATCCGGTGTTGCAAACGCGCCCGCCGCGCCGCCCAAGAGGACTGCCCTGGGATCACCGAGAGTCCCTCCAGCCATCTCAACCAGGTCTCCGAGGCGTGTACCGAACGCGACCTCGTACACTCCCGGTTTACATACATCTCCGGAGAGACAGAAAAGTTTCGAACCCGGTGAATCTTCTGTTCCTATCGAACGGTAGGCCTTCACTCCGTTCGCGATAATCCACGTGGCCGCGCAGAGCGTCTCTACATTATTAATAACCGTCGGCTTGCCGAATAGTCCATGGGTGGTTGGAAAGGGTGGCTTAAGGCGTGGAAAGCCGCGTTTGCCCTCAATCGCTTCGAACAGCGCTGTCTCTTCACCACAGATATAAGCGCCGGCGCCTGAACGGATCTCGATATCAAATGAAAAATCGCTTCCCAGGATGCGGTCTCCGAGCAAGCCTGCCTCACGCAGTTGCCCGATCGCCTGATGAAGTATCGCCTGGCTGCGCGGATATTCACCCCGCACAAAAATATATCCGTTCGCAGAGCCAACTGCATAGCCAGCCAACAGCATGCCCTCCAGCACCGCAAACGGATCACCTTCCAACAGCACCCGGTCTTTGAACGTTCCTGGCTCCGATTCGTCCGCGTTGCAGACCACATAACGGGGCTCATCCACCGCCGCGGAAGTGTATTCCCATTTCATACCGGTGGGGAAAGCGGCACCACCGCGTCCGACCAGACCGGAGGCCTTGACTTCTTTAATGAGCCCTTCCGGGTGGAGCTGCTCCAGCGCCCGGCGCAGTGCCCTTATCCCACCGCGCGCCTCGTATCGGGCGAGTTCGGGGGCTTTCGTTATTTCACAATGTTCGGTAAGCCAGCGGGGCTCTCCTCCAATCGTTCCCAGCCCAGCCGGAACCGGTTTGCTCATCCACGCAGAGGGGACATCGGGATCAATCTTCCCCACAGGAACATCGCCAATCAACGCCGCCGGTGCCACCCCGCATAATCCCAGACATTCGACCGCTTCAATTGTGTACGCCCCGTCCGGGCTCATCTCGCCTTCGTCCACACCCAGATGCTCACAGGCAGATTGCAGCGCCTGCCTCGATCCGGCCATTGAGCACATCGGGCTGGTGCAGACCCGCACAATCGACTCCCCAACCGGATCTCGATACAACATCGTATAGAACTCGATAACGCCGTGAATGTCCGAGAGCGGGATCCTCAATCGCTGCCCGATGACTTCTGCAGTTTCTTCTGAGATGTATTGGAGCTCCTTCTGAACATCCAGGAGCACGGGCAGCAGCACGCTTCGGCCGCCGCCCTCATAGGCCGCGAGGATCTGATCAAACTTCTCCTGTCTTGCTTTCACGTGATCGATCGCCATACCTGCTCCTCACAAAACCATAGCGCCGAAGTGAGCCCCTGACAAACAAACGTATCTGCAGGATAATTGCACAAACATGCGATACTCAATCGATTTTACCCATTATATCCATTCCGAGGTTGCCTACGCTCATAGGCTGTCCTAAAATTCACCCCATGCCGCTCAAGACTGACGATATACTCAACGATCGCTACCGCATCGAAGGACAGCTCGGCAAGGGCGGCATGGGCGCCGTTTATCTCGCCCATGATCGTACTCTCGAAATCCAGGTCGCGGTAAAGGAAAATTTAAACCGCAACCCCGAATCCGAGCGCCAGTTCAGGCGTGAGGCTCGTCTGCTTGCATCGCTCCGTCATCCCAATTTACCGCGGGTCACCGATCACTTCATCCTCGAGGATCGCCAATACCTTGTCATGGACTACATCGCCGGGATCGATCTGCACACGCGCAGCATCGAGAAACCTCCCTCTGTTGAGGAGGTCGTTGACTGGGCGGACAGCGTCGCTGACGCGCTCGCCTACCTCCACAGCCGTCAGCCTCCCGTGATTCACCGCGACATCAAACCCGCCAACTTGAAACTGCAGCCGGATGGCACCATCGTTCTGGTGGATTTCGGCATCGCCAAGGAATCCGACCAGTCCATGACGACTACCGGGGCGCGCGGTCTTACGCCAGGCTTCTCACCCCCCGAACAGTACGGAGACCAGCGCACCGACGCACGCAGCGACCAATATGCGCTCGCCGCCACGATCTACTCGCTGTTGACCAACCAGCGACCCGCTGACAGCATCCAGCGCATGCTCGGCAAAGAAATCTTGAAACCAGTGCGCGAACTCAACCCCGCCGTCCCCGAGCATATCGACGTCGCGCTTCAGCGCGCCCTGGCGCTCGACAAAGACCAGCGCTTCCCAAGCGTGGCGGAATTCCGTCAGGCGCTGCGCGGCGAACTTGCGCTTGAGACAATCCGCGCGCCTCTCTCGCTCCCCTCCGAAGCGACCGTCCAGCCGCGCAAACCGGGCAATCGCTTCGCCTGGATCGGCGGCATCGCCGCTGTCGTTCTCGTCGGTGGCGGGCTGGCTCTTTTCTTAAGCGGCGCTCTACCATTTAGCGGTCGCGGGCTTACTCCAACGCCCTCGGCAACTGAAGCATCTCTGACAGTGCTTCCCTCACTGACACCTCAGCCTACGCCCACCACCCCACCGTCGACGGCCACGCTGCCGCCGACGATCTCTCCCACACCAACGGCCCCGGCCTCGCCCACTACAACGCCAGTCACGCTCGGCGGTGCGGCGCGCATCGCATTCGTTAGCGATCGTGAAGATGGACGCACGCTCCAGGTGTGGACGATGAACCCCGATGGTTCCGACCCGCGCCAGCTCACATTCGGCCCTGGCGACAAATCGCAGCCACGCTGGTCGCCTGACGGAAGCAAACTGCTCTACGTCGCCCCGGGCGGCCTTGATGATTTTGGCAACGATCTCGGATCGGACATCTTCATCATCAACGCCGATCGCTCGGGGGAGACGAACAACCTCACTCAGAGCATAGGTGATGATTTCGACCCGGCCTGGTCCCATGACGGCGCCCAGATCGCCTTCGCCAGCACACGCGTGAACGATCTGAGACAGGTCTTTCTGATCGGTGTGGACTGCAGCCCCACTCCCGAGACGTGTGCCGTCACGACAGAACCTGACAATCTATCCGAGGGCTTTGCGGTGGAATATCAGCCAGCCTGGTCGCCAGAGGGTGATCAGCTTGCGGTCATTGCCTCGATCAACCAGGCTCCCGGTCGCATTTTCCTGCGTCCTGTTCTGCGCGAGCAGGATAAGACCGGTGAGCCCAATGAAGGCCAGGCGCGCATGTTCGATGTCCGCGATCGCATCATCGGCGCGCAGGAGCTTTCCTGGTCAAGCGACGGCGAATTCCTTGCTTTCAGCTGGATCATCAGCCGGGGGCGTGAGGAAATCTATATCGCTTCGTTTTCCAATCCGGGTCAGGACCCGGTCCAGCTGACCAACAGCCTGGGCAACAAAGAACCGAGTTTCTCGCCCGACGGTCAATGGATCGCCTTCACCTCCACCCGCGATCAAAATCCAGAGATCTACATCATGACCAACAACGGCTCCGGTCAGAAGAACCTCACCAACGACCCCGGGCGGGACTTCCAGCCCGATTGGCTCCCTATCACGCTGCCATGATGCTGCAATCCACCCACATAGCAATCAACCAGCAACAGTTCGAATAAGCATGCAGGTACTCACGGTCGACGTAGGCACCGGCACGCAGGATATCTATCTGCTCCGGACCGGCATGAGCCCCGAAAATGGTCTTAAACTGATCATGCCTTCTCCGACGATGCTCACCCGCAGACAGATTCGCGATGCGACCAGACGGGGCGTGGACATCCTGCTGAAGGGCGTCACGATGGGCGGTGGTCCGAGCCACTGGGCGGCTGAGGATCACATCAAAGCCGGGTTGAATGTCTATGCCACACCCGCCGCAGCGCGCTCTTTTAACGACGACATCGATCTGCTGCAGCGCGAGATGGGCCTCACGATCGTCAGCGAGGATGAATCCAAATCCATGCGGGATGTGGAAATTATCGAGCTGCGCGATTTTGATTACCACGCCATTTCCAGCGCATTCAACTCGTTTGGGGTGAGACTCGATCCCGCCGCCGTCGGCGTCGCCGTTTTTGACCATGGTGAAGCTCCACCCGACGTTTCCGATCGGAAATTCCGGTTCGATTATCTGGAAGCGCGCTTGCGCGAACGCAACCGTCTGTCCGCGTTCGCCTTCCTGTCCGAACAGATCCCCTCTATTCTCACGCGCATGCAGGCCGTCGCTTCAAGCGCCGGGGTCGACTGCCCCTTAGTCCTGATGGATACGGCGCCCGCTGCCGTGCTGGGTGCGATGCAGGACAGAACAATTGCCCGGCAATCACGAACGCTGATCGTCAACGTCGGGAATTTCCACACGCTCGCTTTCCGGATGCACGATCAATTCATCGGGGGCGTGTTCGAACACCACACGGGGCTGCTCAACCAGGAGCATCTCGAGGACCTGCTGGTCGATTTCGCCGGAGGCACGCTGACGCGGGCGCGCGTCTTCGCCGAGAACGGCCATGGTGCGCTGACCTTCGAGATGGATCCCATGCCCCTCGACGGGACTGAATTCGGGATCGTCGTAACCGGTCCGAGGCGCTCGATGCTCGCTGGCTCGAGGCTGCGTCCATACTTCGCCGTTCCACACGGCGACATGATGCTCACCGGTTGTTTCGGGCTGCTCGCCGCCATCGCCGACCACGTCCCCAAAATAAGCGTTGAAATTAGCGCCACTCTCGCAGGTGAATACAATAAGACCACACCGTGGGACGCCGAGGACTGAAATTAGTAACAACTGATCGATTGTCACAAATACCCAATCATCGCCGTTATAGATTTAAGAAGGAAACAGTTGCACTTACATTAAGGAGGCTCTCAATGAACCGCAGGACCCGAATTCTTTTTCTCCCGCTGATAGCACTGCTGCTCGCCGTACTGGCTTGCGGCCTTCCCTCGTCGCAAGCCGACATCGATCTCGCCGTTACCCAGACGCTTCAAGCGCTCGGCAGCGAGGGCGAAGATACACAAACCGGCGATGAGCAGGTCGACGACGCCGGCGACGTCCCTGAAGCGACGCAGGAGCCGGCCGCAACCGAAGAATCCGCCCCGGAACCAACCGTGACACCAACGGTCCAACACAACATCATTCCGACGGGGCCCGGCGGCGTGGCGAGCTTCATGACCGACCGCTCTACGGCGGCGCTCGCCTCCGAAAGGCGCGCCATCGCCGACAACTTCGACATCAACCTGCTCGAGCGGCCGTTCACATCCAACGAGATGGACTATAAAGACTATCTCGATATCACGCGTGGCGAACTCAGCCTCAACGGTCCGTTTGTTTACGTGACGATCTACCTCGAGGGCAGCGCACCCGCTGACGCGGAACCCGCTTACGGCGTCGAGGTGGACACCGACCTGGACGGGCATGGCGACTGGCTCATCATGGGCCTGCTGCCTGAGGGCACCGATTGGACCACGGACGGTGTGCGCGCCTGCCGCGATGCAAATGGAGATGTGGGCGGACCGACAGCGATGCGGGCCGACTCGCCCAATTCTGCCCGCGATGGCTACGAGGATTGCGTGTTTGAAAACGGCTATGGCATCGGACCCGACGAGGCATGGATCCGCCGCGACCCCGGGAATGCGGACCGCGTACAAGTCGCTTTCATGTTCGCGCTGATCGGCTCCGACGGCGAGTTCCTGTGGGGCGCGTGGGCTGACGAAGGTCTCAAGGAACCTGGGTGGTTCGACTATCACGATCACTTCACCTTCCCCGAGGCTGGCTCGCCGGCATCGAACAGCAGCGAGTACCCGATCAAAGCGCTGGCGCTGGTCGACAACACCTGCCGCTGGGGCTACGGTTTCCAGCCCACCGGCTCCGAGCCCGGCGCCTGCTACGTCCCCCCGACGGCGACACCTGTACCTGAAGGCTCGATCTCCGGTACCGTCTTCATTGATTTCAATAATAATGGGGTCCAGAATAGCGGGGAGGGTGGCTGGAGCGGTAGGACCGTGAGACTTCGCCAGGGAGGTTGTGGTGGTTCTGTGATCGCAACAACAACGACTGGTAGTGATGGCGGCTACTCCTTCAGTGGATTAGTGGATGGAAATTACTGTGTCCAGGTGGAGGTTTCAGGTGGATGCGGTGGGTATGAACCCTCTGGTTCGCTACCTAACCCTCGTTCAGTTCCACTTGGACCAGGCGAGAACAAGAACAACATAAACTTCGGTTTCTGGCCCTACATCTGCTAACTTAATCTATGACGAAAACAAAGCAGGCTCCTGCTGGCAGGAGCCTGCTTGTTCTTTCGGTAGGGGCGACCCGCTGGGTCGCCCTTATGCAAGATTTACTCAGGGACGGACGATTTCGAATGCAATCTCTTCCGTCTCGACCATATTCCCCGCCAGATCATACACCTCAGCGAAAACCGTGTGCGCACCGCTCGAACGCATCGGCCAGCGGATCGAGAAAGGCTCTTCGTCCACCTGCGCCACATCTTCGCCGTCAACAAAGAAAACCACCCGCTCGATACCGAAACTGTCCCGAGCTTCGACCTGCAGCGCCAGCTCATCCGAATAGGTTCCAGTGAACACCTGCCCGTCCTGCGGATAAACCAGCTCACCCGCTGGCGGCTGATTGTCCACGGTGACGTGCACGAGCGCCGTGCGCACCTGCCCATCCTCTTCGACGGCGATGACCTGCAGCGTGTACAGGCCAGAGAGTTCGCGGGTATCCCACTCGACGAGCAAACCGCCCCGGACGGGAAGCGTGCGGTCCTCGCCCAGTTGAATCCAATTCAATGGGTTCAAACCTTGGCCAACCTGCAGGCGGAAGAAATCGAGCTGGTCTATATCCACATACCCGCGCACGCGCACTTCCCCACGCAGGAATGCAAACGGTTCAGGCACAGTGATCCTCAGGCCGGGATCCTGCCGTTCGCCCTCTGTCAGCGTGTCATACTCCTGCGGCGGCTGTTCAAATCCCACGGCGCGTGCCCAGGCAGCCGCTTCGGGTGGCGGCACCAGATAAACACGCTCCTCAACAAGTTCAACCGGCGTGCTCAATGTGGCTAATTTGCCGGTCTCTGTGTTTACCAGGTACGGTTGGTATAGGTTGTCGAACGTCGTCGGCTCCGTGCCGGAGATGAACGGCTCCCGCACCGTCTCCGGGCAATAGGTCGTCGGCAGCAACCCGGAGGGATCGCAAACCTCCACGCGCGTGACACCTGGCGGCATCTGCCAGCTTTCGGGCTCCAAATCACGCGCCGCGTACTTCAGGATCGCCTGCCACACAGGAGCGGCGCCGTTGCGGACCGTCAGCCCACTCGGTGCCGCTCCATCAGGGCTGCCCACCCGGACACCCACGACGAGGTCTGGCGTGTAACCCAACGCCCAGGCGTCACGTCCGCTAGCGGTCAGCGCGGCTGTCGCTGCTGCCGGGCGGTTGACCTCCAGAGGGTTCGAGGGACCAAAACGTTCTCTACGCGCAACATCATCGCTCAGCACATCATTTACAAGAAATGCCAATTGATCGCTGAGCACGGCTCTCCTCTGCGGCTGAACTGCGTAAATCAGTCGACCGGAATCGTCGAGTATGTCCAGGATCACGACCGGCTCGACCGCATCGGCGCCACTGCTGGCCGGCAAACCCACCATGACACCATTGCTGGCAAACACCGTGCTCGCACGGGCAAGTTCCAGCAGCGATGCTCTCCACAAATCTGGGGTTTCACCACTCTCCAGATCCACCTGCACACCCATCGTATCAAAGATACTCAGCACACTTTCAACGCCAACCAGCTCGACCATCTGCTCGGCAGCGGCGGCGTATCCGTTGGCCAACGCCGTACGGATGCGAACAGGACCGTTGTAGCGATCGAGGTCCAGTTCTTCTAAAGACACCCGATCTTCCGAAATCAACCCGGAGGGCAAATCAAGCACCATCGAACCAGGTGAATACCCTTCGGCAAACGCCGTCAGGTATATGAAAGGCTGACCCAACGAGTCCAGCGGACGCAGTGATTGGGCTTCACCAACCAATGCGAGCACCTCCCCGCCACTCACCTCTATCACGATCAGCGCCCCCGCATCGACGCCATGATCCTTTCCAACATCGCCGGGCCGCAGTGGTGGCAGCAGTTCGCTAGCCAGGCAACCGGCAGCGTCCGTTTCCGGCAAATTCTCATCGTTCAATCTGCTCATGTGAACCGCAAGCACGCACTCACTTTGCTTTTGAAGATCAGCATCGATCGTCGTGCGGATCTGCAGCCCATGCCGTCCCAGCGCAGCTCTGCCAAAACGTCTTTCGAACGTTGCGATTAAGTACTGCTCGAGCGGCGATTGGTCCGGATTTCCTTTCTGGACCAATCGAAGTTCGGCGCGCATCGCCTGCTGGGTTTCAGCAGTGCTGATCACACCTGCCTCGCGCAGCTCGATGAGCAGCTCGCGCTGGCGATCGCGCGCCTGTTGGGGTGAGTCGAATGGATTGACGTCGGGATTGAAGGGGATTGGCGCCAGAATAGCGCTCTCTGCAAGGCTCAGCGATTGAGCGTGCTTCCCGAAGTAAACCAGGGCGGCCGCGTCGATCCCGTAAGCGAGGTTGCCGTAATCAGCGGTGTTCAAGAAAAATTCCAGCAGTTCGACCCGCGAGTAAGTCGCATCCAGTTCGGCCGCCGCCAATTGGCGCTGGACAGAAAGGATCCCCGCGCTGCCTTCGCCATTCACGGCAAGGGGCATAATCTGCGCCGCCACCAGCAGATCGATGATAGCTGCTTCACGAATATGACCTGCAGTCGGGTTCCAGATCAGCCGAAACGCCCTGAGCATTTGCAGGAGCGGGCGGGACTTCTCATCCCAATAATCCTGATCCTGCGCTGCGACGCTGGCCTGAATCAGATGCTCCGGGACCAGGATCGGGCTCTCCGGGTCGAGCTGATACCAGCGTCTGCTTGTCGCCTCTGGGTTGAGCGCCTCGAACAGCAGCTCGCCTTGATCGCGATCGTAGAAGCGTGTGGGCTGGTGTGCTTCACGGCCAGCCTGGACAAATAATAGCGCGGGGAGCTCTGTACCGGGCATGCCGCCGACGTTTTCAGCCAGAGCGTACGCCGTAAGCACGCCAGCGATGCCCGCCAGGATTACTCCAAGCGTCAACAGCACGATGGCGAACTTGATCCACCAGGATGTTGAAGCCTTCCCGACGTCCCTTCTGCGTCGTGCTCTGATGACCTGTGTCGCGCTCTTCATACCCGCATTCTACCCCGCTTCTTCGTCGACTATAATCCATGCAAGAGCCGTGCCCGGCAAGCAGGGGTGCTGTCGCCAAGAACCATCCGTTTATACAGATTATGAACTGTGAAATAAGCCTATGATGACCACGATTATCCCTCTTGATTACCACATTCACTCGCGTTTTTCGTGCGACTGCGATGAAAGCATGGAAGCGATGGCGCGCGCCGCCGTTGCCGAGGGCGTCCGCCAGATCGGTTTCAGCGATCACTTCGACCCGATCCCACTGGACTACTGCCACAATTACCTCAAGCCGGATGAATGGTGGCAAGCGCTCGGTTCGTGCCGTGAGCTTTTTGCCGATACGCTCACAATCCAGGCCGGCGTTGAGATCGGTGAGCCGCATCGCTTCCAGGAAGACACTGATGAACTCCTGGGCCAATATGATTGGGATTATGTCCTTGGCTCGCTACACTGGGTGGGCGAGCAGGTCGTCTTCGACGACCCATATTTCGAACACACCCCGGATGAAGCTTATTCTTTCTACTTCAGGGAGATGCAGAAGATGGTCGCCGAAGGCGACTTCGACATCCTCGCCCACATGGACGTGGTCAAACGTTATGGCTTCGATAAGTACGGCGGTTTTGACCCTGCGCTGTATGAAGGCGAGATCCGGGCGGTCCTCAAGACCCTCGCCGAGCGCGGTCTGTCGCTGGAAATCAATACGAGCACGCTTCGACGACCGGTCGGCGAGACCTCGCCCGGCAGCACGATTCTGGGCTGGTTTAAGCAGGAAGGCGGCCGCCATGTCACTCTGGGCTCCGATGCACACCACACCGAGCATGTGGGTTTTGGCCTGCACCATGCCCTGGATAACGTGCAGGAAGCCGGATTCACACAGCTGACCGGCTATGAGCAAAGAGTGCCCTACCTTTTTGATATCGAAGGTGGCCCGCGCGCATGATTGACAGCCAGCGCAGAGAATCCCTGAATGTGTACCAGCTCGGAAGGCTTGCGTACGGTCCCGCTTGCGAACTGCAGAACAAGCTTGCAGCCGAAATCGGCGCAGGAAAGCACCCTGATTCACTGCTTTTGTTGGAGCATCCTCACGTCTACACATTCGGACGGCGTGGTGAGGAGCAAAACATGCTCTG
>CBFDDM010000020.1:0-37024 GCA_965603565.1 uncultured Anaerolineales bacterium | reverse complement strand
GCTTCAATCAAAGATTGACTGCACGATCGCGAGGAACCTGGAGGGAGCTGTTTTGTCCCATCAAGAATACGTATACAAAACGATCGTTCTGGCCCGCCGGTTGAAGTCGCCCGGTGTCCTGGAGACGATGAGCGATCAAGTTCCAGAGGTGCGCGGAGCATTCGCGGATCTTCAGGAGCAGCTGCACCAGCGGCTCAACCAGCTTGGTCCCGAAGAGTGGAGCGTCGTCTCGCACTCTCATAACATCTACAACGGGATTTTGATCTTGAGTATCCTGATCAGGCGCACCTGATCGATTCGCGGTCTCTATTTTCCGGCTAAATCCTCCAATCGATCCACCATCGATGCCATCGTGTTGAATGTTTGCTCGATCGGTCCGGCTTGTCGCAGATCGATGCCGGCCTGGAGCAGCGCATCCAGCGGGTATGCCGCCCCGCCGGTCTTCAGGAATTCCAGGTAATCCTCACGCGCGCCCGGCTCACCTGCGAGAATTCTACGGGCTGCGGCGTGCGCTCCCGAGATGCCCGTCGCGTACTGGAATACGTAGTAGTCGACGTAGAGGTGCCCGAAAGTTGCCCAAAACAACCCCAGACGCTCACGATCGAACTCGACTTCACCGCCAAAACCTTCCGTGAAGAAATTGAGCATCGTTTCGATCATAAGGTCGGCATTGAGACCCTCCCCGCGTTCGATGCGCTGGTGCAGATCCAGTTCGAAACGGGCCAGTGTGGGCATGATGAAGAAATAGCGCAGGAAGTTTGCCATGGCTTCCTCAATGACGGCGATCTGCGTATTACAATCCTCGACCGTATTGAGTAAGTGAGCTCGCACAAGCGCCTGGTGGAAGTTTGAAGCCACCTCGGCAACAAACAGACTGTAATCGCCGTAAACCAGCGGTTGTGTCTTCCAGGCAAGCAGCGAGTGCATCGAATGACCAAGCTCGTGAGCGAGCGTGCTCATGCTGAATATGGTTTCCCCGTAGCTCATCACGATGAAAGGCAGTGTCCCGTGCACACCCCAGGAGAACGCGCCTTTGCGCTTGCCTGCATTTGGGTATACATCCACCCAGCGGTTATCAAGGCAGCCTGAGCGTACGGTTTCGATATACTCCTCACCCATCGGGGCAAGTCCGGCAGTTATCCATTCGACGGCTTGTTCGTATGGGACGCGAGGGCGATCCTGCGTCAGCGGAGCCCAGAGATCGTAGGGTCGCAGTTGCTCCAGGCCGAGCATCTTCTTGCGGAGTGCGAAATAGCGGTGCCAGGTGGGCAGGTTTGACTGGAATGTCTCGATAAGCGTGTGAAACACTTTGGTGGGTAGCTTGTGTTCAAACAGTGCCGCCTCAAGCGTGCTATCAAACTTGCGCACCTGGGAGGTAAACGCGTTTTGTTTGATCGAGGTCTCGAGACCGGACGTTAGTGAATTGCGGTGTGCCGCGTATTCATCCAGATAGGTGTTCCACGTCTCGCGCCTCAGTGTGCGATCAGGCTCAGTCATAAGCGTGGCGAAGTTGCCTTGAGTGATGCTGACCTGGTCTCCGATCGACGACTGGACCGTCCCGAACGCGAAATCAGCATCGGTGAGCATTCGGGTCGTCGCGGAGGTACCTGAAAAGGGATCGCTCAGCATGCCCAGAATCGTTTCGATCTCGGACGAAAGGATGTGTTCTGATTTGCGGAAGAGGTTCTCGAAATAATGCGCATACATGCCGAGTCCGGCAAGCTCTTCAGTCCATGTTCGAATCTGGTTCTCGCCGATCTCGATGATCAGTGGTTCCAGGAAGGCTAGAGCGGATAAGGCGCGGCTATATAGGCTGCGGGCCTGGCTGTAGCGTTTTGCGGCGGACTGGTCGGTAGTATCCACATTATGGAACATCCCGGCGTAGAGGTAGACGCGCTCCACCTCATTCAACAGAGCATACTTCGCTTCCAGCGCATCCAGCAGCTCCTGTGCGCTTTCAGCCGCGTTGCTGTGTTCATCGCCGAATGTTTGGATCCTCTGGGGGAGGACCTTCACCGTGCTTTCCCATGCGGAGACATTGGCGAACACGCTGGCGTGATTCCAGGTCCAGCGCGGGTCGACTTCGGATCGGGTAGGAACAGATTTCTCCGTCATGTTTATCTTTTCTCCTCTAGTTTGGACGCTTGTTTCATCGAGAAATTCTTTCGTTGAAGATACGTGCAATGGTTCTAATGGGCAACCTATTCAGCCGGACGACGTTCAGTCTCAACCCAGAGTACTTGGCCGTCGGTGTGGATCGTGATCGAGCCATGCAGGTCCGTTCGCAAAATGGTGCGGTCTCCCAGAACGGCAAGCACCTCTTCAGCATGACTGCTTACCTCTTCTGTACTGCTTAAGGAAAGGATCGCCAGGCGCGGATTGGTGGTTTCGAGCCAGGCGCGCGGGTTTGATGACGGGTGTCCACCGTCAGGGAGCAGCAGCGCGGAGACGTCACGGATACGGGGATCATCGAGGATCGTTTCGATTGTTTCGGGCGAAAGGCCAGCAGGGATCAAGATGCGCGCATGATTGTGGTTAACCATCAGGATCATGCCCGTATCGGTACAGCCGATAATCTCGAGGTTGGCTCCGCCCCCGATATCGATCTTCTGACCCGGGCTGACGGACTCGATATCTATACCAGCACCGAGAAGCTCCTCTTTGAGGGATCGGTAGCTGTAGCTTCCCCGTACATTGGAAATGAATGCATTTTCTACCTCTAAGTGGTTGGTTAAACCCAGTAATCCAGCCACCTGGTTTGTGTGTGTCCCGGCGACCACGAGACCGGAAATGTCTCTTTCAAGCAGGGGCAGTTCGTAGCCCAGGTAATTCATCAGCCGGGACGGGCTTTTGCCGCCATCGATGAGGAGCATGTTGCCGGTAGGAGATTGAACCAGAACAGCATCCCCAGATCCAACGTCGAAAATAGCCAGGTGCAGGTGCCCATCTGCGGAGTGTGCTGCGCTGTGCCAGACGAAGCATGTCGCAAGCCCAGCAATGGCCAATCCCCATGCAGCGCCTCCGTCCAGCGTGCTCGCTGTCGGGCGTATTTTATTGATGATCGATTTGTCCGTTGGGAGCTTAGTTACGATGATTGTTCCACCGAAAAGGGCAGCGTAGTAGGAAAATAGCAGTGAAAGGCTGGCTCCAGAAATTCCGAACCCGGCTACTGCGTAGTGCGAAAGCAGAGAGACGATACGGATGGTGAGTGCTGAAAATGGCCATGCGAAAATGGCCAGGAACTTACCCAATGGAAGCCAAAAGGTGCCCGCAAGGACAGCGACACCGCTGAGGGTCATCAACCCGGGCTGAAGCGGCAATATGATTGGGTTCGCCAGGAATGAAATGAAGGAAAATCGGCGGAAATAGAATAATGTGAGCGGCCATGTTGTGAGTTGAGCGGCCATTGTGTAAAGCACAAATTCGGCGACCAGGCCACCGATTTGCTTCGCTTTTTGCTGGGAAAGCCAGGTGGAAAACGCTGCAACCGACCAGCCGTGCAGTGGCGTCGCATAAAGGATCAGCCCCAGAGTAGCCATGAAGGAGAGTTGAAAACCTACATCCCACATGACCATTGGATCGATGAGTGTCATGAGGATGCCGCTGGCAGCCAGGGAGGCAAAGCCGAGCGCATCCCGGCCCCAGTAGCGGGCTGCCAGAGCCAAGCCGCCCATCACAGCGGCGCGGACCACGGCCGCATCCGCACCGACCAGCACAGTGTAAAGGCTGATTCCCGCTGCGGCGACCCACAAGCCTCGCCGCGTGCCGAAAAGCCGACGCGACAGCGCGATGATGATATTGGCGATCAACGTGATGTTGAACCCCGAAATGGCGATGATGTGGGTCGTCCCTGTGCGGCCGAACTGCTCGTATAGGTCGTCCGGGATATCAGTCTCGATCCCCAACAAAATGCCGGCTACGAGCGACGCTTCCGGTTCTGGAAAAATCTTCCCGATCGTGGTAAAGAATTGTTGACGGAGGCCGAAAATCCAGCGCATAGGAGCGGATCCACGACCTTCGCCTAACTTGTCGACCGAAGCGTCTTTCACCCAACTGTAGATCCCTTTGCGGGCAAGATATTCTGCATAAGAGAAATCATCGATCTGTGGTGGTGTTTCGAGCTCGCCCTTGACTCTGACCCAATCGCCGTAGGACCACTGCTCGTATCGGCTGGCATGCACCAGGACGTCCCCTTCAATGGGTTTAGCGATTTCAAGCGTCGGGATGATCAATCGCTGCGCTCGCACTCGCAGCGTGGTGTGATTTTCACGCCGGTCCGGGTCGTCAATGACCACCCCGGTTATCCTCGCCTGAGCCTCCAGATCGTTGTAGTAGCCCAGGTCGGATGGGTTTGGTGGACTTGTAGCCGGGGGCGATCGCAACCCTGCGAGCGTGAACACCATGAGCAGCAGGAAGAATGAACGATATGTGGAACGTTTCCGAAGTGTGATCGCGGCAAGCAGGGCGAATGAAGAAAGGACAAGCCAATGAATCGGCAGGAGCGGGATGCGATGACCGGCGAAGATGCCTGTTAGCCAGAAGATGGAAGCCCAGACGATCGCCATGTAACCCCCTTACGTCTGGTAGCTAGCGATGGGTGCCTATTTAATTTTCAAACTCAACTCTGTCCAGAAGATTGTTCATTCTTCTGATTTCGTTTCAGGGATCTCATCTTTCGGTAGCAGCGCGATCGCATCGACCATCCCCCGGTTGAAAACCATCGCCTGGCTTTCTCCCTGAACATTCGGGAACAGGATCGCTTTCAAGGTCGCGTTGTAAATCGGCATGAAGAAACGGTCGGTTTCAAACATCAACGCGCCGAAGTTGAACTTCCCTGGCGTTTCCACGATGCCCATAAGCTCGTAGCCGCCCATGACCACCCGCACCCAGTGGGGAACGGTTGTTGTGTAGCCGCCGCGGGCGTATCCGGTCGGCCCTAATTCATTGCGGTTGGAAAGCAGCCCGGCCACAATCTCGCTCTTGACCAGCCAAAGTGTAGGGTATCGTGCGACCAATCGACCGGGTTGGTGCAGGCGCATCAAATGGGCACCCTCGATTTCAATAAATGAAAAAGTGGGGTCGTTGATATGGCTGAAGAGCCCCGCTCCGGTAGGTTTGACGCGTCCCAGGATGCGGTGGCTGGCGGTATAGAACTCGATCGAGATGGACCTGGGGGCCATTTAGGCTGCTCCTGATTAATGGATAGGCAGGGCGAATGTTATCGAGGTGCTTGCGGGGGTGTGTTCGTACCACATGACCCCGTTCATGCTCTGGACGATCATGCGGATCTCGCCCATCGACAATCCCGGTCCCATCTTTCCCGAGAGAGGGTTTGTGTCCTTGGCAGTTAGTGCCTGAATCGTGTCTGGACTGAGCCCTGAACTCGAGTCGGATACCCGCACCGCGGCCCAGGCGCCGTCGTGCATATCCACGTTTACGGTGAGAGGGAACTCATCGCTCTGGGAGCGCAGCACGTCGAATGTGTGTGCTTCGAGCACGATGCGGCCGCGCTTTGTGCGCCGAATCGCAGCGGCGACGAGCGACTCCAATATCTGGCTGATCTTCACACGATCCGCCCTGAACATCGGGATAGGATCACTGCGCTCGGAGACGATCTCCAGGCCTCGTTGGCGTGCTTCCTGGCGCATGTTCTCTACGGTTTTACTCACAAGCGAATTCAGGTCGACTAATTCACGGGTCTGTTCTTCATCCAGATGAATGACGGGGATGTCGAGCAGCGAGCGCAGCTTATTGAGCAATCCATTGAGATCCGCCCGATCGGCAGGATCTTTCAATGCGCCGGTATTTCCCAGGAAACGCTGGAGCATGTCGATCGCGTCTTCGACGCCCCCCACCCATTCGGCGGTGGCCACCGGAGTCGTATCAGGAGGCGGCTGCATTGGCCGTGTTTGGGCGGGTTCTTTTGGCTCGGTGCTACGGCGCAGGGAGGCTTGCTCCAATGCGACGCCTGCCCAATCAGATAGGGCTGAGAGCAGTGTGCGGTGGTGCTCCGTGAATGTGCGCGGCGCAAGACGGTTGTAGACCCCGAGCACACCGACGATCTGGTTATCCACCTTGAGTGGGACGTTCAATGTGGATTGGACCAGGAAGCCTGTCTGCACTTTGACCGGGCCGGCCTGCATCGAAGGCTGACGTAGGATGGGTTGGCCGGTGCGGTAGACCTCACCCACAAGGGTGTCGGTTGTACGGATCTTTTGAAGAGTTGCGTGGCGTTCGCCGGCCTGCTTGCTGGCCCGCAGCACCAGATCTTCGCTGTCAGGTTCGGCGAGGTAGATAGACGATTCCTCGGCGTCGGTGACAAATGAGGCCGCCTCGACGACACTGCGCAAGATCTGATTAAGGTCATCCATGCGCACTACCACTCGCCCGATCTCGCTGAGCATGCGGATTTCTTCGGTGCGCCGTTCAAGCTGTTCGCGTAATCGCTCCATACGACCCGAGAGGACCTGGCTATCAGAGCGTTTTGAGCGCGTTTCGCCCACCTCTGTAATCGCCTGACAGAGTTCGGACGGCCTGTAGGGTTTGAGCAGGAAATCCTTGACGCCTAATTTAAAAAGCTCTCGCATGCGCGAGAGCGGGAAATGTGCAGCGAGAAGGATTGCGGGCGCTTCGATGCCGTTCGAACGAACATTACGCAGGCTGGCGAGGGGGTCACCGCGCAGCTGGGTAATATCCACGACCAGTAAATCGGGATCAGGCGCATCCTCCCCACGGACCCACGCCTCGAATCCAGATGGTTTGAGGATGCGTTCAACGATCGCCTGCGCGTTCGTTTCGACGTCGGCGACGACGATCACATTCAATGAATTGTTCTGTGCTTCGCTTGGCTCCATGTTTACAGCCGGACGTGCTCGTTTTTGTGAATTGAGTGCTTCCGCGTCTCCTTATAGTAGCGCAAAAAGGGAGGCAGGGACAAGCGTACTTTAAGGCTGTGATGCAGGCTAGCTATCCTGATCAGCCCTCGGAGGCAACTGCGAGGTCATAATGTGGAATAACCCCGGCTTCGGGAGGGGGCCAATAAATTAGGAAAGCCTTGCCGATGATGTTCTCGAGTGGAAGCGCGCCCCAATTCTGTGAATCCGATGAGTTATTGCGGTTATCACCAAGCACAAATAACTCATTCTCACTGATTGTCCAGCTGCCGCTGTAGCGCGGCGTAACGGCAAGATAAGGCTCATTCAGCTGTTCGTCGTTGACAAAAACCAACCCGGACTGAATAGCAATGGTGTCGCCTGGCAGTCCGATCACGCGCTTGATGAAGCGGCGATCCGGATTGAGCGGAAAGCGGAATACGACGATGTCACCGCGCTCCGGCAGATCCCAGCGGTATGCCAGCCGATTTACGATCACAAACTGTCCCTCGTGGAGATTGGGTTCCATGCTTATGCCCTCGACACGAATGCGTGCAGTGAGGAGGTTGACAGCAAGAAAAAGGAAGCCGGCGATGAGGATCGTCTGCAGAACTTCTCCGAGGAACCGTCTAATGCGGGTGCCGGTTGACTCTCTAGATTCGCCCCATTCGGGGGGTGACGGGGTGCTAAAAGGTGTTTCGTTCACAGCAGGTGATTATAACATGCGAGAAACACGGTTCTCAGCGCCCCCTGCGAGCCCCTTTTCCTCCCGTCTGGTCCTCACGGGAGCGCGGTCTAAAAGACAGCCGCAATGGGGTTCCAAGGAAGGGGTATTCAGAGCGGATCTGGTTTTCTAGATAGCGTTGGTAGGTGAAATGGACCAGTGATGGATCGTTCACGTGAAAGAGGAAGGTGGGTGGGTCGGTCCGCACCTGAGTGGCGAACATGAATTTAAGTCGCCGCCCCTTCCTGGTCGGAGGTGCGTGCGCAGTCAGCGACTTTTGAAGTAAGCGATTTAGCTCGCCCGTTGGAATGCGCACAAAACGCTGTTCCTGCACCTCGATGGCGAGTGGGATTACCTTTTGGACGCGTAATCCGGTCTTCGCCGAGATGAACAGCACGGGCACGTAGTCCAGGAAATTCAGTATGCTGCGCACGTGCAGTGTGTAGTTGTCCATCGTGTAGGTGTCTTTGGGAATCAAATCCCATTTATTCACAAGCACGATGACGCTTCGCATCTTATCCAGGATCATGCCGGCGATATGCGTGTCCTGAGCGGTGACCCCACGTTCGGCATCGATCATCAGCAGGACCACCTCGGCGCGTTCGATCGCTTTAAGCGCGCGCAGCACCGAGTATCGTTCGACGCCTGGTTCGATCTTGCCACGCTTGCGAATACCGGCCGTGTCGATCAAGGTTATTTCTTTGTCCTCGAACACCAGGCGGGTGTCTACTGCGTCGCGTGTCGTGCCTGGAATGGGCGAAACGATGACCCGCTCTTCGCCCAGCAGCTGGTTCAGCAGGCTGGATTTTCCTGCGTTCGGCCTGCCGACGATTGCGATGCGCAGATCGGACTCCTCGGCCTCCTCGCCCGGTCCACTTGGAGCGATCAACGCGATCAGCTCATCAAGCAGATCGCCGGTCCCGGTTCCATGCAGCGCGGAGATAGGATGAGGTTCACCCATGCCAAGTTCATAAAACTGCATTGCTTGGGCGCGGCGCTGCTCGTTCTCACAACGGTTGACCGCCAGCAGGACTTTAGGGTGAATTTCGCCGTTCTCGCGCTTCTGCAGGCGGCGGATGATATTGGCGACTTCTTCATCAGCGGAGGTTACGCCATTGGTCACATCGACGAGGAAGATGATCGCGTCAGCGTGACGCGTGGCCATCTCCGCCTGGGCGCGGATGTGCTCAATATACTCTGCGGAGCCGACCGAAAGCGGTTCGCCCCGGCTCATGGAGCTTGGATCGATCCCGCCAGTATCGACGATGTCGAATACCACACCGTTCCACTCCGCTTCAGCGACCAGCCTGTCCCGGGTTGTCCCCGGGATCGCGTCCACGACGGCGAGCCGCTCGCCGGCGAGACGGTTGAACAATGTGGATTTACCTACGTTGGGTCTGCCAACCAGGGCGACAACGGGTCGTGAACTCATGATTTCAGGATTCGGGCTGGAAGGTCGCGGTTGGCGTTGGTCGTGCGGTGAATGTGATGTCAACCTCGATCACCGGAGGATTGGGCTCCTCAAACGTCACGGATTCGGGCACATCGTTCACCTGCGCATCGAGCTGGTACGTGCCGATAGAGAGGTTGGTAGCATCGACAAACACTCGCACCTGTTCGGGGGATATTTGATCGAGAATGACCTTCGGTCCGGTAAGGATCAATGAGACCTCTTCCGGGGAGGGATAGGCGTAAAGACCGAATCCCAGGTTTTCGACCTCCACCTGACGTGAGAACACGGCGGACGTCTCAACCCTTTCGATCTCGACGGTGATGTCGACACTCTGTATGCCAACAAGCATGAACTCATCAGGAAGATCGAGCGAAACAGTGCGGGTAGTGTCCTCGGTGAATTCAGAGATATCCAGTGGCTCTGTCTGCACGAAACCAGGCAGGGCTTCGAGCGCCACAGGATCTTCGGAAAACACCGCGACCTCAGTGGGCTCCACGCTGATGCGTGTAAGCCGGTAATTGCCACCTTGCTCAAGCTGATCACGACCCTCGACGATCGGGACAACGACGAGCCTGCGAATATTTTCGCGCTTGGTGATTTCAAGCTGCACACGCACGCTGGACTGCTCCAATTCGACGCCCTCAACAGGTTGGCCCTGTAAGTCGACGGGTGTGAGCGAAAATTGCTGGTCGATGGAGCGCTGACGGTTGTTCAGATCGATCCTCACCTGCACTGATTCGACTGCATCCACAGCGCTGCGAGGCCCTTCGATTGTAATTTCATCACGTTCGAGAACGGGCTCGTTGGCGGCGTAGTCCGCGCCAGGTTCACCGACCATTATGACGCGGATATCCACCTGTTTGGTCGTCAGGGGCTCGATAGTGATCGACACAGATCCGGGTGAAATCTCCGTGATCTGCGTGGCGCGGCGGTCGACTTGACCTTCAATCTCGACGCGATGCACGCCGGCCTCCAGGCCTGCGAGGTCGCTGTATACCTCAACATCCTCCAGGGAAAGATTGCGCCAGATTGAGGAAGGCGCCCGGATGGTCACCTCGGCTTCTTGCGGCAGTTCACCGATGATCGTCAAGCCGGATTGCAGTCCCCGGTACTCAACCGGGACGAGTTCCGGGAAGAGCTGTTCCTGCAGCGGATCCTCCGCGCTGACCGCCGCAACCCAGGCAGTGATCGAAAGAACGAAAGCAAGAAATATTGTGCTGAGGTTTTCACGCAGCCAGCCGATCATATCCTGAGCCTCACTCCCCGGCGATCCCCGAGAAAAGCCGGTTCTGACGGATAAGGAATCGCTCTAGCCATGCAGGCAAGCGGCTGCTGGACCTTGGCCTGAAGAAGGCTGTGAGGATGTTGCGCAGTCGAGCCTGGTCGAGCCGGCGGATGATCCTGCCGTTGTGCGTCACCGAGATACCGCCGGTCTCCTCCGAAACGACGACGGAGACGGCATCGCTGACCTCGCTTATGCCCAGCGCGGCACGGTGTCGCAGCCCCATCTGGCGCTCCGGCGTGCGCGTTAATGTGCCGCTGGAAGAGAGCGGCATCACGCAAGCAGCCGCAGCGATGCGACCGTCTTGAATAATCACAGCGCCATCATGGAGCGGGGTGTTGATATGAAAAATCTGAAGCAGCAGCTCGGGCGTGAGTTCCGCGTCCAGCCGCACGCCCGTGTCCTGGTACTCGTCAAGCGGGATATCTCGTTCGATGACAACCAGCGCGCCATAGCGGCGGTCTGACAAGCGTTGAGCCGTAGTGCAGATCGTGTCAATCAGGAGTTCAACCTGATCTGGCGCGCTGCTTACGCTAAACATATTTCTCGTGCGACCCAGCCGTTCCAACGCCCGCCGGATTTCTGGCGCGAAGATAACTGGAATGGCTATCAACAGGGCTGGCAGTGCGTTGTTCAATAGCCAGGTGAAGGCAGGCAGATTTAGCAGGCTTGTGAGCAGAGCAATGGTGATGATCAAAACGATCATGCCGCGCAGAAGCACGACTGCCTGGGTGCCCCTCAATAAACGCAGGAGGAAGAACACGACGAGCGTAACCAGGGCGACATCGACGGCGCTCAGCCAGTCGAAGCGTTGGAAGAAGAAGCTCAATTCCTGTACAAAGTCGGTCACGGGAAGTTCCTGCTGCTCAGCGCTGCGGCTTAGCTTTCACTTCGGATGTTGCGCAGCAATTCTTGATATCCCTCAACATTGGGAGGGTCGAGATTGATAATTGTTTCAATTGTTCGAGCGGCTTCATTGGCCTGTCCGGCATCGAGCTGAATCTCACCAAGAGCGTCGTATTGGGCGATCGCGTCGGCTTTGCGACCGGCGGCTCGATAGGCCTTCGCGAGCCTTGAGTGCAGTATTTGTTTGCCGGGATATTCTCGGGCGAGATCTTCAAGCAGCGCGAGCGCTTCCCTGGATTTCTCGCTCTGGACCAGGTGCGCTAACTGTCGGTCCAGCGCTTTTCCTGCCTGTTTTTCCTGGCTCAGGCGCAGGTTCAAGTCAATCACCTGAAGGCGAGCGTTTTCGTTATCGGGATCGATTTCACAGACCTCCTCGAATACCCGCAGCGCTTCGCGCCAATCGAGATGGGATAGGTCAATGTCGCCGATACGGTTCAGCAAGCGGATGTGCCACTCTTGACCTACTGCGCTGCGCTGGGTGAGGGCGAGTGCTTCCTGCAGCGTGATGCGGGCATTGTCGATTTCCGCCATCTGGCGGTAGAGATCGGCCAATTCGATGTGCTGTTCCAGCGCCTCCTGCACTCGATCCTGCTGCGCAAGCATCTGGATGAGCTGTTTACGGGCGCTGATGTCAATCGGCGAGTGGCGGATGATGCGTTTGAATATCTGTGTCGCCTGTGGGACCTCGCCGCGCACTTTATGGGCGCGGGCAATCGTACGCAGCTTGTTCATACCCGCCGGGGTGTTGCCGCGCTGGATCAAAATCTCAGCCATACGGAAATGCAAACCCAGATAGCTGGGCACGTAATCCATGGCGAGCATAGCTTCCTCTAGCGCGACGATGTGCAGGCCACGGTTCATGAGATCGTCGATGCGTCCGATCGATTGGAGCACTTTCTCCGTGCCGCCTACAGCAAGCATATCTGCGATCGGTACCAGCGTGGCACCTTCGGTGCCTGTTTCGAGTGAACGCCGCGCTTGCCTGAGGCGCTCCAGCCATTCCGGCCCGCTCAGGAAATTCAGCGTGTTCTCGACGATCTTCGAGAGCGCATCCTCATCGCCTTCATTAAGGGAGGCGAGGATCGTGTCATAAAGCTGCGTCAGCTGGCTGGACTGACTCTCGTCAATCGATAAGCTGTCAGCCCGATGGAGCGCCTGCAGCAAATGACGGGCTGCCTCCGGAAGATCACCTTTGATGCGTGCCAGTCTGCCCAGTGCCAGGTTCGTTCCCAGGTCGAGTTCGGGATGCCCCAGCGCCTTGTTCAGATGCTTGGTGGCTTCTTCCTGATCTTCGAGGTTCTTGAGCAGGATGCCCAGGTTGTAGTGTACTGCGGGGTGGTCGAGACCCGCCTGGATGGCGCGTTCGTACTCGCTGATTGCCTGACGCTTGTTCCCTCTTGTTTGAAGGTCGATCGCCTGGCCGAGGTAGTGCAGCATGCGCGGCTGGCCGATTTGCTTTCGCTCCTGGCTTATGCGACCTTCGGTCAAATCGGATAACTCGGCTGGCGCGGAATCGTCATCCTCATCTTCCGATTGATCCTCAAAGACCAGCCCGGCCATGATGGTCAGTGCCCGGGTTTGCGCGACAGCTTCAGGATCGGCCTGCTGACTGTTTTCGACGTCGAGACTGTCTTCTTCATCGGATTTCAAGAATTCGCGCACCTCGTTCATGCGCAATGGAGCGGTTGAGCCTCGCGGCTCGAGTGGGTCAGGAAGCGGCTGGCTTTCCTGTAACTGGCGCAGCGCCTGTGCGGCGTCCTTCTCACCGGGGATGATGCGTAAGGCGCGCTGTACGGCTTCAATTGCCCGGTCGATCTTGCCTTCTCTCTGCAGGATGGAGGCGAGCGCTAGGTACTCATATACCGCCTCGCGCTTACGGCCAAGTCGATCGAAGACCTCAGCCAGCTTGGCGCGATTGGATCGATCGGCCGGTTTCAGCCGGGCGATATGGCTCCAATTGTCGATAGCGCGCTCGGCGTTGTGCTGTTTGACGTGTAGGTCGGCGGCAGCTTTCCGCCGCGCCACAGCATCGTCAATTTTGCCCATACGTTCGAGGATTTCTGAAATCTTCTCAATGGGGATCGGGTTTTCAGGTGAAAGTTTGCCGGCGTGTTGGTATATCTTCAGCGCTTCCTGATACTGCTCCGCTTCAAGCAGCGCCAGACCTAAGCTGGTCAGCGCCCCGGGGTGATCGGGACTCAACGCCAGCGCTTTTCGGTAGAAGCCAATAGCCTTATCCCACTCCAGATCCCAGGCAGAGGAGTGGCCTAGACGCATAGATTCTTCGAAGTGCTCCTGACGCTCAGTCATTATTCCCGTTGCTCATCTTTAGGGGCAGCGAGGCGAGTATAGCATAATCTACTGCCCGCCGCCCTGAACGATGTTTTCTGTGTAGCGAAGCTCATTTTATGTGTGATTCTGGATGCATGAACGGGGCCAATCCAATATCCGTGGATGATCCAGTGTGCTCATGCTAAACCTGTATATGACAACACCAATTCAGTCCATAGGCTTCATATCTGCCCAGTTTTCCCCGACCTTGGTATCGGTCTTAAGCGGTACGACAAGTTCATAGGCGTTCTGCATCACTTTTTCGACCAAATCGGCTGTCTCCTGGAGTTCGTCCTCAGGGCATTCGAATACGAGTTCATCGTGAACCTGGAGGAGCATCACAGCTTGCATGCCAGTCGCTTCCAGTTTATCGGGCAGTTCGAGCATGGCAAGCTTGATGATATCTGCCGCTGTGCCCTGTATGGGCGCATTGATCGCTTCTCGAAGCGCACGTGATCGGATCGTCTCATTTACCGATGAACCCTCTTCCAATTGCGGAAAATAGCGCCGTCGACCAAGCAAGGTGGATACATAGCCCTCCAGCGTGACACGCTCACGCACCTCGTCAAGGTAACGTTTTACACCCGGAAAACGCTCGAAATAAGCCTGAACAAAATTCTCGGCTTCGCCTAATGTGAGATCGGTCGTCCTGGTCAACCCATAAGGACTCATCCCGTAAATCAATCCGAAATTGATCGCCTTGGCGTTGCGCCGCATTTCAGGTGTCACTCCCTCGAGTTTGGTGCCCGAAATGGCTGCCGCGGTCGTGCTGTGAATGTCCTGATCGTTTCTAAAAGCTTCGATCATGGCTTTGTCCTCAGCGATGTGAGCGACGATGCGCAGCTCGATCTGAGAATAGTCTGTGCTCAAAAGCACATTTCCCGGTTCGGCTACGAAAGCTCGGCGGATCTCGCGCCCCAACTCCGTACGGATGGGGATATTCTGCAAGTTGGGATCTGAAGAAGCCAGCCTGCCGGTCACGGATCCCGTCTGGTTATAGGAGGTGTGTACACGTCCCGTCTCAGGGTTGACCTGCTCGGGGAACGCGTCGGCGTAGGTCGATTTCAATTTGGAAATCTCCCGGTATTCAAGCACTAACGCGGCGATCTTGTGTTGTGATCGAAGTTCTTCGAGAACGGAGGCGGCGGTTGAGTAAAAACCGGAACTCGTCTTCCGCGTGCGATCAGGTGGGGTAAGCCCGAGCTCATCGAAGAGCACAGCGGACAATTGCTGGGTGGAGTTAACGTTGAAGTCGTGCCCGACGACCTCGAAGATCGCCGTCTGGATCTCGTCGAGTCGGGTTTGCATTGTTTCGGATAACTGATCAAGGAACCCGCTATCAAGGCCGATCCCGGCCCGCTCCATTTCGGCGAGAATAGGGACGAGCGGCATCTCAACGTCAATGAAGAGGTCCCATTGCTGTTTGGAATGCAGTTCATTTTCCAACTGGGACTTCAGCTGCAAGCAGATAGCAGCATCCGCGGCCGCGTAGGGAGCCACTTCTTCTACGGGTAGTTTGTCCATCGTTCGCTGGTTGCGACCGGTCCCGATCAACTCGTTTATCCCGGTCATTTCGATTCCCAAACGGACCCATGCCAGGTTCTTCAGTCCAAGGTTGCGCGAAGCGGGATCGCATAGCCATTCTGCGATCATTGTGTCAAAAGCCAGCGGTACCGTCTCAAGCCCATGACGTGCCAGGACCAAATAATCGTATTTCAAATTGTGTCCGACCTTGTCGATATTCGGATTAGTCATAGGGCCGTCAAGTGCTGAAACCACTTGATCCAGTGGGAGCTGATCGCTGTTTGCGAACGCGGGATCATGACCAACAGGAATGTAATAACCTTCGTCAGGTTTAGTGGCGAGTGATATGCCGACAAGCTCAGCCTGCATGGGGTCGGTGCTGGTCGTCTCGACGTCGAACGAAATCCACTCAGCGTTTCCAAGCTCTTCGATTAATTTGGAGAGACCGGCTTCGTCTTGAATAACGATCGTCTCTGCGACTGCCTCTCCCTGCGGCTCGGAGGAACTGACAAACAGGTTCATCTGACCGCCTTCTTCAAGATCCTCAGCGCCAGGGATGCGATCTAAAAGTGTACGAAATTCGAGTTCGCGGAATAGATCCGCAATTGAATCGCGGTCGTATCCTGCTGCACGGCAGGCGTCCAGGTCGAAATCGATGGGTACGTCCGTCACGATCTTACCGAGCTCGCGGCTCATGTAGGCGTTCTCGCGCTGCTCCTCAAGCTTGTTACGATAGCGGGTTGCGACCTCATCGAGATGCTCATAGATGCTCTCCAGATCGCCATACTGCTTAAGCAATTTGAGCGAGGTCTTTTCACCGATGCCACGTATGCCGGGGATGTTGTCGCTCGAATCACCCATGAGTGCCTTTTGGTCGATGAGCTGTGGAGGGTCCAGTTCGTAGCGTTCGTGGACCTTCTCGGGTCCGTAATCGATGGCTTCGGACAGCTTCTGGCCGGCGAGGCGGATAATGACGTTCTCGGAGGCTAATTGGAGCAGATCGCGGTCGCCGGTCAGAATGATCACCTCTATGCCTTCGTCTGCGGCCTTGCGGGCGATCGTGCCCAGCACATCGTCGGCTTCATAGTTTTCGGCTTCGAGGATTGGAATCCCAAACGTACTTACGATCTCCCGGATGCGCTCGATCTGCAGCCGCAGGTCATCGGGCATCTTTTCACGGGTGGCTTTGTACTCATCGTAGATGTCGTCGCGGAAGGTCTTGCCGGTGTCAAACGAGACAGCCAGATACTCTGGCTGCTCGTCTTCGAGCAGCTTCAGCAGCACGGAGGTGAATCCATACGTACCCGCAGTAGGCTCACCCGATTTTGTGAGCCAACGGCCCCCACCGCCGGCACCGGTCAGGGCGAAGTATGTGCGGTATGCGAGTGCATGACCGTCGATCAGGAATAAACGCGGTTTGGATGCCATGAAGCGATCTCCCACAATAGAGAATATCCATTGATTGTAGCATCTCGAAGTAATATTCTGATGCTTTCTACAACACAAGTTATGTGATTGAGGTGTCTAATATCTGACGTGTAGCAAAAGACCCCCGGCCATGACCGGGGGTCTTCTCGTTATCCAGTGGGCAGAGAGATGTCCCTTGTCAGGAATCCCATGTCCGGTAATCGATATGCACTGTTTGCGGATTACCACCGGAGATTGATTCGACTTCAAATCGGCCGTAATTTCCGAGATTTGTCACATAGCAGAAAACGTCTCCTGGATCGATATCCCCGAGCGGTACACTGCTTGTGGATAAAGCAGCAGATTCACAATCTTCCAGCGAGGGTGTGCGCGATGCCATGAGTTTGATCTTCGCGTTGTTGACGGGGCGTAGATATTTCTCCGCAGCCGATACGACCTGGAATTGAATGTCTCGATCGCCTGGTGCCGGATCAACCGTTCCTGTATCGAGGTCGGCATTCAATGTTTGATCGAGATCGAATTCCCCACTCGAAAGCACTGTTTCGACCTTGACGACATCGATGTCAACAAAGAAGGGAACATCACCGCTGGACCCGACCCCGAAGACGATGCCTGCGTCAGAGCGCAGCCACCAGAAGCCTTTGTAGCTGCCCTCGTTGTTGGGCGCGGTGAGATCGACGGATATGTCGACAGTCTCACCCGGCGAGACAGAACCGCTGAGGTCCTTGGATGCTGGCCCGCCCATCGCATCTCCGTCCTTGAAGAGCAGTTCGTAGTTGGTGTTCCACGTGCATGAGCCGGAGTTGCGCAGCCGCCAGGTCTTGGTGAATGTTTCCCCCGGTTCCAGATCGGTCCCGTCAGGTATGCTGACATCATCAATAAAGGAGGCCCGGCTGCACGCGATCTCGGTCTCGGTAGGGATAGGTGTGTTCGTCGCCGTTGGAGCCTCAGATGTGTTTGTTGCGGTGGCAGGTGAAGGGGTCGTCGGCGCGGGTGGCGGGGTCTCTTCTATAGGCTGTCCACCGGCTGCATTGGTCAGGCGCGCCTCCACGGTTTGAGCAGCATACGTAGGAAACGGATCCGGTGTTTGCAGCCCGGGGAAGTTACAAGCTGAAAGGGCAAGGATTGCAATGATGGGCAGAGCAATCATCCTGGCAGGCGGCTTCATGAAAGACATGGATTCATCTCCCGGTGCTTTCTTCGCATTCACGAATCGCGAGTCGATCTAGGAAATGCATGTGCATTTCACCACAAGCATGCTACAGCCGCATTTAAATTGGGGCAAGTGGGAACGCATACCTCGTTAACCCACCGGGTGGACTCGGGCAGAAATTGCTCTAGGCGGCCCTCTCCGATTGGATCGGTGAGGTGTGAGTCACATTGTCCTGAGTGGTTCCGACCATGCTCCATGGACCGGTCCATTCAATGAGCACGTCGACAAGTTGGCCGCGCATGTCGTTGGGAGATTCAAAAAACACCAGTTTGTTTGTGCGCGTGCGACCTTTCCAGCGGTCCTTATGCTTTTCTTCAACCAGGACCTCGACAACATTGTTCTGGTAGCGAGCGTTGATCTGCTCCGCGATGCTGGCTTGAAGGTCCTCCAACAGGCGGAAGCGCCGCATTTTCTCATCTTCCGACACTGTGTCTTCCATCTTCCGGGCAGAGACGGTCTGGGGTCGAGGGGAATAGCGGGCGAGATGAGCGACGTCCAGTTTCAGTTCTTCAAGCAGATCGAATGTCTTCTCAAACTGCTGGCGCGTTTCGCCGGGGAAACCGACGATGATATCGGTCGCGATGGATACATCCGGGATGATCGATCGGATCCGTGCGATAAGCTGGCGGTAAGCATCCACGCTGTAACCGCGCTTCATCTGTGCAAGGACTTTATCATCCCCTGCCTGTACGGGCACCTCGATGTGTTCGCAGACTTTGGGGAGATCCGCCACAGTCCGAAGAAGTTCATCCGTCATCCAATTGGGATGCGAGGTAAGGAAGCGGATGCGATCCAGCCCGTCGATTTCATGCAAGACATATAACAGGTCAGAAAGGATGGGCCCATCCTCAATATCCAGTCCGTAACGGTCCACAATCTGGCCGAGAAGCGTCACCTCGCGCACACCCTGATCGACGAGCGAGCGCACTTCCTTAGTTATGGTGCCGATCGATCGGCTTTGCTCGGCGCCACGCCGGAAAGGGATGACGCAGAATGAACAGGCATGTGAGCATCCGTAAACGATCGGCACATAGGCCGAAACAAGGCTGTTGCGATCCTGCACCGGGAGCAGGAGATCGCCATCCATGACTGCGAACCTCTTCTGCGTCTCAGCCTGCGCTAATTCGAGCGCTTCGACGGTGCGCAAATGAGCTAACAGTGGTTGGGGATCGGAGGGAGGCGAGAAGACGTCGACGTATGGGTAGGTCTTCTCCAATTTCTCGCTGCCTTTTACGCCTACCATGCAGCCCATCAGATTGATAACCAGCTCCGGGTTTTCTTCTTTGAGTGGGCGCAGGGAGCTCAAGCGCCCATGGGCTTTATCTTCTGCGCTCTGCCGCACCACGCATGTGTTCAAGACGATGATATCGGCGTCTTCGGCCAGTCTCGTCGATCGATATCCCAGGCGCTCGAGTGCTGAAGCGACGCGTTGGGAGTCTGCTACATTCATCTGGCAGCCGGCGGTCCATATGTGATACTTCATGGCGTGCATTATAACCTTAATAAGTCCGATTTGAATCCTGGCAAGCGCACACAATCGCGACAACCCTGGCTCTCAGGTCCGGAGTTGAATTAGTGTATGATATTGCCCGAGAAGATCGAATGATGATAAGAAAGAATCGCCACTGCAAGCGAGTGATAACATCACTCGCGGTCATTATGATAATTTCTGGTTGCGCTCCGGCTTCCGCACCCATTCAAGGCGAGTCGCCACTCAAAGCTACCATCCAGCCATCTGGAACTCCCGCCAGGGCGACTGCCACTAAGTTCCAGGGACCCAGCGTCACAGTAGCTCTCGAGACATGTGAAGAGACCAGGGGCAGGCTTGTCGAGGAGAGTTACACGCTGCTGGACGGGCAAAGCGAAGCGGATGTTATTGTTTACCTCCCGCCTTGTTATGATGACAGCGACGAAGATTATCCGGTTGCCTACTTCCTGCATGGTTATCCACAGGATCAGGGACATTGGATTGAGTTGGGGGTCATCGATAGCTACGAGGCATTGCTCGCGGGCAGCCGGATTGGTCCCATTGTGCTGATATTCCCTTATCAACCGGAACCCTACTTTACACAAACCGACGGCGGACCGAGCTCCATGGAAGAACTTTTACTTGAACAGCTATCAACCGAAATGAGTCAACGCTACCAAATTTCACAGCACCCTTCAGAGCGTGCTATCCTGGGTGTGTCACGCGGGGGCGTCTGGGCACTTGAAATCAGTATGCGGCATCCAGAGACGTTCGATGTTGTCGCAGCCCTGAGCCCCGCGCTGGCTTACAACCACCCCCGCCGGGCTTATGACCCATTCGAAATTGCGCGCTCAACCGACGACCTTCCCGGGCACATTTTTATCAGCGCCGGCGACCGGGAGCCGCAGTTTGCCAATGAAATCGATCGTTTCGCTGATACGCTGGAGCGATCAGGAATTTCATTTCAATACCTCCAGCATGAAGGACGACATGAAAATTCAGCATGGGGAGCGATTCTGGAGCGGGTCATGATCTTTTTGGGCAACGCGATAAGCAAGTAACCGAACGCTTGTTCTTGATTGACAACGCGTTGGTGTGGATATCGAGTAAAATGGGGTTTCCCTAACCCGCAGCACCTAGATTAGGATGGTCTCGGGAGGAGAGAGCAACATGTCTGAAATAGACAGCGACGCAGCGGATATCATTGAGGCTTATCGAAAACGCCGATCGCGGCTGATGCCGTTAATCCTGGGCAGTTTGGCGGTTGTTTTGTTGATCGTGGGTATCTTCTTCGTGATTCTCTGGCTCACAGGTGAAACCCCACCGGCCATGCCCGGATTTCTGGCCAGCGCAACACCGACCGCTACGACGACAAGCACACCGGTTCCACCTACAGCGACACCGACGATCACAGAAACACTCGAACCCTCACTGACACCATCACCGGAAGGACCGCTCACTTATGTCGTGGAGTCCGGAGACACGCTGAGCTCTATTGCCGAGCAGTTCGGGATCGAAGTGGTCCAACTTATGGCCGCGAACAACATCACGGAAGCGGACCAATTGTTTGTGAATGATGAATTGACGATCCCTTCTCCTGATTTTGTGCTGCCCACAAAAACACCAGTCCCTGACAATCTCTTTCCGGGGCAGGAAATCGAGTACGTAGTTGATCCAGGTGACACGCTCGAAAGCATAGCCTCTCAATTTAACAGCACCGCCGAAGCAATTGCGGAACGAAATGAGATCGAGGACCCAAATGATATTGGCGTCGGAGATGTCTTGATTGTCCCGGTGAACATCGCCACACCGACGCCGACATTCACCCCTCGAGGTCCGACGGCGACATCAACGACTGAGGCATAATCCCATCGCAAAAGCATACGCCCCGCATTAGCGGGGCGGTTTTTTTTATTCCACCAGACCATTCCTGGATCCGGACCGCGCTGATCATTCCGGAGGCTGCAGGGCTGCAAGGATTTCCTGAAGGACATCGTCCTCAGCCTCTCGACCGAGTGCATTCTGTAATTCAGACCGAGCCCGGCTATTGTTGACCTGGCCAAGCGCCCATGCGGCGTGTCGGCGGACAACAGGCTCGGGATCAGAGTGAAGCAGATCGGCGAGCGGATCCACGTGCTCTGTGCTTCGGAGGTTCCCTGCAACCGCCGCCGCATTGCGAACCAAGCCGCGGCGACGAGGGCGTTCTAATGGGCTGCTGCGAAGATCTTGCAGCCAGCTGCCTGGCCTTAAATTGAGAAATGAGTCCAGGTCAGGGTTTCGAAGGAATTCGCGGGGCTGGAAGGCAGGATCGGTGGTTGGACGCGCAAACCTCTCGTTCCAGGGGCACACTTGCTGGCAGATATCGCAGCCAAAAATCCAATTCCCGAGTTCACTGCGCAGATCTTCCTCGATGGCGCCTTTCTCCTCGATCGTCAGGTAGGAAATACATCGGCCAGCATCGATCGTGCGATCAGGGAGGATGCATTCCGTGGGGCAGGCTTCCAGGCAGCGCGTGCAAGCACCGCACCGATCAGCCTCAAAGGGAGGGTCTGGCTCGAGAGGGTAGTCGAGCAGGATCTCGCCGAGCAGAAAATACGAGCCGTGATCAGGATTGATCAGGCAGGTGTTTTTTCCGATCCATCCCAAACCGGCACGCTGGGCGAGATCTCGTTCAAGGATCGGGCCCGTATCTGTGTAAACTCTGGAAGTGATGGTTTGATCGACGATGTCCTCGATCGATCCGGCAAGTTGATCCAGGCGGTCAACGATCACATCATGGTAATCATCGCCAAGCGCATATGATGCGACGCGTGCCTCAGCCCGCTCGCTAGACGCGAAATGATCTTCCGGCAGGTAGGCTGTTGCGGTGACGACGATGCTAGCGCACTCAGGGAGGATTTTCTTCGGGTCTTTACGGCGTTCCCTACCGCGATCGGAGGCGAGGTAACCCATGCCAGCGTGTTTTCCATCATCGAGCCATTGCTGGTATGTGCTGTAGGTTCGGGGTTGATTCGGCAAAGTGATGCCTATCAACGAAAAACCGATGGCGTGTGCTGATGATTTTATTTGTGCTTCAATGGGCTCAAGCTTCTTGTTCACTTCTCTCCATGGTTGGTTGGGGGACTAAGATTTATTCACCCAACCCTGATTGTAACGACTGAGGTGCCCAATAAGCAAAAGAGCGGCGGGGTAACCCACCGCTCACAAGCTTGCTGATTGTTTGGAGTCTACAATTCGTTTAGATATTCGTCGATCGAGTCGGCAGCTTTACGGCCCGCCAACATGGCTGTGACCACAAGGTCCGGTCCCGTGACGGCATCTCCGCCGGCAAACACGCCGTCTCGAGACGTCTCGCCACTCTCCGGATTAATTTTGATCAAGCCCCAGTTATGCGTTTCTAACTCGGGCGTGGATTCGCCGACGAGGGGATCAGGCCAGTATCCTAATGCAAGCACGACGGTGTCGGCTTCGACCGTGAAATTAGATCCTTCGATCGGAATCGGTCGGCGACGGCCGCTATCATCGGGCTCGCCAAGTTCACACTGAAGGCATTCCACGGCTTGGACATGCCCATCAGGCCCGGCGATAAATTTCACCGGTTGGGTCAGGAATCGGAATTCCGCGCCTTCTTCTTTTGCCAGTTCGCGGTCTTTCTTTCCACCGGGCATCTCAGCTTCGGTGCGGCGGTAGAGGCAGGTCACTTCATCTGCGCCCAGCCGGAGTGCACTGCGCAGGCAGTCAGCGGCAGTGTCACCACCGCCGATAACGACGACGCGGCGACCCACTTCTGGCTTCCCTTCCATACCGGGTGGCAGGTATTTTGGATCGACATTAGATTTGATCAAGAATGGGGTCGCCTGGTAAATACCGGGAAGATCGATACCGGGGACATCCATCTTTGCATCGATACCGGTGCCGACACCCAGGAAGACGGAGTCGTATCCCTCCGAAAAGAGGTCATCGACGGTCTTCTTGTCGCCGATACGGGTGTTCAAGACGAACTCCACACCGGCATTTTCCAGATCCTGGATCACGTTCTGGACGACGTCTTTGGGGAGTTTAAAATTGGGGATACCGTAAATGAGTAAACCGCCCGGCGTTGGCAGGGCCTCAATAATGGAGACTTCATGCCCCTGGCGTACGAGCCGTTCTGCGCAAGCCAGCCCGGCAGGTCCGGATCCAACCACGGCAACGCGCTTCCCAGTTGGCTCGCCTTTGGGGATCACGACTTCGCTATGCTGCCGCTGGTAGTCGGTGACGAATGCTTCGAGTGCACCGGTGAGTACGGGCTCACCACGCTTGCTGCGGACGCAGGAACCCTGACAAAGGTCGCTGTGCGGGCAAACTCGGCCACAGATTTCTGGCATGGAGCTGGTCTGGCGGTAGATCTCTGCCGCGCCGATGAAATCGCCCGCCTCGATCAGGTACATCGCTTCAGGGATATTGTTGTGCACCACGCATGCTTCGACGCATGCCGAAGGGTCGGGGCAATGAATGCAGCGTTCGGCTGCTTTCATCGCCTCCTCAGCTGTCAGTGGGATGAATGTAGGCTCAAAATCAGCAATACGTACCTCCACCGGTCTGGCTTCTTGAGGCTCGTAGGGGATTTTCATACGTGCTTTGCGATCGATTTTTTCTTCGACTTCTTTGCGTGCGGACATAACTTCACTCCACTGGCTGCGATGCGCTTTGTAACGCTTAAGATGATACAGACCAAACTGGTCAGATATCAGTCTAGAAAGTCATGTGCGAGTGTGATGGTTGTCACAACATTGAGCAATACGTCACAAACTTCGCGGTACAATTTGGGTAGCAAGTCGCAAGTTTATATATTTGTTTGGGACATTTGACCTAAACTTGTTTTGTAGATCCCGTGGATAAGATGTGTTGAACGAAATGTTCCACCCGATCGTTGGGTGGATTTTCAATGCAAAATCAGTCGTCGAAAAGTAGAAGGTTCAAAGATGAAACGTTGGATGTGGATCGTCATCGTACTTCTTGTTGTAGCCGTGGGAGGGTTTTTTGGCTTTCAAGCCCTTTCGGGGAATCGTTCCGCAAATGCAGCTCAAAATTTCCAAACCGAACCGATCACAAGGGGATCGCTTACCGCGACTGTTGGCGCAACTGGAACGGTTGATGCCGATCAGACTGCGCTGTTGACCTTCCAGACCAGCGGTACGGTTGGGGAAGTGAATGTTGAGCTCGGACAAGAAGTTGTCGAGGGTGAATTGCTCGCCTCATTAATCGAGAGCTCGTTACCCTCCTCGATAATCCTTGCTGAGGCTGAATACGTCTCTGCCCAGCGTAATTTAGAGAATCTGCTGAACTCAAGTCGGGAGCGTGCGGCGGCTCAATTAGCGCTTGCTCAGGCGGAGGACGCACTTGAAAGTGCTCAATATACATTCACAGTACGACAGGAAGGCAACCGTGCCAGCGAGAATACAATTGATCAAGCCGAAGCGAACTTGCTTCTTGCCGAGAGAGAAGTCGACGCCGCGAAAGCTGCATATGATCGCCTCTCAGGTCGGTCAGAAGACGACGCAGCGCGAGCGTTGGCGCTCTCAAATCTGGCGGCTGCGCGCGCCAGGAGGGATAGCCTGCAAAGAAATCTAAATTGGTATCTAGGGTTCCCTGATGCGGTGGAACAAAGTCTTCTTGAGGCTGAACTTGCCACTGCAGAAGCACGCCTTGAAGATGCAAAGCGGGAATGGGAACGGGTCAAAGATGGACCCGACCCGGATGACATCGCGGCTGCTGAGGCTCGGGTTGAGGCCGCAAGGGCTAACATGGAGCTGGCTACGATTAAAACCCCTTTTAATGGGACGATCACGTCGGTGGAGATCAAGCGGGGTGATCAGGTGTCGCCTGGAATGGTCGCTTTCGGTCTTGCCGACTTGTCCCCTCTTCTGGTCGATATTCAGCTCTCTGAGATTGACATCAACCGTGTAGAGGTTGGGCAAGGCGTAGAGCTTGTGTTTGACGCAATCCCCGAGACCAGCTACGAGGCTACCGTTGTTGAAATTGGCCTGGTGGGGAACACGGTTCAAGGTGTCGTGAACTTTCCGGTCACCGTAGAAATCAGCAATCCAGATGAAGCGGTGAGACCAGGCATGACCGCGGCAGTAAATATTATTGTCGAGCAGATCGAAGATGTGCTTCGGGTACCCAACCGGGCAGTACGTTTACGCAACGGTGATCGAGTTGTCTATCTGCTGAAGGACGGCAGCTCTGTTCCAGTTGTTGTTGAACTGGGCGCCTCTTCAGAGCTCTACAGTCAGGTCCTTGAGGGAGATGTTGCAGAAGATGACCGTGTAATTCTAAATCCACCATTAGAGTTTGATAGTGATGGTCCACCTCCATTCGTGCGAGGTGGCCAGTGAGCCAGGAATACGTCATCAAAGCCGACGGGCTCACGAAGGTCTATCAGATGGGTGAGATCGAGGTTCACGCGCTACGAGGCGTGGATCTTCGCATCGCCCCGGGAGAGATCATATCGATCATGGGGCCTTCGGGATCGGGAAAAAGCACTTTGATGAACATTCTGGGATGTCTGGATCGGCCTACCTCAGGCAGCTATTGTCTGGAAGGTGAGCAGGTTGCAGATATGGTGCACGATCAGTTGGCTACGATCCGTAATCGTAAGGTCGGGTTTGTGTTTCAAAGTTTCAACTTGCTTGGGCGTCAATCAGCGATTAGCAACGTAGAGTTGCCGATGCGCTATGCCGGTGTCACCAATGGACGCCGTAAACGAGCGATCGAGGCATTGGAGTCTGTTGGTCTTGGGGACAGGATCCACCATCGTCCGAACGAATTATCTGGTGGGCAGCAACAGCGGGTAGCCATTGCTCGAGCACTCGTGAACAATCCAGCAATAATCCTTGCTGATGAACCTACCGGAAACCTCGATACGAAATCGGGCGAAGAAATCATGAAGATCCTCCTGGATCTAAATAAGGAATTTGGAACGACATTGATTTTCGTCACACACGATCCCGAGGTCGCGGAAATGACTCAAAGGATAGTACACCTGCGTGACGGTTTGGTTGAACAGGATCTTAAAACGAGGCAAAAGCAGGGGGTGGGATCTTGAGTAGTTTATTCAGCGGACAAGTAGTCTCATCCCCCAATCACTGTGACGGTTGAATAGGCTAGGTTTAAATGAACTTCTGGCAAGCATTACTAGAAGCGCTTCAAAGTCTCTCAAGCAATAAACTGCGTTCAGCGCTCACTATCCTGGGTATTGTGATAGGTGTTGGTGCTGTGATCGCGCTGCTCGCCATTGGCCGCGGCGCACAGGACACGATCACCGGCTCGATCAATGGGATCGGTACAAACCTGCTCTTCATCGTCCCTGGGGGTTCCGAGGAAGTCAACAATCCCAAGCCATTGACTCTTGCGGATGCAGAGGCGATGCGTGATCCGTTTGTAGCACCATCTGTAACTGGCGTTGCACCGATCCTTACCAGAGGGGTAGAGCTAACTTTTGCCGGAGAGTCTTTATTTACTCAAGCGTACGGGGTCACTCCAGACTATATGAGTGTACGCAACGTCGAACTACAAGAAGGGGAGTTTGTCAGCGAAGTTCATATGCTTGGTCGAGCAGCGGTGGTTGTCATCGGACCGGATGCGGCGGAAGAATTATTCGGCCGGACGGTTGGTGTCGTTGGCGAGATTGTTCGGATAGAGGGGCAACCGTTTCGTGTTCTCGGGGTGATGGTGCCCGTAGGTGGTTCCGGGTTCTCAAATCCTGACGAACTGATCATGGTACCCATGACCACCGCACAAACTCGCCTATTCTCAAGATCCAGAGACTCAGTGGATATGGTGATGGTGCAAGCGATCAGCGCCGAAGGCGTCTCAACAGCGTCGGAGGAGGTCGCAAGCCTCCTGCGTACCCGTCATCGGACGGCTATTGGCGAGGATGATTTCACGATCTTTACGCAGCAGGATTTTCTTCAAACTGCAACATCGATCACGAATGTGCTCACCATTTTCCTGGGAGGTATCGCTGCGATTTCGTTGCTGGTTGGCGGGATAGGGATTATGAACATCATGCTCGTTTCGGTGACAGAGCGGACACGCGAGATAGGCTTGCGCAAAGCCGTTGGGGCTCGCAAAAGCGACATCCTGTTGCAGTTTCTTACAGAGTCGTCGCTGCTCAGCCTGCTGGGTGGGATTATCGGTATCCTATTGGGATGGGGACTTTCCACGCTGGTCGGATTTATCGCCGCGACTCAGGATGCTGAATTGATCCCCAACATGGGGCTGGACGCGATCCTGCTTGCGACGTTGTTCTCCACGGCGGTGGGTTTGTTCTTCGGTCTGTATCCGGCTAAGAGAGCCGCCGATCTGGAGCCGGTGGAAGCACTGCGCTACGAGTAACCATAGCATAATTGCTGAATGGCAAAGGGCAATCAGAATGGATTGCCCTTTATCTTGTTAACCCCACCACGGACGGGTTTAACCTCGCCCGACGATGTCGGTTTGAGATTCGCAAACGTTATGGTTTAGAGATGAGATTTAAGGAACTGACCAGTGTAGGATGCTGTCACCGTGACGATCTCCTCCGGCGTGCCTTCGGTGATGATCTGCCCACCGCCATCTCCACCCTCCGGTCCAAGATCAACGACCCAATCGGCGACCTTGATGATGTCAGGGTGATGTTCGATGATCAGCACCGTGTTGTCCTGATCGACGAGCTGCTGGAGCACGTCGATGAGTTTGTGCACATCCGCGGCATGCAGGCCAACAGACGGTTCATCGAGCACATACAGGGTATGTCCGGTGCTTCGTTTCGAAAGTTCACGCGATAGTTTAACCCGTTGGGCCTCACCGCCGGAAAGTGTGGGAGCGGGCTGGCCGATCTTGAGATACCCAAGCCCGACGTTTTGCAGCGTCTCAAGCCTGCGGACCATAGGTGGGAATGCGCCGAAGAATCTGGCGGCCTCGTCGATCGTCGTGTCAAGCACGTCGGCGATCGTCTTTCCCTTGAAGCGCACCTGCAGTGTCTCACGGTTAAAACGCGAGCCCTGACATACCTCACAAGGCACATATACATCGGGGAGGAACTGCATCTCGATGCGAAGTTGGCCCTGTCCTTGACATGCTTCACAGCGACCACCGCGCACATTGAATGAGAATCGACCTGGCTTATAGCCGCGCACCTTGGATTCGGGCAGCTCTGAATACAGCGAGCGAATGTGGTCGAAAAGGCCCGTGTACGTGCCCGGGTTCGATCGCGGTGTGCGGCCGATGGGACTCTGATCGATGTTGATTACTTTGTCGATGAGCTCAACGCCTTGGAGGCTCTCGTGTTCTCCCGGCAACGTGCGTGAGCCGTGCAGGGCGCGGGCAAGTGCCTTATAGAGCACTTCGATCATAAGCGTCGATTTGCCCGAGCCGGAGACACCGGTGATGCAGACGAATTTACCCAGTGGGATCTCAAGATCGAGGTCCTTGAGGTTGTGCTCGCGGGCGCCGCAGATGATCAGTGAGTTCCCATTGCCCTCCCGGCGCCTGGATGGGACCCCGATTTTTAGTTTGCCCGAGAGGTATTGCCCTGTGACGGATTTTTTCTGTTTCGAGATCTCAGGCACGGTCCCCTCGGCGATGACCTCCCCGCCTTTTTCACCTGCGCCCGGGCCCAGGTCGACGACCCAATCCGCGGCGCGAATCGTGGCTTCGTCGTGCTCGACGACCAGGACTGAATTACCCAGATCGCGCATCCCTTCGAGTGTATGAATCAGGCGGGCATTATCACGTGGATGCAGCCCGATTGAAGGCTCGTCCAGGACGTAAAGCACACCCATCAGACGAGAACCAATCTGGGTAGCAAGGCGAATACGCTGAGCCTCCCCACCTGAAAGCGTGCCGGCTGACCGGTTCAATGTAAGGTAATCAAGGCCCACGTCAACGAGGAAACCAAGTCGGTCCTCGACCTCTTTCAGCACGCGACTCGCGATGGTTTTATCTCGAGTGCTGAGCAGCCCACTTTCATCTTTAAGTTTTCTAACCCATTGGAGGCTGCGCAATACCGGCCAATTCGTGACTTCAACGATGTTGAACTTGTCGACGGTCACTGCCAGCGCTTCAGGCCGGAGCCGCTGCCCCATGCAAGCCGGACAGGGACGTTCGGACATGTAGTCCTGGATCTTGTTACGGATGTAATCAGAGCTGGTCTCCTGATAGCGGCGCTCCAGGTTGCCGATGACGCCTTCATAGGCGGTCTGGTATGAGGCAGTGCGTCCCTCTCTGGTCGTGTAGGTTATCGGGATCTCTTTGCCGTTTGTGCCGTACAGCAAGATGTCGAGTTTCTTGTCGGTTAATTCCTCGACAGGGGCATCGAGGTCGATCTTATACTCATCGGCGACGGCTTCGAGCATCTGCCAATAATAACCTTCTTGTTCGCGCGTCTGGCTGCCCCAGTTCATGGCGACGAGCGCGCCCTCGATGATCGAGATGGAGCGGTCCGGCAGGATCCGGTCGGGATCGATTTCGAGCGTGCTGCCGATCCCCTGGCACTCCGGGCAAGCTCCGTGGGGCGTGTTGAATGAAAAGGTGCGCGGCTCGATCTCTGCGATCGTTGTACCGTGATCGGGGCAGGCAAGGTGCTCGGAGAAGGGGATGTCCGCTGGTGGGTCGCTGCTCAGGTTGGCGATCAACATCATGCCCTCGCCCCAGCGCAGTGCGGTCTCGACCGAGTCGGTCACACGCGTCAGGAAGGCGTCATCTTTTTCTTTCTCATCGGGTAAGACAAGGCGATCGACAACCGCGTCGATATTGTGGTTTTTGTAGCGGTCGAGTTCGATTTCTTCGTCCAGTGACCGGATCTCGCCATCGACACGGGCGCGCACGAAACCTGAGCGGCGTAGTTCTTCAAACACAGTTTGATGGGTTCCCTTCCGGGAACTGATCATCGGTGCCAGGATCAGGATGCGGCTTTCTGGGGACAATTCAACCACCGCGTCCACGATCTCCTGTGCGGACTGCTGGTGAACCTCTTTACCACAAATCGGGCAGTGTGGCTGACCGATCCTTGCGAAGAGCAGGCGCAGGTAATCGTACACTTCCGTGACCGTTCCGACAGTAGAACGCGGATTATGGGAGACACCGCGCTGATCGATCGAAACAGCGGGCGATAGGCCTTCGATGTAATCCACGTCAGGTTTGTTCAATTGACCCAGGAACTGACGGGCATACGAAGAAAGTGATTCGACGTATCTCCGCTGGCCTTCGGCAAATATGGTATCGAACGCAAGCGACGATTTCCCGGAGCCAGAAATGCCCGAGATAACCACGAGCTTATCGCGCGGGATCTCGACGGTGATGTTTTTCAGGTTATGTTCACGAGCACCGACAACGGTGATTTTTTCTTGAGGCATAGTCCACAAATCTGCTTTTCTAGATGGCTGAACGCAACCAAGTATTATATCAGCCGGAAGACTTGAAGCGGCTGAAAACGTTCAGGATTGTGCCTTGCGTATGGCGGGTTGGTCGAGCCTGGATAGTATCGAACGAATGATTATTCGACCGAGGTACCGCACCAGTCGCAGGTTGTGTGACCTTTGGGGAGTACGGCCTCACAATTCGGACAACGCAGGCGCTCGCCTGGTTTTTGAAGGCCGCCTTCTAGATCAGCGGCCATGCGTAGAACATCGTACGGCGACATTTTGCCAGGATCACTGCCGCGGCTGGCCAGGCTTCCACTGATCCTCAAGCCGCGCGAATCCTCGTCGATGACGTAGCCCTGATCCCGAAGAGCCTGTGCCAGGTCGTCGCTTAAGCGTGGGCCGATGCTTGGTCGGGGTTTGTCTTGATCCCGCTGAAGCAGGTGTCGGGCTTCCTCAGGAAGATCGTCGATAAGTGATTGTGGCAACTCAAGATTTCTGGACTCGTGAGCCGATTGGAGCAGTCGCCGGAACCGCTGGCGTGGCTCTTCCGATGTGCTTGCAGAGCCGCCTTTGGACTCCGCAGCGGCAATGTTAAATTTGCCATTTTCTGGACAGTGTGGGCACCCGAAATGGATCTGCCCATCGGATCCTTTCAAGAGGATGGTCATGCGTGAACCGCAGCGGGGGCAGGTTGGGTATTTTTCCGGATCCATCTCAGCTGTCATCCCAGATTGTCAGTAGATGCATCGAGACTAGCATAACGCTGTAAAGCACTCAACCTGTACTTCTTGGTTAATCCTATAAATCCGAACAGGACTGAGCAGCCATTGCGTTCAGGAGCGCTCGAGAATGAGACGATCTTTGACCCGGGTGACGTTTCCCAGAGCTTTGGATTGATTTGCCTCGTAGAAACGCTCGGCATAATCGACGTTGCGCCACTCGAATGCCGTTTCCAATCCCTGCGTTTCCGAGGGGACGAGCAGCGTGGTCCGAACGTAAGCCGCGTCCAGTGGTGGGGGGTAGTTGCTGATTCGATTGAGCAACAGGATCGCAGATCCGGCGAAACCGATCGTAAACAATATGATCAATATGAATATATCCGCGAACTGCATATCTGCGGGGTCAACCAGATTGAAGGCGAGAGCGCCCACGACAAACGACAGACCAATGATGGCTGAAAAAAGGAAAGACTGCGTCCGCGCAGATTTTGCATCTTCGCTGAGACGGGTCGCCCGATCACGGCATTCTCCGCACAGCGATACCTCGAAGCGCGTGGGTTTGCGGTCAGCCATACCCTGGCCAGACGGGAGGGTGCCTGCGATGGCGAGTTTACCTTTCACCGGGGTGAGTCCACAATGAACACACTCGCCGCCAGGGAAGATAACCCGCTCACCACCAATGACGACGCGATGTCGGTAGCCAGGAAGCGGATCGGTTTCACGGAAGTCGATCTCGTCCTTGCTGATCGGTTCTTTCTCGGCTTGCTCTTCAGCTTCGGGCAGTTCTTCCAGTCCGGGTGCAGGGGTCTGATCTTGTTCACCGGAGGTCACTGCCTGCATGCGGGCGACCATGGCGTCGGTCTCTTCCTGTTCCTCTTCGAGTGCCCAGGCAGGGACGGAAGGGCGCTCATCGTCTTGATCGGTTTCGCCCAGAAATTGATCTTCAAGCGGCTGCGATTCGAGTGGAATAGCTGCCGAATCCCGCAGGCTGGAGAGAAAATCATCCCCGGTGTCATCTTCGTCGAGGGACAGCCCTTCATCCGAATTGTCAGCTCCGCTGAGTTCGGGTTCGGGCTCAAGAGTTCCGGATAGGATCCGCTCTGCCATCCAGTCTTCTGGCGGTTGATCCTCTTCGGTCGAATCATCAGTGACTTCCAGATCCTGGGATCGCCACTCTGACCATTCATCTGCCTGTTCGTCTGATTCGGCGGCAAACTCTCCATGCTCCGCGAGTGGCGTTTCCGGTTCAGGCTCTTGCTCGTCAATTTCTATGTCATCGAGCCAGGCCGAATCAAATTGGTCATTGTCGTCTGCGTCTTCCGCTGTCTCCGGTTCTTGGGATGACCACTCCGGGAGACCATCGCTATCGTCTTCATCAGCGGAAGGTCCCTGGATCTCCTCAGTAGGAGTGGGAAGGTCAGCATCCTGCTCGATTTCAGGCTTGAACAAATCATCGAGGTCCTCAGCGGAAAGTCCCGCCTCTTGGGCTCCGATCTCATCAGTCAGTTTTTCCTGCGCGGGGTGCTCGGAGGCGTGCGGAAGACCGGGTTCCTCGAGCATGGTGTCTTCATCGGCGAGACCACCCAGCCAATCAAAACCGGCAAGTTCCTCGGGATCCTCGACTAGACCCTCTTCCACCGAGGTTGCGCCGGATTCGATTGATTCGGTGATTTCTGGCTCGTCCTCGACTTCATAGGATCCCTCAATCAAACCCTCAAAGAGATCTTCCTCGTCCATGAGTTCCATGTCTGGCGACTCTTCAGTGGGAGACTGGGTGAGGTCCTGTGTAGATTCTTCTTCCTGCTCCGGAGCGATTTCTTCGCGTTCGACCGGTTCCAGGTCTATTGTTGGCTCCGAATCATCGAAGATGGTCCACTGGTCCTGTGCTTGCCGGGATGTTTCTGGGGCTTCGACTTCGGCTTCTTCGGGTGCAGGCGACTGCCACTCTTCATCCAGGCCAGCATCCGCAGGCGCGGATGGTTCTTCAGGCTGTGGCGCTCTTTCTTCATGGGCGCGTGTCTCTACGGCTTCGATCCAGACCCATTGTTTCAGTGCGAACTGAGAGGTTTGTGGAAAACCTTCCGCGATTTGTCCGTAAAGGACACGTTCACCGCCATCTTCCATGATGAATGCCGATTTGCAATGATTGCACTCGACATAGTCAGGCAGCCGATCTATGTGAACGACATGCAGCGTATCTTCACCGCAGATCGCGCAATGAAGACCCTGGATAACATCGTCCGCAATATTGGCTCTGGGGGTTGAAGCCATGTGTACCTCAATCGCTCAGCGAAAGCGCCCTCAATCTAACACATTGATTTTTCGATAGCAACCGGGCGAAAGTACTGTTTATCCTGTCAAGAGTAATTCCCCGCATTTACCATCTGCCTTGGGTGCAAGTTTTATACGAGCAGCCGTTTGGCGCTGGAGATGATTGCTTCACCACTCGCCAAAGTGCCTGATAGATATTTACTTTCCACCATCCCCGCTTTCCAGTTTCTCTGTCAGGCGCATATAAGTTAGCGTCCAGGAACCATACAAGAAGGTCTGCAAAATCCCGTTGAGCACGATCAGGATCGGTAAGTAGCCGACGAAGCAAACGAGACCGGTGATGATCCCGATCTGCATACTGGCATCGGTCTCCAGGATGAACCCAAGGATGACGGGCAGCGCGACCAGAATGAAGGGCAGCGCGATCAGGAAACTGACCACCCCACCACCGATGAGCAGGATCAGAGATATCACAATGACATCACCCACGTTGGCGCGGATGACCTCCCAGGCGCGGCTGAATGCGGAGGCGATGTCCAGATCCTCAACGACCAGGGCTACTTTGGTGAAGGTCGTATAGATACCAATGGCGATCCCGACCGGTATCAGGATACAGATGAGCGGCAGCAAACAGAGCAACCCCAGGCCGAGAGTCAGGACCGTGCCGCCGATACCAAACAGCAGCAGGCCGCCGATGAGAACCAAGGTAACCAGACCGACAATGACCTGGATGATGAGCACTTTCCAGAAGAATTTTGTGCCCGCCTGGAATGCGTTGGAGAGGGTGACTTCTTCCCCATCCTCAGCAGCTTTGAAGCCTGCGATCAGGCCGGATTGGCCCAGTGCGGCGAGCACCCAGAAAACCAGGGTCAGGATGAGCACCAGGCAGAGGATCCCGATGGCGATCGCGATCCAGGTGCCCTCTGGAACGGTTTCAAGCGTGCGCTGCAGCTCAGGGAACTCGTTTCCGGTGAAGGAGGAGTTCAGCCCGCTCCCGCCGCGACCACCGCCGCCCCCGCTGCCACCGGATGCGCATCCGGCCAGGATGCCGAGCACCCACAGCCCCTTGTGTTTCCAGGTGATCTGCCAGGATCGAGAAAGAATGGCGCCGAAGTCCATGATGAGCTCCTTTGAGGCGATTGTCGGGAAGAGCCTGCTCGGGATCGATGAGTTGGTCGATCAGACTAAGTTTGTTTGATCAATCATACCTTGTTGAGGGGAGAGGATCAAATTAGTGGTTATTACAAATCATGTGTCTGGCAGGATCCACAATGAGAATTCATAACAAGGGCTCGATCAGGGAATCGGTTCAGTTACTATGTCTAATGGAGCTTATTCAGAGAGAACAACGCGCCTTCCTGAAATTCGTTCAAACCGGATCAATTCGAGGAAGTAAGACTATCCTCCGATTATCCCTTAAAAAGGATCAAAAATATCCCCTGAGTGCGATACATAAGCCGACGAATTCTCGGTCTCCAAGCGGGCCGGGCAAATTTGCGATCGAAATGCCAATAGCAGGTCCAAGCCAAAATTTCGACCGAACAAACATGACTACGGGATGATCATCAGAAATATCCTGATTTGCAAAGCCATCATTAATCCCAGCCACAATGATGAAATCAGCTTTATTTTGCCAAACTGGTCGTAGGTATTTTGCGACCCGATAATCATGGATCATCGGGCCGGCAATTACTTTGTGCGCTCTTTGATTATGTGACTTGGCCAGTGACTTGGATGTGAAAGAAAAACAAATTCACCGGCCGGTGTTTTTTAGAAACAGAGCCTCGTCTCTATTAAGTTTCGGTGAATCACACAATCCTGATGGTGTTCAGTATCCACTCATGTATCCCATGGGCGAACATTGCAGGGGAAACGCTTCTTGTTAACAACGTCACATACCCGTAGGTTAATCCGGTCAACGGTAGAACAATCCAGAATGCATATGAATTGTCGATCTGATATATGTGGGGAGCCCAGAAAAGAAGTGTTTGACCAAAGTTTGCAAGATGAGGATTCCACTTCCTATCATTAATAAGATACCCAAGTAAAAAGCCACGGAATATGGATTCTTCAAATACCGCTGCCCGGCTCATGCTAGTCACAAAGACATCAAGGGTTGTGAGCATCCCTAGCTGATCAATTCCTTTCCTCAGGTCTTCGAATGGTAGATTAAGCTTGTTCGCTATGAACAAGTTTATCGTTGCTATGGTCATACCGATGACAAAATATGGGATGGCGTGTTTCAGCCTCCCGTCATTGTATTCTGGTTTTTTTTCGGATTTTTGTGAAGAGAACGACCGCTGTAAGGGCAGGAATTGCCACGGATATTCCGACAAACCACCCAGGCGCGGACACATCTATTGGACCTAAGAATCCGGAGAAGATAATGATCGAAACTATACTAACTTTCTCAAGAAAATATTTATGGAGCTCATTGCTTTTTGCCAATATTAATGTCGCAAGAAGGATAAATGCAAAGATCTCGATTGTTTCACGAAAGACAATCGAGATCGAGAAAGGACGTAGATAGTAAAGGAGTGAAAAGATGAATGACAATAGTGGGACGGTCAGAACTATGATGGGCAATAGACCGGGACCCTGCTTCTCATTCAGCCACTGTGTGAAGGCGCTCCTTAATCTGTACCAGCATTGCACTAACACATTCCCTTCCGTTTTATAGCTCGTTGAGGCTTCTTCTGAACCATTGTTGATCACTCATCCGATTCTATGTGAGGCACTGGGTTGTTAAGAGGATACAACGGATTGTTGAGATATTCGCTGATCGGCTTGAAAATTCGGCCCCATAAATCTTTTGCCGTCCCGATGATCGTTAATATAGCTTCTGCTGCCAATACAAATGGGCCTACATAAGGATTTGCCTTTACATCGGGTGGAATTTGATAGCTGGGATCAATAGGCGGAAGGGGATCTCCAGGTGCGGGAGGAATAAGACTGTAATGATCTAAGACAGCATCTGCAATGTCTCCAATTTCCTCACCCAAGTCCCCGGATTAGGGCGGTGCTCCCGGTGTTGGAGTTTCTATATAAGGCGTTGGTGTTGATTCAGGCGAAGGATCTGGGGAGGGTGTGCTGGTTGGGTATGGCGTAGCGCTTGGAGAGGGCGTAGCGCTGGCGCGCGGAGCTAAAGTAGCTGTGGGCGAAGGTGAAGTAGGGGCCGATCCAGTCGGTGTTGGTGTCTGAATGTAGGGAGTGGGAGTAGGGGTCTGTGGGTTGGTTGAAGAAGTCTGTAAGAATCTCGCAGCTGCATTACTAACTGTCCTACGCAGGCTTCTTCCTGCGTTGCTCACCGCACTGGCGACTCGGTTGAAGAGACCTTTCTTGGGTGATGGAGAAGCGGGCTGGCTGCGCCAGAACGACGCGCCGACGGATCCAGCACCCAGTGCGCGTGTGCAGCGTTATAGTACATAAGCACCCCGTCCTCC
>CBFDDM010000019.1:0-37902 GCA_965603565.1 uncultured Anaerolineales bacterium | reverse complement strand
GGGATTGCCATTTCCATCAATAATTGGACCCGCTATAACAGAGACGATATCTCCAACCTGGAAACCTTCTTCCCCTTCTTGGGTCTCTTCGCCCTCTTCCTGTACCTCAGAGGCCAGGAAGAGTTGGATGGTCTGCTCTGGATCGGGAGATGTCACCGCAATGAGATCGTAGCCAATTCCAGGGATACTGACCGGGGATTCGCCTTCGGCGCTATCTTCCAGGAAAAGCAGCTTAGCAGCCATATCCACGAACGCGCTCGAACTATCGTAGAGCGCGTAGAATACATCGACTTTACTGATGTCTGTAGCGTCGAGAATATATGGGATGTCGTGAGCAAATACAACGAGTTTCTTGTCACGGGCAAGATCCGGTCGCTGGTCGAGCATCAGCTTCAACGCTTCAGTCCCATATTCGTCATCGCGAATGTCTAGCACGGAGAACACCAACCAATCAGCGAACCGGATGGCCTGGTCAACATCGTCCGCAGAGACAAGGGGAACCACCGGGACCGTTTCAGGTGGCGACCCAAGATGATTCGCCAGGTCGGCCATAGAAAATGAGCGCAAATTCCAAGCCCCGACCTCTCCGGTCCCGCCAGGTCCGAACAGGCGCACAACCGTGGATTCCAGGGCATTGATCGGCATGACCGGCACTGGCTCACATGTATCACACTGACGGATGGTGCGCGAATCGGTAAAGAACACGATCCTTTCGCCGATCTCCGGTTTCCCACCCACGCGGTCGTCAATCTCTTCCTGATCAGGGCTGACTAAGGTTGCGCCACTTTGAGCTATCTGCGTAGAGGTTTCAAGATCTGTGCCCACGATGGAGATGTTGTTGACCGGATTGAACAGTCCGGGCGATTCAAAATCCCCGAACATCCGCAACTTCAGCTTCAAGACCCTCAACACAGAGCGGTCAACCCGTTGCGCAAAACCTGGATCCTCAAGGTACTTCGTCGTGAAGAAGGAAATAGTCGAAACGATTGTCGAATATTCGTCCGGGTCTTCTGGATTCTGAAAATCCTGTATCCAGAGCAGGTCATTTCCTGCCAAAAATGCGTCACGGGCGACGAGGTGCGATTGGAATGATAATTCGAGCGGATCTCTAAAGCGCCTGATGGATCTTGCCCCAAGCGAATCGCTCAAAGCGACACCCCCGCCGTCACGCCAGGTCGACAGTGGTTCAAGTTCCATCAACTGTGAAAAAGCTTGTGAGTCTAGGCTTACTGGCCGCGTAGTTGCCCTGATATTGCCTGTGAACCCCTGATAGCGGATATGCGATGTCATGAAACCGTCCGCGGTTTCGATGTCTCCCCCCGGCTTTGTGTCAGCCACAGCGAAGAACGGTGTAAGTTCAATTTGCTTGAGTTGCTCCAGCGATTTGCGGACTGTCGCAACTTCTTCATCGGCGGACCGATCGCTGCTTCCCAAACCCGGAAAATGAGACGCAATGACTCCTATCCTGCTATCGGATCCAGTGTGGATCCCAGAAATAAACGCCTCGCCCATCTGGCTAACCCAGAACGGATCTCCACCGAAACTCTGTACTCCAAGATCTCCAGATTGAAGCAAACGTGTGTCTTCGAGAACATCCAGAGAAGGACCGATCAGCAAGTTGATCCCCAACGCCTCCAGCTCACGCCCAAGCGTCGAACCAGCCTGAAACGCCATTGAGACATCCCATGTCGCACCAACTGCCATCTGGCTGGGAACCGTGGATAAACCTTCCAGAATCTGGCCGTATGCATCCTCGCTTGAGGAAGGCTCAAGCGCGACAAATAGCGGAACGTATACAGGAGGAGAATTGGTCGGGTCTTGTGGATTCAGAATGCTGCCCAACAGGGAAGCTTCGCGGTTAAAGTCTTGAAGCTCTCTCGTCAACGCACGCAGATCATTAATGGTGTCAGGAGAGTCTGTAATGTTGTTGTTTTGTCGGTTGAGGATCACACCCGAGATGTGGTGATTAACAACCAGATCGTAAATTGGGGAGTCCTCGTCAAAATCCGATCCATTGAAAGTGATCAGGAATAATTGGCCCACCCTCTCTTCGGGAGACATGCTCGCCAGGAGATCGGCGGCAGGATCCGTCTGCCGATGAAGATCAGGTGATGGACCGGCCGCAACCGTGAATATTATGAAAACGAGTAGTAGTGAAAATTTTCGCATTCAGTGAAGTATACCTATCGCATTATGCGCAAACAAGACTATCTAAAGATATTCAAAAATTAGTGGCTATGCGCAGCTATCTCCTGTGTTAATACATCTCGCAGCGCATTCCTGCGTTTATGTCCTGAGAGCATTTCAAGCTTTCTGACCCCTAAGGGATCGATTGTTTCTCGCAGCAGTTCTAGCTCCTCTGGCATTGGAGGTTCAGTCTCCAATAGCGGATCTGCCAGGATTACTGGGAAACCAGTCTTGGCTTGAACTCTATCTAACGAGACCCCCGGGTGGATGCTAATAAGCCTCATGAGGCCATTTAGAAAATCGAACTGACCCAGATCAGATATCAAATAGACAGGTCCACCACCCCGTGTTCGCTCTACATTGTGTCCCAGCCCGGAAAGGTAATCCAGCTCAGCGACAAATGTCACCCGTGAGTGTCTGGGCACATAAAGATATGTCTCAGGCATATAGGTCGTGACATCCGGTATGCCACCTGTTCCGGGTAACCGAAGTCTTGGTTTTTTATAGTTCTTTCCGAATGCGATATTGTTGAAATTACCCGAGGGATCAACCTGTCCAGGGCGAAAGAATTCCTTTGGTTTGACGCTTGGAAGCAAATCAGCGGCTGCCTGCACGAATCCAAATGATGCCATCGCCCGGTCAAGCCACAGGGACTCAACGCTGGCGATACCCAGTGGTGCGCCCTCTCGGCACACAGTTTGGCCAATTGCCGAGGCAAAGTAAGCGTGCGGAGCGTGCGTGTGCCATGCGAGCAGATATCCGGCAGCAACAAGTGGTGTCGCCAGACCTTGAGCGAGCACATCCCCATCGCGAACCTGCCGCGAGATGCAAGCGCAGATCAGTTCGTCAACGGTCCATTCATCATGTGCCATACTCAGGACCCCATCCAATCCCGCACATGCACTGCTCGATCAGGAAGATCCGTGATAATCCCATCGACATCCCACCTGAGCAATTGCTTCATCCGATCGGCGTCATTTACGGTCCACACGTTCATGCTCTTTTCTAAACTCTTTATACTTTTAATCAACCCTCGATTCACGAGAGGGTCATGTGGATGATAGGTTGAGTGCGGAATCAATGCCAGCGCAAGCAACCGCAAGATCCTCGGTGTTTGTGAGTGCATCAACAATGCGATTTTCGATCGACCGACAATCATTGAAGTCCTGAAAAGCTCTATCGGGCTGAAAGATGAGTAAAGCACCCGAGACTGCAAACCAAACCCCTCGACTATTTCGACGGTCTTCCGAGCAAGATCAGTAAATGGCCGGCCATACTCCGTGAATTCTAAGTTGTAGAGAAGTGTGTCTCCAAGCGTCCCGAAAACCTCTTCGAGCAGCGGAATACCCACGCCCTTGTACTCTCTCCCCAGGTGGGAGCCAGCGTCCAGCTTTCTAAGTTCATACCAATCCCAATCCGCAACCTTCCCCGAGCCATCCGTAGTCCGCTCAAGCGTCTGATCATGGTGCACGATCAATGCACCATCCCGGCTGAGCTTCAAATCCATCTCAACCGCATCAGCCCCCAATTCGATCGCTTTTTCGAATGCCGGCAAAGTATTTTCCGGTGCAACAGAAGATGCCCCGCGATGTGCGATCACCAGCGGGGCATCAACATTCCAAGCAAACTTGTCAGCGGCCATCAAATCTCCACGAAGTAGGCCTCCGCAGCGCGGTTGAGCAGGTCTTTCGACATGCTGGGATCCTTGTTTGTGTAGCGAGAAATATCCAGGATCTGATCACAGATATCGCGCGGATGGGAAGCGCGCAGCTTTCGATTGCGTTTTATGTACCATTCTTGCAGCATGTATGCTAGCCCACTATCGGAGTATTCCACACCTTTATGGGCAGCTGTGCGTTTGAAGATCTCCCGATATGCTTCGTAGGAAGGATCCTCAACCTCAATTTTGTGCCGCAACCGCCTGAGGAAAGCCTCGTCCACCAGGTCTTTAGGTGGCAGGTTAGTTGAGAACACGACCAACACGTCAAACGGGACTTCCACCTTTCGCCCGGTATGCAATGTCAGGTAATCAATGCGGTTCTCCAACGGGACGATCCAACGGTTAAGCAGGTCGCGTGGTCTGACCTGCTGGCGACCGAAGTCATCGATGAGGAAAACGCCTCCGTTTGCCTTAACCTGGAAAGGCGCCTCATAAAACTTGTTTACGTCGTCGAATACGAGGTCAAGCCCGGGCATCGTCAGCTCGCCACCGGTGACGACGAACGGGCGACGGATCCGGACCCAGCGGGGATCACGCTTCGATCCTGTTTTCAGAGAGCCCGTGCCCTCCTGGGAGGTCTCCTCATCAGGCGAAAGCTGGTGGTTTACTGAGTCGTAAAGCTTTACGACCTGTCCGTCGATGTCAATCGCAAAGGGGATGTACATGTCCTCCTGCAGAAGGATGTTGCCAATCGCCCTGGCGATCGAGGTCTTGCCATTGCCGGGTGGGCCATATAGAAAGATAGATGTGCCGGAGTTAACTGCCGGTCCAACCTGGTTGAAGGTTTTCTCAGAAAGGACCAGTTCTTCGAGGGCATCGCGCATGACGTGCTCATGCACCGTCGGCCTACCCCGACTCTGCCGGAGAATGGAGTCGTTATAGACTGATAGCGGGACAGGTGCAGGACCTGCATACTGGCTGCGCTCAAGCGCTTCACGCGCTCGTGCGATCCCCGCTCCAGTGATCGCATACTGATACGAACCTTCACCGAAACCAACCTGGGTCTTTACCTCAATAAATTTCTCTCGCTTCAAAGCTTCGAGAATTTGATCGACGATCCCTGCGAACGGCAAGCGCATCGCTTCGGCGACTTTAAATCCCGTCACATAGCCACTGAAATATAAGATCTTCAACGCCAGATCCTGCAGCCATAATTGTGATAGACCGGTGTCTGTGATCCGGCTGATCGGTGGCGGGACGAACCGCAGGTTTGAGGTGGTTGGACGGTCGTTGACGTTCGCTGTGCGAACCGGACTCCTCGGTAATGACATTATCTATCTCCAAAAAGTGCTTTGATAATATACGCGCAGAAATAAACTCCTACTTGGATCATCCGATTATATACAGCGCACATGTGTCGAGCAAATAGGTAGTTGTGCCCACTCTTGAGAGACGGTAGAATTGCGTCCATGAAGCTATCAGTGATAATGCCTGTGTACAACGAACTTCAGACGATAGAGCCAATCCTGAAGCGTGTAGATGCCGTAGGACTGGCGGACGAGATCATCATTGTCGATGATGGATCGGTTGATGGGACCAGAGAGTTTCTTAGCGAACTCGCCCCTCAATTCCCGAACGTAAAACTCTATATGCATGATCGCAACCAAGGCAAAGGGGCAGCCGTCCGGACTGGAATTGAGCAGGCCTCAGGCGACCTGCTCCTGATTCAAGATGCTGATCTCGAATATGATCCGCGCGACTACCCCAAGCTTCTTGCACCGATCGAAGAGGACGTTGCCGACGTTGTCTACGGCTCGCGCTTTCTGGGCGCGCCCCGCCGCGTGACGATGTTCTGGCATATGGTCGCCAACAAGATGTTAACCTTTATGACCAACTTGCTGTACAACAGCATCCTTACTGACATGGAGACGGGCTATAAACTCTTCAAGCGCGAGGTCATCAAAGATATCCCGCTTCATTCTCGTCGATTCGAATTTGAGCCGGAGATCACCGCGAAACTTCTCAAGCGTAAAGTGCGTATATTTGAAGTGCCAATTACGTTTAACCCCCGTGAATATGCGGAGGGTAAAAAGATTGGCTTGCCGGACGCTTTCGAGGCTGTCTGGACGCTGATCAAGTATCGGTTTGTCGATTAAATCCATCGCAGCATCAATCAATAGACTTGAAATCGGCAACATTTAGCTGCAGGGTCACATAGCCCAGGTAATGATTGCGCTCTAACCGGTAAGCAAGATCGATTTCCGGAGTTAGGGCGTTTATTCTTTCACCCATTCGAAAGGCGATTGCATCAAACGGACGTCCACCTTGCTCCAGGGTCAGCTTAAGATGCCGGCTATCCGAGCCAACCGTACGTTTCTTGAGAACACGCACATTCTTTGACACAAGAATTGGCCTCTGGTTGTGTGCACCGAAAGGGGCAAGCTTGTCGTGGAACCTGAGCATGCGATCGTCGAGTTCCTGAAAGGTCGTAACGCCATCGATCGCCAGCACTGGCCGCAGCAGATCCTCCTCCATCTGCTCATCGAAAACCTGCTCGAGCATAGACTGCAGTTCCCCCACCCTATCCTGTCGAACTCGCAACCCTGCAGCTGCAGAGTGTCCACCAAAACGGTCGAGTACAGAACTCGCACGCTCTAGAGCGTTCGTGATATGAAATCCCGGGATGCTGCGTGCCGACGCGGTGACCCAGCCATCTTTTATGTTTCCAATGATCGTAGGTCGATAAAACGCCTCTGTTACTTTCGATGCTGCCAGACCAATCACACCCTCATGGTAACTTTCGTCGAATTCAATGATCACATTTCTACGATCGCGTCTTTGTTCGTATGCTTCGAAGGCCCTTTCAACAACATTGTTCATTAGTTCTTGGCGATCTCGATTAATCTGGTCCAACTGTTCGGCCAGCGCGTGCGCGGATACCTGGTCTTCGCTCACCAATAAATCAAACGCGAGGCGCGCAGATCGCAGCCGTCCGGCAGCATTGATCCTCGGCCCCAGCCCAAAACCGATCGTGGCTGCGTTTATCGAGCCCAATTGATGCCCGGATACCTCGATCAGACGCTGCAAGCCAAGTCGATCTGTCCGATTCAGAACTTCCAATCCCTGGCGTACCAGTGAACGATTCTCCCCGACCAACGGGACAATATCAGCCACCGTACCAATCGCAACCAGATCGATATCACGATCATCAGTGGTAATCCCGCGAGCGCTCCTTAGCGCCTGCATCAGTTTGTACGCAACACCAACCCCGGCGAGGGACTTGAACGGGTAATCATCTCCTGGCAGCCGTGGGTTAATCACTGCGTAAGCTTCTGGAAGTGATTCGCCGGGAATATGGTGATCCGTGATGATCATGTCGATACCATGTTCTTCAGTTCGCAGGGCTTCACGATATGCCCGGATACCACAGTCAACTGTGATAAGCAGACCGCAGCCTTCCCTGGCGATAAAGTCGATTGCGCCCAGATTCAGACCATAGCCTTCTTTAAAGCGGTCGGGGAAATAAACGGAGACTTTACCGCCCAGCGATTTTAAGCCAAGGTACATCAGCGCTGCAGAGGACACACCATCCGCATCGTAGTCAGCGTAGAGGACGATCGCTTCATCACGGTCGATAGCCTGGCTGATTCGATTAACTGCCCTATCCATATCCAGCAGGTTGTACGGATCGACATTTTCGGTATATACACCCTGAAGAAATTTCTGAGCCTGGTCACGCGTCTTGATTCCTCTAAGAAATAAGACTTGCCTCTCGATCTCACGAAAGTCACTCATATCCGCCAGGAAGCCATCGGGTACTGGTTCCGGGTACTTCCAGATCTTCTCTAACGTCTCCACATTTCACCTTTGGATAAAATAATCTGAACTGCTGGATACCAACTTGTTTGGACGTATGCTAGGATTTGATTATGCGTATTATATTCATGGGTTCACCAGAATTTGCCACACCGAGCCTCGATGCTTTGAGAAGGCAGTATGAGATCTGCGCGGTCGTCACACAACCCGATCGACCGGCAGGGCGCGGCCAATCGATGCGTGAATCGGCGGTGAAGGAGCTGGCTCTGGCTCATTACCTACCCATCATACAGCCTCACAGCCTTAGAGACGAAGCCGCCTTCGAAGAACTCGTACGTCTGAACGCAGGCTTGATTGTCGTGGCGGCGTATGGGAAGATACTACCTCCCAATATCTTAGAGCTGCCCGAGCATGGAAGTGTCAACGTTCATGCTTCGCTCCTTCCACGCTGGCGCGGCGCCGCCCCTATCCAGGCTGCGATCCTCGAAGGAGATAAGCAGACCGGCGTAACGATCATGAAAATGGACGCGGGACTGGATACCGGCCCGATAATATCGCAGAAATCGATTCCAATCCACAAATCTGATACGGGTGGTAATCTTGAGCATAAGCTGTCCCAACTTGGTGCTGAGTTGCTCATCGAAACGCTTCCAGGCTATTTATCAGGCGAGATTACCCCCGCGCCACAAGACGATTCGTCGGCGACGTACGCCCCTATGCTCAGAAAGAAGGACGGCCAACTCGACCCCGCTCAAGATGCCGACCGTCTTGCTCGTCAGGTGAGCGCGTTTGAACCATGGCCGACATCCTTCTTTTTTTGGGAAGATCTCCGCATCGTCGTTCGTTCCGCCCGTCCACATCCATCCGAAATCGGTACTGTCGGCGATGTCGTTGAAATTGAAGCGTTGCCTGCCATCACAACTGCATTCGGTTCGCTCGTCCTCGAGCGCATCCAGCCAGCTGGAAAACGCGAGATGAGCGCCGCTGATTTCTTGAATGGCTCACCCCACTTTGTCGGCGCGAATATACGCCGGCCATAACACGATGATCGACCTCCACTCGTATGCCAGATTATTGTCTGGAACGGTGAAGGAACTCATGATACCGGAAGACTGCGCAGTCCTGAAATTTATCCGGTTTCTCTGAACCCCAAGATCACTTTGAACCCACAGCATGTTGTGGGAGAATGAACCCCCATGAGTATTCTTTCGACTCAAGTACTTGTCATTGGAGGTGGAGCAACTGGCCTGGGCATTGCGTGGGACGCGGCATTGCGCGGGCTGAAGGTAGTCCTGGTTGAACAGCAAGATCTCGCACAAGGTACTTCAGGTCGTTACCATGGTCTTCTCCATTCTGGAGGGCGCTACGTCATCAGTGACCCGCAATCGGCAGTCGATTGCGCACGCGAAAATGAGATCCTCCGCCAGATTGCAGCTCACACGATAGAGGATACCGGCGGATTTTTCATCGCTACACCTGCCGATCCACTTGATTATCCAGATAAGTGGTTTGCAGCCTGTCGGGAACTCAATGTCTCTACCAACGAGATAGACCTTTCAACTTTGCGCGAACGCGAACCCTTGCTCAATCCACGCATCTCGCGTGCTTTCGAAGTTCGTGACGCTTCGCTTGATTCATTTGATCTCTCACATGCACTTTCTAAGAGCATTATCGAAGCCGGCGGGCAGGTACTCCTCCGCCATCGCGTGATGAATCTCCTTCAAAATCAGGGCCGCGTATTCGGCGCGGAAATCCTCGACCAGACAAGCGGGGAAACCATTCATCTCGAAGCCGAGATAACTGTGAATGCTACCGGCCCCTGGGCTGATGAAATCGCCTCACTTGCCAACGTCCACGTCCCCATCAATTTGGGTAAAGGCACGATGGTCGCCATGGCATCTCGTGTTGTCAACACGGTCATCAATCGCTTGAAGCCACCTTCAGATGGTGATATTGCGGTTCCAATTGGAACGGTATGCGTTCTGGGAACGACTGATATTCCTGTCGATACCCCTTGGTCGCTTGAGATCGAACCCTGGGAAATCGATCTCCTGCTTGCCGAGGGAGATTTCATGATACCCGGGCTGCGATCAGCACGGGCCCTGCGGGCATGGGCTGGAATCCGTCCACTGTACAGCCCAGAAGACTCTCCATCCGAAACACGTGCGCTCACCAGAGCCCACGCTTTACTTGACCATAAAGAGATCGACGGCGTTGAAGGTTTTGTGAGCATGATCGGGGGCAAACTCACAACCTTCAGGCTTATGGCACAGGAGACGGTCGATATGGTCTGCGACAAACTCGAGCAAGATCTCGAATGCGTAACCAGGACAACCTCACTTCTTTCCGATGCCGATCAGATCATGTATACCCTTCCTGATCGGCTGAACCGATTTGCAGCAGCTCGCCAGAATTCCGGGGATGAACGTTTAATTTGTGAGTGCGAAATCGTCACCGATAAGCAACTACAGGCAGCCATCAACAGTGTAGATTTTGAGACGCTGGACGACCTACGTAGAGATCTCCGGCTCGGCATGGGTCCTTGCCAGGCTGCCTTTTGTGCCTACAGGGCAGCCGGGCTTTCCTGTCGCCTTAGGCCGGATTCCATCAGCGAGAATTTTCTCGGCCGATTTCTCGATGAGCGCTGGAAGGGTCTCCGCCCCCTGGCATGGGGCAAGGATCTCCGTCAGATGGACTTTATGCGCCGGGTTTATCTTGAACTGCTGGGGGAACTCCCCGAGAAGGGATCCGCGTGAACGAGGTATTGATTGTCGGTGGCGGTTTATCTGGATTATTCGCCGCCTGCCTGGCTTCCGAAGCCGGGCTACAAACGTCGCTTGTATTCCGCGGGCGCGGTGGATTATCGATCGGACACGGTGCTCTCGAGCTTTTTGATCGGGCTTCACCCTCACGCGCCATCGCAAATCTCGAACCCCCCCATCCTTATGCACTCGCTGGAAAACAGAATCTGGTCGATGGGCTGAAAGCCTTTAAGTTGCTTACAGATACGGCCGGCTTGCACTATGAAGGTGGTCGCTCGTCTAACCGTCAAATCGTCACGGCGACCGGTGGATTGCGCAGCGCTGCGTATGTACCTGCCGGATATAGCGCAGGCATCCTGGATCGATCGAGGCCGGTGCCGGCTCTAGGGTCATTCGAAACTCTCCGAGATTTCCATGCAGACTTTGCAGCCGTTAACCTTGCGGCGAACGGTCATGCAGAGCCACGGACTATCACTCTCCCATTGATCCATTCATTCACAAACCGCGATCTGTATCCGATCGACATTGCCAGGTTATTCGACGATATGGAATGGGCTCTCGAAAATGCACGCGCCTGGAAACCTCATTTGATCGGTGTTAATATACTTGGCTTGCCCGCTGTCCTCGGCTTAGATCGCCACACCGAAGTGCTTGAGCTTCTTCAAGAAACCCTGGGGATGGCAATCTTTGAGATGCCTACATTGCCCCCATCGGTGCCAGGTTTGCGACTTGAGCGCCTGCTCCGCCGATACGCGGAGACAAACGGGACCAGACTTATCGAGGGTCCTACAGCACGGGGCAGAGTCCAACGTAAAAACGGCAAGGCTCAGTCAGCCGGAGTTGTATTAGAAGCCGCCGGACGCCAATCATTGCTCGATAGCCAATTTACAATCCTTGCGACAGGTTCATTCCTGCACGGAGGACTCGTTGCCACGCAAGACCACCGCGTGTTCGAACCCGCATTCAATCTTCCTGTTGCTGCATCCGGTGATCGCAGTAAATGGATACTGGATTCTGTCTTTGATCCTCAGGAATACTCGGAGTATGGCATCACAGTGAATTCCTGCATGCAGCCTCTGGACATTCAAGGTGAGGTGATGTTCGACAATCTATACGCAGTGGGCGGTCTAATAAAAGGCGCCGATCGTACCCGCGAGGGATCCAGGCAAGGAATTGACATCGCCACAGCATTCTGCGCAGTTGAGCACGTTATAAGGAGCGCCTCTTGATGGATCCAAGCCCGCAATCGTCGTTTGTCCTGTTAAGACATGCGCTTTCGGAGGCTAATCGAGATGGCATCGTGCAAGGACAATCCGACTATCCACTCGCTGAAGAAGGCCTGCATCAAATCGATACTCTTATTCAATTCTGGCGTTCTCAGGGACGAACCTACCGGAGGATCATAAGCAGCCCACTACTGCGTGCGAGATCTACGGCAGAACGGTTGTCTGATGCATTGGGCGTCGAACTGGAATTCGATGAAATCTGGAAAGAACGTCATCATGGCGAGGCGCAGGACATATCATATGAGCAAGCTAGACGCTGGTACGCAGACAGACCGCAGGCCTCCCCGTTTGAGCCCGTCTTTGGATCGGGCGAATCTGAATGGGACCTGCACATCCGGGCCAGCAGGGCTATCAAACAACTTATTTTGCTCGATCCGCACGCTTACTTGATCGTTTCACATGGAGGTTTCCTGGGCGCCGTGCTGCGCGTAATCCTTGGAATCACACCATCATTTGGTCGCACGCGCCCGGTACGATTTTCATTTGCAAACACGGCATATGCCGAACTACGCTTCGACCATGACGAAGCTCGTTGGTACGTCGACTCGTTGAATTCGACCACACATCTTCATATGGAACCATAAGGAAACCAAGTATTGGAAAAGACAACTCTGCTGAAGAACGCCAACATATATCCCGACTGCATACGAGGTGAAGCTCACCCATACCTGGTTATATCCGGGACAAAGATTATCGATGTGGGTGACCATTCGTCAATCGATCAATGGGAAGCTCTCGCCGACGAAATCTATGATCTTGGCGGATGCACGGTGCTGCCAGGGATGACAGATGCGCACATCCACCTCGAGAAATATGCACTCGCGCTCAAGCAGGTCGATTGTGAAACATCTACGGTGGAAGAATGCCTTGAACGCCTTTCGGAGGAAGCAAAAGATGCGCCGCATGGAGCCTGGATTCGCGGGCATGGTTGGGATCAAAATCGGTGGGGGCGATACGGTACCCTCGAAGAGATCGATGCGGCTGCGCCGCACAATCCGGTCTACCTAACCGCTAAATCGCTTCATGCCGCCTGGGTGAACTCTCTCGCGATACACAAATGCGAGTTCCAGTCACCGGCTGAGCAAATTAAGGGGGGTCACATCGGAACGTATCCTGACGGCAGGCCGAACGGGCTCCTCTTCGAAGAGGCGATGGGGTTGATTTCCGAGAAGATACCTCGCCCGACATCCGGCCAAATCCTCTCATTGATCGATGAAGCCCAGCATAAACTGCTTCGCTATGGGATCACATCTGTTCACGATTTCGACGGCCAGCGTTGTTTTAGTGCGCTTCAGGAACTCCACAGGACGGGTGATCTCTTTATTCGGGTCCTCAAGAACATCCAAAAAGAGCACTTCGATGCCGCTCAATCGCTGGGTCTTCAATCAGGGTTCGGTGATGACTGGCTACGCATCGGGCATTTGAAGTTATTCGCAGACGGGGCGCTTGGCCCACAAACAGCTGCAATGATCGATCCCTACGAATCGCAGCCTGATAACTTCGGCATCCTGCTTCTGGGCCAAAATGAAATCGAAACTATCGGGCGCAGAGCGCTCGCTGCAGGATTGCCTTTGACCGTGCACGCCATCGGTGATCGAGCTTGCCGAGCAGTCATTCGGGCTTTCGTCGAGCTAAAGAGGCAAGAACCAGCTCCCCCATTGCCGCCCCGCATCGAACATCTGCAAGTCATCCATCCTGCAGATTTAGAAGAATTGACCGGGGCAAACATCACGATCTCAATGCAGCCATTGCACGCACCCTCCGACCACCCCACTGCGGACCGCTATTGGGGTGAGCGCAGCCGTTGGTCATATGCATGGAATGCGGTGGTTCAAACCGGCTCGTTGCTCATTTTCGGCTCTGATGCTCCAGTCGAATCGCCTGACCCACTGCTGGGGCTCTATGCCGCCGTTACACGAAAGCTCAAATCGGAGGACCCGGATGGTCCACTCTGGATCCCGGAAGAATGCATTGATCTACAGTCAGCTCTTCAGGCATACACGGTGAACCCACCTGCCGCAGTTGGACTCGCAGATCGACTGGGGAGACTGCAGATTGGCTTCCTCGCCGATCTCATCCTGCTTGATCGGGATCCTTTTGACATTGAGCTTGAGGACTTGCCTGATTTGAAAGTACTTGGTGCTATGACGGGGGGAGAATGGCGTTTTCTGGAAATTTAGCGCTTGTCAGGAATCAGGCGCCGCAGATCTCCATCACGAACGGTCACACCCTGGGCATCAAGATGCTCCAACAGCCCGAGAACATACTTTCGGGAGGTGTCCAGATGATCCCGTACCTCAGCGATCGTCACCGCACCTTTTTGCTGGATGAGTTCCTTCACTTCCTGCACCATTCGCTCATAGCCTTCTTTGTGAAAGACGACGTCATCCGAGACTGGAATTAATTGCCCCGTTGAGACCAGGTAGTGGTAAATCTCTTCTCCCACGGCCTCTTCGCACTCTTTGATCGAAGGGGTTGTGAAGGGCTCGCGCAGAAATCGTTTGATCATTTGCCCAGCAAGTTCAGCTTGCATATCCGACAATTTCGGCTGGAAGCTTTCGACGCGTGCTACCTGTCCTTCGATCTCGATCAGGTCCTCACTATCGGCGTGATTTAAGACTGCGCTTGCCACCTTCTGATTCAATTTCAGTCGACTGCGCAGTTCTTCCACATTCATTCCAGCTCTCAACGGTTTTTGTTGGTGATACTTCTTCAGCTCGCCGGTGATGCGATCCACCAGCCCCCGCCACGTGGCTCGATCAACATAGAGAGGCCCAGGGCTAGCATTCATTCTCAATACGCGCTGATCGGTTACGGCTTGGTCCCTGGCTTCCTCCAGTTCCGCCCGATCAACTCCGGCAGACTCTGCTATCATCTCCCAATCAGAGGGGCCCTGTCGCTGCAATGTCTGAACAAGCACATCGATGGGATCGCCAACAAGGTAATGCTCGAGGCGTTCGATCACGACCTCGTCTTTCCGTCGGTGCCGACGACCAGGATGAGCATCAACGACCTGGCCACCGCCAATTGTCGCTGGTGGCGAAGGGCGTCGCAAGATATAGCGATCTCCGCGTGCAGCAATGATGGGTCCATCAAGTTCCAATTGAAGCCAGCCTTCTTCGCCAGGCACCAATTCATCCGCACCCAATAAGCGCACTCTGGCGATACGCTGGGCGGCACCCACGAACAACTTAACCTCTTGATTGTGCTTCATGGACTGTTCGGTTGAATCGAGCAGATCAAATTGAACATCGATTCTGCGCGTCGCTCTTACCGTTTCCGGCAATACAACGACATCACCCCTATGGATGTCATCGACCTCAACGCCTGTGATGTTAACAGCGACCCGACTTCCGGGAACCGCTCGCTCGATCTTCTCTTTATGTGTTTGCAGGCCGCGAATACGCCCAGCATATCCCCGCGGCATTATCTCAATCTGATCTCCAACAGCCAGGCTACCGTCGACAAGTGTCCCTGTTACGACTGTCCCGAAACCGGAGATCGAGAACGCTCTGTCAATAGAGAGCCTCGGTTGACCAATGTCCCTGCGCACAGGCGCCTCACTCAGAACCGATGCGATCACCTCCACTAACTGCTCGATCCCCCTTCCACTATGGGCTGAGACCGGTACGATTGGAGCATTTGAAAGTGCAGTCTCCGCCAGTAAGGATCGGACATCCTCACGCACGAGCTCTAGCCATTCTGTATCCTGGATCAGATCAACCTTGGTTAACGCAACCACGCCTCGCTCAATTTGGAGCAAATCCAGGATCGCCAGATGCTCTCGTGTCTGCGGCATGACGCCTTCGTCGGCCGCAACCACAAACAGCGCAGCGTCGATGCTCCCTACCCCGGCGAGCATATTCTCAATAAAATCCCGGTGTCCGGGGACATCGATGATGCCTACCGATTCTCCATCCGGGAGTGTCAGCCAGGCAAAACCCAGATCGATCGTCATCTGGCGTTCCTGTTCCTCACGGAGACGATCGGGGTTTATCCCTGTAAGCGCCATCACCAACGCTGATTTTCCGTGATCGACATGGCCAGCGGTTCCGATTACTCTCATAACAATATCTTTGAACAGTACTCCTGAGGACTAATCCTGATCCTGCACCCACTGTCTGGCTAATGCGACAATCTCGTTGACTTTTCGGGATTCTCTGTCGATCAAAGCATCAAGATCCTCACGAATTTTTGACCGCAGTTCTTCTAGATTCTCAATTGCAGAAGACAATTTGTCATGAACACGTTGATGTTCCTTCCAACGTTCATCGCTCGAAAGCTTGAACGTAGTCCACCTTTTTGTTTCATCAGCTTCGAACGAAATCCAGTCCTGTTTCATACGCTCCTGGGATAACCGCTGCATTTCACTGACTTCAGTTATTCGTCGCTCCAGCCTTTCGATCAGACCTTCAAGCTGCCCTTGCATCTGCTTTATCGAGCGATGCGTCTGATCATAAGATTGTATCTTTTCCTCGATCTCTCTCGCTTCCTTTTCAAATGCATCGAAGCGTTTCTCCCATCCAGTCCATTCTTTATTAAAATCGACCAGCTTCATGCGCTGCTCCTCTTTCCAAACTTCAAGCTGATCGCTTCGCTCAGTATCACTTGCTTTTAATTCGGAGGTCACGACCTCCAACTTCCGCGCCCGGTCTTCTACAGCATCGAGGGAGTTTTGCATATCCTCCACCCTGCGTTTGAAAGAAGTCAGATCTGTCTGAATTTCGGCTGAGCGTCTGGATTCCTGCGCGCTCGTCTCTTCCAGCGACACCATCCGAAGTGTTTGATCTTCTGACTTTGATCCAACCGCTTCAAGCTTCTCGGACAATTCGCCTAATTCATGATTCAGACGTATGTCTTCAGCTCGGCGAACTTCAAGCTTCTCTTCGAACTCATCCAGCCGCTTAAACTCGCGCTCGAGTTCATCGATCGATTTAACCATTTTCTTTTGATCACTGATTCGAAGTGCATCAAGCTGCTTTTCTTTTTTTGATCGCCTAGTCTCCGCATCTTCCATCTGCCTCGAGATTTCGGTCCGATGCTTGGATAGAGTCTCATCAAATTGCGCTATTCTTGAAGCAGTTGCAGTCAGCCTGGAAATATCAGCTGATACAGTCTCGATTTGCTTAGACAAATTTCCAACCGAGTTCTGGACTTCAGTAATCTGTGTTTTTAAGCGTTGAATTTCTTCTTGATCCTTTAGACGCTGATCATCTAGCCATGTTAGCCTTTTCGTTATTTGTTCGTTATCCATCACAAGACCTTCCTCTGGCAACGCAACCAACTATAGCATTAGCCGAAGAGCCGATTGAGCCCAGACACCAGATCAACGACCCATGGGAATGTGAGCTGCGGGAAGATTCCCAGCAGCAGAATAATAGCGATTCCCAGCGTCATAAATACGCTGGCGGCGTCCAAACCTTTCCACATAGGCTCAACACCCGTCCGTAAAAGACGATATCCCCACCAGATCGTCATGATGGCGAGCCCAAAATATGCTGCAAACACTAGATAGGCGCTCACGGAATTTGTGTCCAGCAGCGACGTCAGCAATGACCACCTGCCTGGGAAACCAGCCGTTAAGGGAAATCCAGATAATGAGAGCATACCTGCGAACACCACGACGCGAGGAAGGACATCTGCATCACCAACATCAATGATGGATGGTCCAGCTTTTTGATCAGCAAGCAGAACACTCAATCCTAAACCAAGCACACCCAGGCTGACAATCCGGCTGGCGGTCATGCCGAGTGCAAGCCTGTATCCCGATGTTGAGAACGTGCCGATAGCCAAAAGAGTGAAGCCAATATCGGCTACGATCATATATGCAAGAACCTTGCGCAAATCGCGCTGGCTTGCTGCAAACGATGTCCCGACAGCAAGGCAGAGAAGCCCCCCGGCTCTTAGTGCTTGAAATGCGATTTCGTTCTCTCGCAACCAGGGATAAGCATCCAGGAACCTGAAGATAAAGAATAGCGCAGCAGATTGAAGCATCACAACCACAAATGCTAAAGCATAAGGGTTCGCCTCCTCAGATCCGTTGATCAGCCAGATGTGGAACGGAGGGATGAGGATGAGAACCGCTATTCCAAAAATAAGAACCATTGCGGTTTGATTTGCCAATTGTGTGGTCGCGCTCGTAATTGAGCCTTGATCAAGTATCCATCCGGCTATCAGGATAATGAGCATTGCCAACGTATAAAGTGTCAGCAATCGCAGGGGGCCTAGATTCCGAGATGGCCCTCTTGAAGCCAGGATCAGACCGCCACCAATCGCGGCGAATTCAATAAAAACTGCAGCGTATAGAAACGGGGTTGCCATCAAAGCTGCGGCTGCGACGCTCAACGTAGCCACAGCCAGTGCCGGGAAATACCGAGAACCACGTGCCAGCCAGGATGGCAAGAGGAGAAAGCCTCCACTCAAGAACAAGAAGCCAACCATCGGTTGGGTTACCTCATTCAAGAGGAGAGCGCGACCAAGAAGCTGCCAACTTGCTTCGAGCCTGAATGGTAAGCCAAAGATTTCGGTAGCCTGGTCGATGGGAACAATAAAGATGAAGACCGCGCAGATTAATGCTCCCGCTGCCGAGAGAATGCTTGCGCTTCGTATGTCATTTCTGAAAATGACAGCCAGGGCTAGAGTAAGTGCCGTCAGCAGAAATAGCAGGAAGGGCGCGTTCATCGTTCTGCAAGCACCTCCCCATCCTTCTCAGATTGGATCATCACAAAATAACTAATCGTTAGAGCGATGCCCAGGTGGACGAGCGCAAGCAATGCGACGATAGCTAGCGATGGCTCGATTACGCTGTAGATGATTTCGAAACCGGATATGATCGTGACCAGGCTAATCCCAACCTGAAGAGGGTTGATAAATAATCCCACCCCCAGAATCCCCAATACTAAAAGCAGCATGGCGGCCTGCTGGATAAAGGGACCCAGCGTTTCGATTGGCATCAAGTCTTCGAATGAAACTCCTAAGGTGCCGATCACAACGAGCAACACGGCTGTAATTCTAAACACTCTTCCTCGCGGTAAACTCACAGAAGAACCATTCAATCTTTCATCTGGGGCTCCGCGCACCGCACCCCAATAGAAGATGAACGCAGATATCAAGCCAGTGATCAATTTGGCTGCTGCACTTTGAAGCGGGAGTGGTGCTGCCACAAGCCATGCAACCATCGTATACTGAAATCCCAGTGCGTAGATTTTTAAGGTCCGCTGTTCAACCAACAGAATCACGATTGCTGCGAGGGGTGCCATAACAGCTGGAATGAACTTATACGATACTAAAAAGGCGGTGAATTGGCTCATTGAATTATTAGTACAATGAAGATAACAAATACGATCACCCAGAGCATACCCGAAGTGCCCTCAAGTAGGTTGCCCAATCTCCTCAGAGCGATCAGGAAGCGCTGGAATCCACTCCAGACGAATTCATAGATACGATCAGGATCAACACTCTCTAAAAACTGCCGAAGACCTTCAATTTGCTCGATTGACAGACCTCGAAAAACAAAGAAGAACACAACGCCAATCAGTAATGTTGTGGAGAAAAAAATTAGCGCTCTCAAAGGATCTGCTGTCAATCTCCAGCTGCCTACTCCAAAAGAGGCTAAGATGGGCAAGGTTAGACCAACATTGAACATCACCCTTGCGAGGGACTCGCTACTAGGCCATTGCACCTCTGCGCTAAAAAACAAATGGAAGCAGCCCAAAGCCAACAATGATGAGATCACGACGGCGAGGGAACCCATCACAGGGGATGAAAGAAAAACATCGAAATCAGCGATTGTTGCTGCATATACAGCCCCGGGCGTGAAGGGGAGTCCCAGAAGCAGAGCGCTGGCTGCAATTGGAATCAATCGATGTGAGGGGGTGTACTGAGAAAAGAGTGATAATACGGCTCCCACAAGTAAAATGACAAGGCCTGCAGAAACAATGATCTCGGATCCATTTGGCGAGATGGTGGCGATAATCAAAGCAAGGCCAACAAATCCGAGTATAAAAAATGGGCGTGCAGTTACTGCGTCCTGCTGCAAGATCCAGCGGATTGCTCCAAATAAGCCTCCGATAGTCCCAGCTGCCAGAAAAACAACCTGCAGAACATCCGTTAAACCCGCTTCGAAGACTCGTGCCAGAATGACCATAGCCACAATTGGCGGGAATAACCGCAGCAGAGTGCCGACACCTCTACGTAGCGGGGCAATCGGGGGAAGCGCGAAGTGAAGCGGGATCATACCAAGGCGGAAGGTGGCGGCGATAGCAAGCATCATGATGCCAACTGCGCTGGTGGAGGTTAGATCAAGGCCCAGGACACCCGTAATCTGGCTGGCCATCGCAGCCGCAATAATAAGCAGAACGCTGACCGCATTAATCCCGGCCCGGCTAAAGATCGCCCGCCGATCTTGAGATGTTTCCGAAACGGCCAACAGAAATATCAGCATTCCAAGGTCCATGAACGCCCAGGCAATCACCGTTGTCAGCAGATTCGCAGACATGATCGCGATCAACGCGAATGCTGTGTAAAGGAACCAGAAACTGCGTATACCCGCACTCGCGGCTGTCCGCCTGGTGGCAGCCGTAAGGATAACCGTGAGCAGAACTGTCACCGCGCCATACACGAGCGGCCATGTGATTGAGTCGATTGTCAGGGAGACCGGTGATTGAAATAGATCCTCTGGCTGCCAGACTGAAATTCCGAAAACTGGAGCCTCTTCGACATTGATGAAGATCATGAAAGCCCAGACAATGAAACCAAGCAGCGCTGACACGACCCATTGAGTTCGGTTGTGCCGATGACGTGTGAGCCAGGTTATCAAAGCGCTCAGGAAGAGGATGATTATTGGGGCGACGGTCATGGAGCCAGTTTTTTCCCAGGGTTGACTAACGTCAGCAAGCCATAGGATACCACGGTATCTTCTGGGCGCATGCAGATGCCCGAGGCCATGCTATACTTGCCCAACCATGACGAGTCAAAGCGAAACAAACGGTATCGTACATAGCCTATTCATCAAGACGGAGCACGGTGCTCCGATGCAGCCCACTAGCACAATTGATGCGGTAGCAGAAAAGGGCTTACGTGGAGACCAGTCCTACGGGCGGCGCAGCCGGCAGGTCTTGCTTGTGGACCTGGAACAGCTTCGCAGCTTGAAGCTTCATCCTGGTGACTTACGCGAAAACATCACGGTCTCGGGGCTAAAGCTGGACTCTTTGCCCATCGGCAGTCAATTGCGATCTGGCGAAGTGGTCCTGGAAATCGTCGATGTTTGTGACCCCTGCAGTAAACTAGAAGACATCCGCCCAGGCTTGATGAAGGCTTCGGAAAATATGCGCGGTATGCTTGCCATAGTGAAACACAGCGGCACAATTCGTCCCGGCGAACCGATCACGCTGCTCGGATAAAACGCGCGGGTATTCAATCTTGTTTAGGCATTGAAGGAGATCTTTGCATGTCGATGATCCAACCGGTTCGCGGTTCTCGTGATTTTTATCCGGAGGATATGGCATTTCGTACCTGGCTACACGAGAAGATCCGCACCGCCTCCGAGTCCTTTGGCTACCAGGAATACGATGGCCCTTTCCTTGAGCGCCTTGAGCTCTACGCAGCCAAATCGGGTGAAGAGCTCGTTAAAGAACAAGCTTATGTCTTCGAGGATCGAGGCGGATCTGAGATTGCACTGCGTCCTGAACTTACACCCTCGCTGGCCCGCATGGTCGCCCAGCATGGGAAAGCGATCCTGCTCCCACTTCGTTGGTGGTCTTTCGGTCCATTCTGGCGTTATGAACGCACCCAGAAAGGTCGCTCGCGAGAATTCTTTCAGTGGAACATCGACCTCATTGGCGTAGATTCACCAGCGGCGGATGCAGAAGTTGTCGCCGTCGGAGCTTCTCTATTTGAAGCCGTCGGCCTTACGCCGGACCTTATCCGCATCAAGATTAACAACCGCAGGCTGGTTGAAAATCAGCTGGCCGAACTTGAAATCACAGGACCGATGCTTAACAAAACATTCCAGGTCATTGATCGCAAAGAAAAATTGAGCTCGCATGAATGGCAAGAGTATGCGAGCGATCAAGGATTGAACGAAACGCAGATCAGCGGGCTCGAAAAACTTCTGCAACAGGATGATGCCTGGAAGGATTCAGAAGAATTGGTCGCCTTCATTGAGGCGGCAGAGACGCTCGGTGCTCGCGGGTATATTGAGTACGACCCGACAATCATCCGCGGCCTGGACTACTATACAGGAACGGTATATGAGGCGCGCGACGTCGCTGGCAATCATCGCGCAGTACTTGGCGGCGGACGCTACGATGATCTGGTCTCCGCAGTTGGAGGCGAACCGATCACCGCTACAGGCTTCGCTTTGGGCGACGTAGTCTTTCAATTGGTCATGCAGGAGAGCGGTGTGTTGCCGGAATTACGACCTAACCCTGCGAATTTCTTTGTGACAACCTTCGATGAGCAAAGCGTAAAGGATTCGATGCGTCTGGCAGCCGAGCTGCGTGCCGCTGGATTTCGCACGGAGTGGTATCCGGAACCTGTCCGGCTGCCCCGGCAGTTCAAGTATGCTGATCGCCAGGATATCCCCTTCACGCTGATACTCGGGCCGGAGGAGATTCAGTCAAACACGGTTGCCGTGAAGGATATGCGCACTGGTGAGCAGGTCAGCGTGGCTCGAGACGAGCTAATTGCCCACCTAGAAGGGCTGGTTTCATCAGACTGATCTGTTTGTTGCCGCGCCCGCGATCGGACGCGGCCATTTCGTGCTAGCGTTGATAAAATTCTGTCCGCATTCTTGGGGGAGCACATGACCGATAGTGAGCAGAACTCAGCCGAGCAGAAGTCGGAAAGCGATCTGAAAAGAAGGCTCAAGCTCGCCGGCTTGATCGTGGGCATCTTCTTTCCACTGCTTGCCTTCGCCTTTGGCTCGCTGCACGATCGCAATGTGCTTTGCAGCGTGGACGTCGACGCTTGCCGCACCAGGGTTGCTCAGCTCGACGGCACTCTTCAATCCCAGCCGACGCATGCTGTACTGGTCCACACAGCCCAGGTTACCGTCGTCCAAACTGTCATTGTCACCACAACACCCGGGCCGATTAGGGCAACGCCCTCCCCCACTGGCATCTCATACCAATCCACGGGCAGCTGCGACGCTGCCCTCAACAATGCTCCCTGCACGTATGTGCTCTCAGAAGGTGACCGCTGGGAGCAGATCGCGCAGGATTCCCCTTATGGTGACAACTGCCGCTATCCTGAAATAATGAATGTGAATCGTCGTGAGGATGGCACCTATCCACGCCTCTCCGGATATGACCGCGACATCGGTAGACCCCTCACGATCATGCCAGCTGCGCCGTCTGGCACGTATGAAGCACGCATCAGGGAGGCACTCGGCCAGTTCAAATTCCTTCCGGATTGCGCTGGTGGTAGCTTCCCCTGCGTCTTTACTGTCGATGAATATCTACCCATCTTTTCGTATGAACAGATTTCACAATCGGTCTACCGGAATAACATCTTCGGGAGCACAATCGCGCAAGCCAATCTGGCCAGTGACTGCAGCGGCCGCGGTAAGATACTTGAGTTAGGAACCAGGCTGGTTATTCCAAAACGCCCCTTGATTACACCTGAAACCACGCAAGGTTAGCCCCTGCTCCTATGCAGATATCTTGCATCCGATAACTAACGGCGGTACACTAAATCCCGTGTCGTGGTGCCTGTAGCTCAATGGCAGAGCGCCTCACTGTGGATGAGGAGGCTGCGGGTTCGAAACCCGTCAGGCACCCCAAAAGAGAAGCTCCCCTCAGGGAGCTTTTTGCTTCGATTTAATGATGCAAAACATGGATCATCAGCGTGCTTCACCGGTCTGGGGATCCACGCCCGGTTCAATGCGACCCGAAGCCAAATCCTGGATCACTTGCTCGATATGCTCCAACTTGCCCGGGCTCAACGTCTCCCCATCAACATTAGAAATAGTCATAGGCGGTTCGATTACAACGGGAACCTCGCCCGCTAACCACGCTTCCCACGCTAGTTGGATTCCATTCAAGTAATCAGGTGATATGCTCGCCACCCAGGTATAGCCAACTGGATCTTCCGGGATACCAGAACCGATAAAACGGATCCCAGTATTCTGCAAACCCTCAAATAGTTCCTGGGTGCTCAGACCCGGTGACAAGTAGATTGTTGTTACACCAAGGTCCCGCATCGCCTGGACCGCAGCAAGTAGAGATTCCGTCTGAGCCGATGAAATGAACTGCGATTGTGGGTAATTATTGAAAGGAGGATATGTTGGTCGGCATAGACCGCAGTAAAAGACGGCACCATTTAGAAAGCCCTGCAACGCGGCGTTCTCCAAACCATCGCCGTCCAATGCGATACCGCCAACCCGGTAATCTGCGGTTATCAGCGCGGCAGTGTATCCCGATAGAAAACCCGATTGGTTGTAGCGCCCTTCATGATGCTGGATTACGTATAAATTGCTCGCTCTTTCAAAATTACTTCCCATGAAGATGAAGCCGATTTCAGGATTCTCGGCTGCTAATTCCGCAATTTTTTCGACCTCCCCAGGAGAAACAACCAGGCGAGTCTCGGGTGAAAGCTCAGCTCCAACATCGGCACCAATCTGCTTTACGATAAGGCCGTTATCATCTGCGAGGCTTACAAGCAAGTTTTCAATCGATTCTTGCACATTGTGCTCGAGCTCAGGAGGCAAATGCAGCAGCACTTCTCCTGGACCTGCCGTTGGCGTGGGAGAAGGCAAGGCAGTCGCTGTAACCAACACCTCGGTCGTGCTGGTCACCTCCGCAGGCTGACCGCCGCTGCACGCGGCGATTATCATTATTACAATAATCACTATAAACCCGAATGCAAGTCGCATTAATCCGCTCTGTTGAGAACTCATATGGATCGATAACTCCAACAAACTTTTATATGGTTTGCTATTCTATCACCCCTTCTCGAGCGATTTCATCCCGACCTGATCTCCAGACTCATTTTCCCGGGTATGTAATCTAGAAAACAGCGACAAACGCATATGAATGTGATACGATCCTCCAATAATGGACAGTGACGTTTCTCGGAAAGTTGACTTCAACCGCAGATCGTTTTTAAAGCTCGGCTCGCTCACAGCCGGCTCACTAACCCTTGCGTCAAAGAAGACACTATTGCTTCCAGATGTCCCTCAAAGCAGGCATCTAGGACGTGTCGCCGTAGCGAAGGTCGACCTGCACAGCAGACCCGACGCAACCAGCAGTGTCGTTGGCCCCTTATATGAAGATGCGATCATTGCCTGGCAGCGGGAGATCGTCGGATACCATCCGTATCGCATCAATCAGAGATGGATCGAGACGCCCGACGGGTACCTGTGGTCAGGCAACATCCAGCCCGTCAAGAATATCTCGAACGACCCGGTCCAGACACTTCCCGAGACAAGCCTTGGAACAGGTATGTGGGTTCGCGTAACGGTGCCCTACGTAGACCTGATCATCGCCAACCCACCTGCCCGGGCGCCATCACTCAAAGAAAACCCCAACCCACGCCTGTACTACAGCCAGATACTCTGGGCAGATCGCGTCGAGACGGATGAAAACACCGGCCAGGTGTTTTACCGCCTTACCGAGAGATTTGGCTATGGCGACATCTTCCTCGCCAAAGCAACCGCTTTCCAGCCACTTGAACCAGAAGAGTTCACCCCCATCTCAGCGGATATTGAGGATAAGCGCGTCGTTGTCGATGTGACACGCCAGACGATGTCCTGTTATGAGAACGGACGTGAAGTTCATTACTGCCGCATCTCCACCGGCGCCAAGTTCGATGCATCTGGTACCGCTGTCGACGAGTGGGCGACGCCCCTGGGGCAACATCCGATCTGGCGGAAGGTTGTCAGCTTGCACATGAGTGGAGGCACAACCGGTGGTGGGTACGATCTTCCAGGGATTGGGTGGACCACGCTCTTCGTTGGCAACGGGGTTGCGATCCATTCCACCTTCTGGCACAACAATTTCGGTGTTCCAATGTCCCATGGTTGCGTAAACGCTCGCCCAGAAGATGCGCATTGGGTCTTTCGCTGGACTGCTCCACATGTGCCTGCCGATCCGGGTGATGTGACCATCTCCATGCCCGGAGGAACGCAGGTTCAGGTCATTGAAGCTTGAAAATCTTAGCAGTCCTTCTCTAAATTTCCTAGCGAATCCATTCAGGCTACAATAAATCCCATGCCAACCGTGAAAGCAAAAGCAACCGCCTCGCCCAACATCGCATTCATCAAATACTGGGGCAACCGCGATCATCAGCTGCGTATCCCGTCAAATGCATCGCTGTCCATGACGCTTAGCGGCGTTGAAACGGAGACACGCGTTGAGCTTCTCGATTCGGGCACAGAGGATGTGTTTGTCCTGAACGGCGATCTCAAAACAGGTCAAGAATGGGCGCGAGTGTCAAACTTCCTGTCATTGTTTCGCGAGCTGACCGGTCGCGATGAGGGAGTAAAAGTCGAAAGCGTAAACGACTTCCCCGCCGGTGCAGGCATTGCCTCTTCCGCGTCGGCATTTTCAGCATTGGCGCTTGCTGCAAGTGCGGCTTTTTCTCTAGAACTCACCCCCCCTGAGCTGTCCATGCTCGCCCGCCGGGGATCCGGTTCAGCAGCACGCTCAATCTTCGGTGGATTTGTGGAAATGAAGACCGGTGAGAGCGATACCGAGGCATATGCAAGCCCTCTGCTCCCGGGTGACCACTGGGAATTAGAAGATTGGGTCACCGTTGTTGATCGCGGCCACAAGGCCACCGGCTCATCGGAAGGGCATCCGCTCGCTGAGACCAGCCCGATACAGTCGGCAAGGGTTAAGGATACAGACCGGCGCCTGCAGATATGCAAGCAAGCCCTCACCGATCGAGATTTTAATACCTTCGCCCAGATCGTGGAACAGGATTCAAACCTGATGCACGCCGTCATGCTCACTTCCACCCCCTCGCTATTTTATCTCCAACCGGCCTCCCTTATGATTATGCGAAATGTAATGCAATGGCGCCGTGAGGGCATCGATGCTTGCTACACTGTGGATGCAGGGCCCAATGTACATGTTATTTGCACATCGGCGCATTCCGGAGTAGTCGAACGGCGACTGCGGGAAATCGATGGTGTTCTGGACCTTATACACGCTACACCGGGCGAAGGTGCACGCCTCATCGACCAAGTAACGTCGTCCTCACGGTGATATAATTCCTACCGGACTTGACCAATAAATAGGTGGTAATCTGTGTCTGATTTTCTATTGTTTGTTGTCGTGCTTGGCACGCTTATCTTTGGCCACGAACTTGGGCATTTTCTTGTCGCGAAATGGCGTGGTGTAAAAATCGAGGAATTTGGAATCGGCTTTCCACCCCGCCTCGTCAAGCTTTTTGAAGCAGGTGGAACGGAATATACGCTTAACTGGATCCCGTTTGGAGGTTTTGTCCGACCTGCCGGTGAGAACGACCCGGAAGTGCCGGATGGCCTGGCAGCTTCGAGCAAACTCACGCGTACGCTCGTGCTCATTGCTGGCCCTGCCGCGAACATTTTCCTGGCTTTCGTCGCCTTCCTTTTCGCGTTCAAATTTGCCGCCCCTGATATCGATCGTGTGCTCATTACCGATGTCGTAGTCGGTTCACCGGCCCAGACTTCCGGTATCCAGCCCGGCGACATCGTCGAGGAAGCTGGCGGATTCGAGGTGGACGGTTTTCAGAGTTTGCAATCTGTGATCAGAGATTCGCTTGGCGAACCTCTCGAAATGACGGTTGTACGCGATGGTGAACCCATCGAGATCACGCTGATCCCCCGGGAGGAATTTCCGGAGGGACAAGGACCGATCGGAGCCACCCTTGGTTACCCGCCCGATGATTTGGGTTGGTTCGAATCTGCCAAGCAAAGTCTGAATTCGATCGGCGCACAAGTCATGGCAATCATCCAGCTGCCGGGGAGGATCATTTCCGGTTCTGCATCGGAACAAGAGGCACGCGTCGCCGGCTTGAAGGGAATCCACGACATGATCGCCTGGGCCAGCGACATCGACCAGTCAGCCCAGCGTCCGTTCTTCACGCTGAATATCTTCGGGGTGATCAGTGTCGGTCTGGCCATTGCGAATTTACTCCCAATCCCGGCTCTGGATGGCGGTCGTTTGCTTTTCGTCTTCATCGAAGCCATCATTGGCCGACGCATTTCTCCTCGTCTCGAAGGTTTGGCCCATGCAATTGGCTTCTTGCTCCTGCTGGTGCTGATGGTATATTTCAACCTGCAGGATTTCATAGACCCAATAGAACTGCCCTGAAATGATCACCGAGGAACTGCTTGATCTGCTGCCCCAATTAGCAAAAGAAGACTCACCCGTACCGGTCGAGGACTTTTCCGCTTTCTCGGATATGAACCGCGAAGATCTCAGCGCCTTCCTTGAGGTCTGGGAGGCACTGAGCGCCTCACGCAAGCGTGAGCTGATCGAAGAATTGGGCAGACAAGCAGATGAGAACATCGAGTTTAATTTCGAACTCATCAATCGTGCGAGCCTGCGCGATCATGACCAGGATGTACGCAGGATCGCGATCTCCAACCTCTGGGAATGTAAAGACCCAGACCTGGTCGCTGTATACCTTGAATCACTCCAAAAGGATCCATCCGGAGACGTCAGGGTGGCTGCTGCCGATGCCCTTGGCAGATACGTCCTCATGGGCGAATTGGATGAAATTTCTTCCGAATTGCATCAGGATATTGAAGATACGCTGCTCAAGATCCTGGAGAACGACGCCGTCAATCTGCTGAATCAATCTTGCATAGAAGCGCTGGGATATTCTTCTCGGAAGGAGAGCGAACGCGTTATCCAACAAGCTTACGAATCGGATGCCCCGGAGATAAAGAAATCGGCTATTGTTGCAATGGGACGCAGCTACAATCAACGATGGGAGCCACAGGTGCTTGCGGAAATAACGAGCCCCTACCCTTTCATCAGGGCAGAAGCCGCACGGGCCGCCGGTGAACTCGAACTAGCAACCGCGATTGAGCCGCTCATCGATTTGCTTGACGATGTACACAACGATGTTCAGAAAGCAGCCGTTTGGTCCCTGGGTCAAATCGGTGGCGAGCGTGCCGAAGAAGCGCTCATCGCTCTCCAGGATATGACCGATGAGGAACATCTGCTCAAAGTGATCGATGATGCCCTCGACCATCTCGCGTTCATGAAGGGATCACCAGACTTTGCGTTGCTCGATTACGAGGGGCCGGATGTGGAGTAGCCCTTTTGGACGAACTCCTCCGCGTCTTTCTCGATAACTTATTTCCGATAATCTTCGTCGCTGGAGTGGGTTTCCTGCTCCAGCGTTTGCTGTCTCTAGACCCACAACCACTGGTCAACCTGAGTTACTTCGTTCTATTGCCAGCGCTTCAGTTCATCCTGGTTATCGATTCTGAACTCGGCGGCGGCGAAGTATTGCAGGTTATCCTGCTCGCATCGGCGGTGATTTTCCTCTGCCTGATCATTGCCTGGATGGCTGCACAACTGCTGAAACTACCCCCAGGATTAACCGCAGCCGTGTTGGTGGTCGCAGCTTTCATGAACGCAGGCAATTATGGTCTTTCATTGAATAAGCTTGCATTCGGTGAGGCCGGCCTTGCCTGGGCGAGCATCTTCTTTATCACCCTCACCTTGTGGGCAAATGCGCTCGGAGTTTTTATACTCACAGCCGGCCGATCCAGCTTGCGACAGGCACTGATCGAAATGCTGCGAGTACCTGCCGTCTTCGCCGTGTTTCTTGGCCTGCTTTTCAAGTTCCTGCCGTTCGGGGTCCCATCGCCGTTATACCAGGCTGTTGACCTGCTCGCCGTGGCAACGATCACCGTCATGCTGGTGATATTAGGCATGCAAATTGGTAAATCAGGCCTCCCAATACATGCAGGTCCGCTTGCGCTTGTGATTTTCATCCGGCTCGTGATCTCGCCTTTTTTGGCCTGGAGCATCAGCCCATTTTTTCATCTGCCTGAACTTGCCCGCAACACATCGATCATCGAAGCGGGTATGCCTTCAGCTGTGCTTACCAGCATCCTTGCGCTCAAGTTTGAAACGGAGCCCGAATTTGTGACCGGCGCAGTATTCATAACAACATTGATCAGCCCCATCACGCTCACGATCATCCTCTCACTCCTGGCATGAAAATCCGATTCGCAACTTCTGCATTGCCGGTTTTTCTACTTGTGATCCTTCTGACTATACCCTCTGCTGCCATGGCACAGGACACACATCAGCCGACCCTGGATGAAGATGTGCTCATCGAATTCGGGGAGACCATTACATTCACATTGTCAATGGAATCACCGGTCGCGCCGCTTCGCGCAGCATTATCTCTACGCACATCCCCGGATGGTCAATTTCAAGCGAACGTCGTAGAAATCATTACAGCGACCACACCTCAGGCTTCCATCGAATTTGACGTTGGATCGATCAACCTGCTTCCATTTGCTCAATTTGAGTATTACTGGCAGATCGATTTTGCAGACGGGTCCACAACAGCTACAGAGCCCAGTGTTCAGACCTATCTCGATGAAAGGTATTCTTGGCAGGAGCTTTCCAGGGATGGATTGTCGATCCACTGGGTCGATGGAGATCTTCAATGGGCACAGGATATCCATGCCATCGCCGAGGAGGCTTTGCCTGGAATCCGCCGCGTTCTCGCGGTGCCTCCTTCAGCTCAACAGCATGTGTATGTTTATCCGAGCCAAACAGAGCTTCAAAATAGTCTGCGCCAGGCGGGGATACTCCAGGCATCCGCCCACGCTCTTCCAGAACTTGGTGTGGTTCTCATCGCTGGCGAGAGCGGTCCTGAGACGCTCATACGCCTTGAGCAGGAGCTCCCTCACGAGCTCGTCCATGTGCTCCTGTATGAGCGTATGGGAGCGGCCATGGATAACATGCCAGTCTGGCTCAACGAAGGCCTCGCCACGCTGGAAGAGCAATCACCTCGCCGCCTCTATGCAGAAACGCTTGCCAGATCAGCTGAACAAGATGAACTCATCCAGATGGAATCGCTGTGCACAAGCTTTCCAATTTCTGGAGATGAGAGAGTGCTCGCCTACGCCCAAAGCGCATCATTCACTGATTACCTGATCGATATCTACGGCACTGGCGGTATTGTTCATCTGCTAGACGCTTATGAGGAAGGGACAACGTGTACAGGGGGAGTGCAGCGAGTGTATCAGCGCTCGCTCGATCAATTGGAGTCAGAGTGGAGAGATATTGCCTTTGAGTCTAATGCTACTCCTGGGCGATACGCGGGGCGCTTCTATGTTTTGACGATCGCTGGTGTTATCCTGACTGCAGTGGTTTTCCTAATAATCTATCGTAGACGCCGAATCCGGGAGTAGATAGTCTAAACGGATCATTTAGTTAAGGTTTTCAGAAGCTGCGTCCCCCGATTGTATCAGCCCACTCCGCAGATCGATCCTTCGCCCCACTCCAGATGACCGAATCGTAGCCTCCATTGGATGTTATCGTGAACGAAAACGCCGCGCCGATACCCACCTCGCTGCGGAGACTTCGAAAGTATGCAAGCGCTTGTTCGGCCTTCGTCCTGGCCGGCACACCCGGCGAGGGGTTGTAGAATTCGGTGATCATAAGCAGCTTATCGGGGAACCGATTGCGGTAGAACTCAAACCAGCGACCACCATGGATCGACTGCATCCCAAACGGATCGGTCCAATAACAATTGACCCCGCACCAATCGAGTTCATGGACAGCTTCTTCGGCTTGGCGCAGGAACTCTTCCGCGTTCGCACGCCACCCAGAGACAGTGTCGCCAGGTGAGAGCCCGGGGAATCCCAGACTTATTTCCGGGAACGCACCCCGCAATGCAGCTGCAACCGAACGTATCCAAATCGAGAACTCACCACCACTATCCCAGCTGCGCTGCCACCCCTCTACCTGAAGATTCGGATTTGTATGAAGCTCGAAATAGCGAATTCCGGCTTGGTAGAAGCGGTCCACAGCCGGCATAACCGCTTCAGTGAAAGATTTGCTTTCCACGGAGGCACGCGAGAAATCATTGGTAACCCTGACCATCAGAAACAGCGAAGGATTCCACGCCCGCAGTGAATCGACGGTCTCGAGTGATTCCTCCAGGTTGAGCTTCAGCGCCTCCAGCCTAGCCTGGCGAATCAATTCCATGGCTCTTTCACTTAATGCGCCCGACGCAACACCATGGGCTCCGATGAGACATTTTTCAGGGATCCATGTATTTGGTGAAAATGATTTGCGGGAAGCACGCTGCGGCCAGACCATGAAGGGTGTCGGATCGATGACGTCCTTTGGATATACGGTCTCTTTCCTCTTCGTAGCACCGTCGCGTTTGAGCGTCAGGTGCAGGTGTGCGCCTGTCGATGCACCCGTCGAATCGGCAATGCCAATCAGCTGTCCGGCTTCCACCTGCTCTCCCACCTCCACGAGCGCCTTTGCCAGGTGTCCATAGACCGTCTTGTAGCCATCTTTATGCCTGATGCGAACGTGTATGCCGTAGGCATGCGTTTTTGGAGACAAATGCACTCGATACACGCTGCCTTCAGCGCAGCAATAGATATTCGTGTTATTTCGGGCGCGAATATCCAGACCCTCATGGCCAGGCATACCGAAGCGAGTGTAGATTTGAGGGTTGGCACCAAAGGGTTGCGTGATCACTGCATAATCCGTGGGCCATTCTAAAAAGAATGGCTTCCGCTTTTGACCATAACGGTCCTGGTCCTTGATGCGGCGCTGGAATTCTTTTTCAAGTTCTTTCGGTGTGACAGCTTCAATCGGATCCAGCCTCACCCCTGCGTGATTTGCATAAAACCATTGCTCTGGATCACCGAGTTCAGGATAACCTTCTGGGGCGATTGGGAACGTAATCACCTGTGCCGGAGCCATGTAGCGGGCTGCTGTACCCGGGTCCTGGGTCATGTTGGGGCCGTATTCGAGCACATAATCCTTACAGGCGCGAACCCAATCCCAGTAGTCTTTTCGGGGCAGCAACAAAATTTGATATTCCATAGTGATCCCTAATCGGGTGAGAACCCCAGGCCCTTCGCCTTCAGTGAGATAAAGCGATTATGGCCAATGACCAAATGATCTAGAACCTCAATATCGACCATTTTCCCGGCTTCGACAATAGCCCGGGTGACCGCGACGTCCTCGGGGCTCGGCGTTGGGTCGCCGCTGGGATGATTGTGCGCCACGATCAGCGCGGCAGCATTTTGACGGATCGCTTCCCTGAAGATTTCACCCACCCGTATCAATGAACTGTTCAGTGAACCGCGGTAGACCTCCACGGTCTGGATACACTCATTCCTCGTGTTCAGCAACAGCACACGCAGATGCTCTTGCTCAAGCGACCCCATCTCATAAAGCAGCAAGTTGGCTGCATCGTCGGGCGATTGAATCCTGGGACGGTCACCAGCGCTGGCTACACTTATCCGCCGCCCTAACTCGATGGCCGCGATGAGCTGAGCCGCTTTCGCCCGCCCAATGCCCCGGCGCTTGCAGAGCTCCTCATATGAGATCCTGGGCAGATGAGCGATACCCTCCAGGTCAATCAAGAGCGATTGGCCAAGCTGAACCGCGTTCTGTCCGCGAATGCCAGACCCGAGCAGTATTCCGATCAGCTCTGCATTTGAGAGTGCGGCCGCGCCAACGCTGGCAAGCCGTTCACGTGGCCGGTCCGCACGATCCAAGTCGGTAATCCTGTATCGCCCCATGATAGCCCCCTTGTGATGCTCCTATTCTCATCCTGGCCAATATAGTACAGTGGCAAGTACCTGTCAAAGCGGCTTGGAAATTGCATCCTGCCTATTAGCTGCGTGCTATAATTGCCCATCGTTGGAGGCATACATGTTCCTTGGACTGAGCGACCTGAGCCGATTTCTGACATTCCTTACGGCATTCTTTGGTGCTTTTCTGGCTGCCCTCTGGCTCAGCATCATCTTCTGGACATCAAGAGATATCCGCAAACGCAGTGAGGACCGCCTGGTGCACATCCTTGCCGTGCTGAGCACTGCGATCCTCAACATTCCGGGGCTTGTGATCTACCTGGTCGTGCGACCAGCCGAGACGATGGAAGAAGTTTACCTGCGCACACTCGAAGAAGAGGCGCTGCTTTCACAGATCGAGGAACGCTCGCTCTGTCCGGGTTGCGGCAGCCAGGTCGATGCAGACTGGGTCATTTGTGCTCACTGCCACACGCGTCTACGCAAGACCTGCCGCAACTGCGGCAAATTGCTCGAGCTGCCATGGCAGGTTTGTCCCTACTGCAGTTCGCCCGCGCCCAGCACCAACAGCGAGGTCGATTTGTCCTCATCGGCACCTTGATGAGAGCTCAGTTTAAAAAATAATCAGAAAGGGCCGGCTGATTGGCCGGCCCTGCTTTGTTTTATCAATTGGACTTTTCGGCTTTGCTTCGACTAGTTCGCGTTCCGCAGCGCGCCCCAACCCGCATAAACAGCAGTATCATCAAGCTCATCTTCGATGCGCAGCAGTTGATTGTATTTCGCAACTCGGTCTGAGCGGGCCGGTGCACCGGTCTTGATCTGCCCGGTGTTCATGGCAACAGCGAGATCTGCAATGGTCGCATCCTCCGTCTCGCCGGATCTGTGCGAGGTCACTGCGGTCCAGCCAGCGGATTGGCATAGCCCGACCGCCTCGAACGTCTCTGTCAAGCTGCCGATCTGATTCACCTTTACCAGCAAAGAGTTGCAGGCATCCGTTTCAATCGCCTTCTTGACACGTTCGGGGTTCGTCACAAGCAGATCGTCACCGACGATCTGGACCTTTTCACCAAGCTCCTGGGTCATGAGCTCCCAGCTCTCCCAATCATCCTGGCCGAGCCCGTCTTCGATCGAGACGATCGGGTATCTTTCGACCCAATCCGCCCAGAAGCCGACCATCTCCGCGCCGTTCAGGACTTTATTCTCTGTGCGGAGCTCATAGACCTTCTTCTCGGCATTGTAAAACTCCGATGCGGCCGGGTCGAGTGCAATCGCGATATCTTCGCCCGGTGTATAACCTGCCTTTTCGATCGCTTCTAGAATGACCTCGATCGCCTCAGCGTTGGCTTTAAGCGCCGGCGCGTATCCGCCTTCATCACCAACCAAGGCGGTATAACCTTTTTCGCGTAGAACATTCTTAAGCGTGTGGTAGATCTCGGCTCCCCATCTCAGACCTTCGGAGAAAGTTGGAGCTCCAAGCGGCATGATCATGAATTCCTGTGCATCTGTCGATTGCCATCCCGTATGAGCTCCACCATTCAAAATGTTTAGCATGGGGACGGGCAATACGTGCGCACCCACACCGCCAAGATAGCGGTATAGCGGCAGCCCCAGCGAATTCGCGGTCGCTTTGGCAGCGGCCAGGCTGACTCCAAGGATCGCGTTTGCCCCGAGCCTTGATTTGTTTTCCGAGCCATCGAGCTCAATCATCGCCAGATCTATGCCGCGCTGGTCGGCGGCATCCCACCCTTCCAGATGGTCAGCGATCTCACTATTGACATTTGAAACTGCTTTCGTGACCCCTTTACCTCCATAGCGAGAATCGTCACCATCCCGGAGTTCAAGAGCTTCATGAACGCCTGTGGATGCTCCCGATGGAACCAGAGCTCGGCCCCAACTTCCATCGTATAGGGTGACCTCCACTTCCACTGTCGGGTTGCCCCGCGAGTCAAGTACCTCCCGAGCATGGATCGTATCGATTAAAGTCTCCATGGCACCATGCCTCCTTGATCATGTAAATTCAGATTCATTATAAACGGATCTCGGGTCATGCGGAGATTTCAGAATCAAATGCCCGTGATAGAATCTGCACGCTATGAATACAGATGTAATTTACCTGGATCATTCTGCGACAACACCGGTCGACGACCGGGTGTTCGCCGCGATGGAACCTTTCTTCAGTAACCTTTTTGGGAATCCATCTTCGCTTCATCGCCATGGTCAGCGAGCGGAGGCGGCCGTCGAAGATGCACGCCAGACTGTCGCCCACCTCCTGGGCTGCTCTCCAGGTTCGATCTTCTTCACCGCATGCGCGACGGAGAGCAACAACATCGTGCTCCAGGGACTGGCTTCCAGGCAGGCTCAAAAAGGCAATCCCTTTCACGTGCTCACAACGCCGGTCGAGCATCCCTCGATACTTGAGCCGCTCCGCATTATTCAGGAGCGTGGGCATGGGATGCACTCCTTCCTGCCGGTCGATAAAGGCGGCAGGCTTCGCTCCACTGAATTCGAGGGATTGATCTCGGATAAAATCACACTTGTCAGCATGATCTTTGGCAACAACGAGATTGGCACGCTCAACCCCATCTCAGAAGTCGGCGGATTCTTGAGCGATAAGCCTGTATTTTTACACGTCGATGCTGTTCAATGTGCTAATTTCATCGAATTAAACGTCGATAAACTTGGCGTGGATTTCCTCTCGCTCAGCGCACATAAGTTTTACGGACCCAAGGGTGTAGGCATTCTTTATGCCCGCGATCCAAACTCAATGGATGCGATTATGCAGGGCGGCAGCCAGGAATCCGGCATGCGCCCCGGCACGCACAACGTACCATTGATTGTAGGTGCGGCCAAAGCGTTGGAACTCGCTCAATCCGATTGGCATGCTGAGGCGGCGCGTATCAAGCCGCTTCGAGATAACATCATTGAGAATGTCCTCGATCGCATCAGCGATTGCGAACTTACCGGCGATGCTGTCCACCGCCTGCCGCATCATGCTTCTTTTGCATTCGCAGATATCGATAGCAATGAACTGCTCGCCGCTCTTGACCTGCGCGGCTTTGCCTGCTCCTCAGGTTCCGCTTGCAAAGTGGGGAGACCCGAACCGTCCGAATTGCTCACCTCGCTTGGGTATACCGAAGATTTTACTTCGGGCGCATTGCGCGTCACACTCGGCAGAAGCTCCACTCAAGATCATGTTGACAGCTTTGTCTCAGCACTTTCAGAGATCATCCAACGCATCAGGATTAGGGAGAAAGCCTGATGATGGCAAAGCGACGGATTGCCGTTGCGATGAGCGGAGGAGTTGACAGTTCGGTCGCAGCGCTTCGGCTTGTCCATCAAGGCGAGGACATTTTCGGTGTCATGCTCAGGCTATGGAGTGCTGGACCTGAACACGAGAACCGCTGCTGCACGCCACAAGATGTGTCCAATGCCCGCTCCATCGCGGCGCGGCTCGATATTCCTTTCTACGTTCTCGATGTCGAAGACTATTTCAAATCTCAAGTTGTTGAGATGTTCCTTGATGGTTATGCACAGGGATTGACGCCAAACCCCTGTATCTCCTGCAATCGCAATGTGCGCTGGGGATGGCTTAGAGATCGAGTAATCACGATGGGAGCTACCCACTTAGCGACCGGGCATTACGCAAGAGTGCAAGCCGATGGGGATAAACACTTGCTGCTCAGGGCTTCAGACCGCAGCAAGGACCAATCCTATGTCCTGCACGTTTTGAACCAGGAACAGCTAGCCAGCGCTATCTTCCCAATCGGCGACATGCTTAAAGAGGAGGTGCGCGCTTTCGCAAAGGAGAATGACCTGCCGGTTGCAGATCGAGCAGATAGCCAGGATTTATGTTTTCTCGGGGAGATGGACTACCGCAAATTTCTTGAGCAGCACGATCTCCGCTTGCTCGAACCTGGCCCGATCATCGATGCAAATAAAGCACAGATCGGGACGCACAGCGGCTTGGCAGCATACACGATTGGCCAGCGTAAGGGCATAGGTGTAGCCGCCCCGGAACCCTACTATGTGATCGAGAAGGATGTCGCTGAGAATGCACTGATCGTCGGTCACCGCCGGGACCTCGGCCGGAAAACCTTCAAGGTCGGCAGCATCCATTGGATAAACGCTGAGTCCTCCCCCACGAAGATCAGCGTAATGGTCCAGGTACGTTACAAGTCAAAACCTGTTCAGGCACAGATCGAACATGATTGCGATGGAATCGTTTTCGTTCAACTGTCGGAACCGCTGGTGGACGTTACACCTGGTCAGTGGGCTGTATTTTACGATGACGAAATCTGTATTGGCGGAGGTATGATCCTTCCGTGAGCACACACACGATTATCATCGGCCTGGTCATTGCCACTCTATGTAGCGCCCTTTTCCACTTGCTTTGTGGCGGCAGGCTCCGTCACCTTTTTCTGTATCTCATTGTCGCATGGATTTCTT